>NZ_JBLIYX010000013.1:0-167289 GCF_057480955.1 Pseudomonas sp. P65(2024)
CGGGGTTCCCTCACTCCGGCCTTGCTCCCGGGAGGACCGCGCTGCAGGGCCCATCCTGGGCCCCAGCGCTTGACGGGCATCCATGCCCGTCACCTCCCTCCGCAAGTCCTGCGTTCGGCCTCCTGAAGTCGCGAAGTTACGGGCGGCGCCTGAACTGGCGCAGCTGTCGCTAGTTGGAGATTTATTAATCTTTCGATCGTTTCGCGGGGCAAGCCCGCTCCCACGCAATAGTCGTCGTTATATATAACCCTGTAGGAGCGGGCTTGACCCGCGAAAGGGCCGGAACAGTCAATACATAACTAATAGTGAAACAACTAACTTCGCGCTTCTTGCTCTTGCTCTTGCTCTTGCTCTTGCTCTTGCTCTTGCTCTTGCTTCTAAGCGCGCGGTAGTTCAGGCGCCACCAATTGCGACTTCAGGAGGCCGAGCGGAGTTCTTGCGAAGGGAGGTGACGGCCATGGATGGCCGTCAAGCGCTGCGCCCCAGGATGGGGCGTTCAGCGCGGTCCTCCCGGGAGCAAGAACGGAGCGAGGGAACCCCGGAGCGTAGCGCAGGGGCCGGATGAACGGAGCGGAACGGTTTTGCCTACTTTTCCCTAGAGAAAAGTAGGTCGCCGTAAAGGCGAAAAGGTGACTAAATGTCGACATCACCTACGAATGCGCATACAAAAATCAAAACAATCTCCCCGAACCCGAACCTAATCAACTGGACGGCTTATCGTCACTCCCAACCCCCTGCTGCTGCCCACCCCGCGACTGATCCGACAAGGGCACGCCCCCCTGGGCAACCTGCTCAGCCTGCTGCCGCTGCAGCGCCCACTGATCGCTCCGTTCCTTGAGGCGATCAGCACCACCTTCCGCAAAAGCCGAACCCGCCGAGATCATTACTAAAAGTGCGAGCACAGATGCTAAGGATTTGTTCACCGGAAAACCTCCATTGATTGACCTTGAAACCGGCCACCCTGGCAGCCGGATCGAGGCAAGAATGGAGGCCACGGATTTTCCCAGGATTAACACACCCCGTTCAGTTGGCCAGCAACTGCTCGTGCACCCACCCCTGAGCCGTGAGCACCATGGATCGGGTTTCCTCCAGCGGTTTGGCCGAGCTGCCCGCCGCCAGCCCAAGCCCGGCGATGTTGGCCTGGACCGCCGCGTCACTGGCCCATACCGGCAGCTCGGTGACCTGGTAGCTGTAGGTCACCTGGGACTGCCGTCGGCCATTGTGCTCGACAGGTGCGCTGAAACCCTTGACGGCGGTGACTCGGGCCTTGCCGAAGCACAGCCCGCCGGTGCTGGCGCCGTTCGCCCTGGGCCGGGCGTCGGCCTTGTAGTAACGCCGGCCCTCGTCGGTCAGGTCATAGGCGTAGTAGATGTCAGTGCGCGCTGGTTGCCACAGGCGCTCCGGCACCTCCGTACGGGCGACTTCCCGCTCGCTGACCACCCCGACCCGGGCCAGGGCGTGCAAGGCCTTGTTGGTGCCCTCCACATCGAAGTCACGGGTGCGGGTGGGGAAGGCACTGATCACGAAACAGTGCGGGTACCGGGTGTCGAGGTAGGCCTGGGCGGCCTGGCGCAGCTCGGCTTCGTCGGGCTGTTGGCCGTCCGAGCAGCCGACCAGGGTCGCCAGCAGTGCCAGCGGTATGATCTTCCTGTCCATTGTAAGGCTTCCTTGAGTTGCCAATTGCAGGGTTGCGCGCCGGCCAGGCCGGCTGGTACGGGATTAGAACCCGCGGGCCAGAGCCCCCGCAATCATGGCAAGACGACATATCCTCGGCGCTGTGCGCTGTTTGGCAACGCCCGCGTTGCGCCAGTTCCGGCAAAATGCCGATGCTCATCCATACTCCTCGGGTCCGCTCCGGCACCTTCGGGCAGCCGTCAACGGACAGACCTGCAACGAGCACAGAGGAGCCGCCGATGGCCAAGGGCGAGGGGAAGAAACGCAAGGGTGACGTCACGGAGAAACTCGGACGCAAGACCTACGAGGCGCAGCTACGGCGGCTGCACGTCGAGCTGGTCAAGCTCCAGCAGTGGGTGGTGGAGAAGGGCCTGAAGGTGTGCATCGTCTTCGAGGGCCGTGATGGCGCCGGCAAGGGCGGCACCATCAAGGCCATCACCGAACGCGTGAGCCCGCGAGTGTTCCGCGTGGTGGCGCTGCCGGCGCCCACCGAGCGCGAGAAGACCCAGATGTACGCGCAGCGCTACCTGACCCACCTGCCGGCGGCGGGCGAGGTGGTGATCTTCGACCGCAGCTGGTACAACCGCGCTGGGGTGGAACGGGTGATGGGCTTTTGCAGCGACGAGCAGGCCCACAAGTTCCTCACCGTGGTGCCGATGTTCGAGCGGATGATGGTCGAGTCGGGGATCATCCTCATCAAGTACTGGCTCGAAGTCAGCGCCGAGGAACAGACCCGCCGCCTGCAGGACCGCATCAGCGACGGTCGCAAACTGTGGAAGCTGTCGCCGATGGACGTCAAGTCCTACACCCGCTGGGACGACTACACCCGTGCCCGCGATGACATGTTCGCCGCCTCCGACTCATCCTGGGCACCGTGGTACCTGGCGCGCTCGGAGGACAAGCGCAAGGCGCGGCTGAACATCATCAGCCACCTGTTGCAGCAGATCCCTTACAAGGACCTCAGCCAAGAGCACAAGGTGTCGCTGCCCAAGCGCGGCAAGATCGGCAAGTACAAGGCGCGGCCTTATCCGTTCAAGATGGTGGCGGAGCGGTTCTGATGCCGCCGATCACTGCGCCTGGCGGGTATCGATGCTCACCACCACCGACATCCCCGGCCGCAGTTGCCTGGCCTCGGGCTGATCGTCATCGACGGTGATCCGCACCGGGATGCGCTGGGCGATCTTGACGAAGTTGCCGGTGGCGTTGTCGGCCTGCAGCAGGGCGAATTCGGAACCGGTGGCCGGGGAGATCTGCTGCACATGGCCGCGCAGCTTCAGGTGGTTGAGCGCATCGACGGTGAAGGTGGCGGGCTGGCCGATGCGTACGTTGGCCATCTGCGTTTCCTTCAGGTTGGCGATCACCCACAAGGTGTCCGGCACCAGCGCCATCAACTGCGCGCCGGGGTTGACGTAGGCGCCCAGGCGGGTGCCGATCTGCCCCAACTGGCCGTCGCGCGGCGCCTTGACCCGAGTGTTGTCCAGGTCGATGCGGGCCAGCTCCACGGCGGCCTTGGCATTCTCCACCGAAGCCTGCAGCGCAGCGCGGTTGACGATCACCGTCTCGCGATCCTGGCGGGCGATTTCCAGCGCGGCCCTGGCCTGGGCCAGGCTGGCGACGGCGGCGGCATGGCTGGCGCGGCTCAGGTCCAGTTCGCGGCGTGACACCGAGCCATCGCTGACCAGCGCCTGGTTGCGCTGCAGGTCGGCCTTGGCCTTTTCGGCCTGGGCTGCCGCGTCGCTGATCGCGGCCTGGCGCTGGGCGATGCCGGCCTCGGCGCTGTTGCGTTGCTGCAGGTTGTTGGCCAGCGCCGCTTCCTGCTGTTTGAGCTGGGCGATGGACTGGGCCAGGCGCTGGGTGTAGATGCGGTCGTCCAGGCGTACCAGAAGGTCGCCCTGCTTGACGAACTGGAAGTCGTGCACCGGCACCTCGACGATATAGCCGCCCAGCTGTGGCCCGATGATCGTCACCTGGCCGCGCACCAGGGCGTTCTCGGTGCTCTCGATGGCGCTGCTGAACGGTGGCAGGCGCCAGGCGTAGAGCACCAGCAGGATACCGGCCAGGGCCACGGCGGCGAAGCTCAGCGACGACAGCAGGCGCACCCGCCGGGTGCGCGCCGGGCTGGTCGGTTCGCTGGGCGGCGGCGTGCCTTCCGGGGTTTCGGCGAGGGCGGTGGTGGTGGTCGTTGGCGTCTCTTGGGTCATCGGCTTGAAGCACCGCTGGTGGAGTGGCTGTAGCGCAGGTACAGGCTGCGAATGAAGATCCAGATCATGGTCAGGATAGCGATGGTACCGATCAGCATGAACACATCGTTGTAGGCCAGCACGTTGGCCTCCCGGGTCGCGGCGTTGGCCAGCAGGCGCATGCCGGCCTCGTTGCGCAGCGCCGGGTCGGCCAATACCCCGGCGTAACCGGCGCCACCGCCCTGCACGCGGGCGCTGACCAGGGGTTCCAGGGCGCTCAGGCGGTCAATCAACTGGCTGGAATGAAACTTCTCGCGCACGGTCTGGAAGGTGCCCAGCAACGCCGAGCCAATCAGTCCGCCGAGGTTGTTGCAGATACCGAACAGCACCGAGAAGCTCACCAGGTTGCGCGGGTTGGCGCGCACATGGCCGATGCCCAGCGCCATCGACGGGCCGACGAAGAAGGTGCTGCCGAAGGCCAGCAGGAACTGGCTGAGGTACATCTGCGCCGGACGGGTCAGGTTGCTCGAGGTGCTGTCCATGAAGGCGCCGGTGGCCATGGCGGCCAGGGAGATGAACAGCGGTAGCACCAGGTGCTGGGGGGTGATGGTCAGGGCGCTGGTGGCCAGCCCGGTGACCGCGCCCAACAGCATCACCGCGTACAGCGCGCGCATCTGCTCGTTGCCCATGTTCAGCGCCTGGAGAAACCCCACGGCGCCGGTGGACTGCTCGGAGATCACCATGCGGATCAGGACCACACACAGGGCCAGGCGGATGATCGCGCCGCTGCCCAGCCAGCGGGTCATCAGCAACGGGTTGCTGCGGTTGTGCTCGATGGCCAGGCCGGAGAGGATCAGGGCGATGGCGGCGGCCAGGGCGACGCCGATCCACGGCGCGTCCAGCCACCAGTCGATGCGTCCCAGCGACAGCGCCGCGCAGAGCAGGGCGGTGCCGCTGGCCATCAGGGTGAAGGTGAGGAAATCCAGGGGTTCGAAGGTCTTGAAGCGATCACCGGGGGGCAGTTTGAGCAGCAGCACGCAGCCCAGCGCGGTCAGGGCCAGGCCCAGCTCGAACAGGTACAGTCCGCGCCACTCGGCGATCTGCAGCAGGTCTTCGGAGAATACCCGGGCCAGTGGCACCGCCAGCTGCGAGGCGCCCAAACCCAGGACCATCGCCTTGAGCCGCCACTGCGCGGGGAAGGCCTGGATCATGTAGTACAGGCCCAGCGAATTCAGCGCGGCGCCGACCATGCCATGGGCGGCGCGCACGGCGATGGCCGAGTTGAGGTCGTTGACGAACAGGTGGGCGAGGGTGACCAGGGCATAAAGCATCAGGAACACCTCGGTGAACGCGCGCAGGCCGAACTCCTGGCGGAACTTCACCAGCAGCAGGTTCATCGACACGTTGGTCATCACGAAGGCGGCCGGCAACCAGGCCATTTCAGCGCTGGTGGCCCCCAGCGCACCCTGCAGGAACGGCAGGTTGGCAACCACCAGGGCGTTGCCCAGACCGCCGGTGATGGCCACCAGCAGGCCGACCACGCCGTAGGCCAGGCGCTTGGCCGGGGCGTGCAGCGGCGTCGAGGGCGAGCCGGGCAGGGTGGGCTTCTCGTGGGGGAGCCACTGGCGGGGGGCGTACTTGTCCATCGGGTTGTCCGTTACCGCGGGTGATCCGACTCTACGTCAATGGCCGGTTGGATGAAAACATCGCTCAAACGCCGAGCGACAGGCGCATGGCGCAGCGGTTGCCCAGGCCATGGGCCAGTTCGCCGGCGAGGATGCCTTGCAGCCGTGTATCGACCTGCGACGCCGGGATGCGCTCGAAGCCATAGCGGGCGTAGAACGGGGCATTCCAGGGGACATCGTCGAAGGTGGTCAGGGTCAGCCAGGGCAAGCCACCCAGGCGCGCGGCCGCCCGCGCCTGGTCCAGCAGTCCACGCCCCAGGCCCTGGCCCTGGACTTCCTGGCGGACCGACAACTCGTGAATGTGCAGGGCGTCGCCTGTGGCGCTGGCGCAGAGGAAACCCAGCGGCTGGTCCTGATCATCCACGGCAACCCAGCTGCCGCCCTCGGTGACGAACGCCAGGTGTTCGGCTTCGCCCAGCACATCGCTGTCGGCCAGCCAGGTCAGGTGCGGCAATTGCCGGAAAGCCTGGGCCGCGGATTGTTCCAGGGCGGGAAGCAGGGGGATGTCGCTGACGAGGGTGGGGCGGATACGCATGGGGGATCAGGACCTGTAGGTGCGATAATGCGCCCGCGCGTTGTCACGCAGGTAGGCGGAGTTTGCCAGATCGGAGTGAGGAGGTGTTGCATTGTGAATGTTATAACGTAACATTTAGCTCTTCCTTCCTTGCAGGGCCCTTACCGTGATTCGCAGAAACCCCTCCGGCCATCTCCCGCAAATTGCTGAGTCGGCCTATATCGACCACACCGCCATCATTTGCGGCAAGGTGATCATCCATGACAACGTGTTCGTCGGCCCCTACGCGGTGATCCGCGCCGACGAGGTGGATGGCAGCGGCGACATGCAGCCGATCGTCATCGGTGCCAACTCCAATATCCAGGACGGCGTGGTGATCCACTCCAAGTCCGGCGCGGCGGTGCGCATCGGCCAGTACAGCTCGATCGCCCACCGCTCCATCGTGCATGGCCCGTGCGAGGTCGGTGACCGAGTGTTCATCGGCTTCAACAGCGTGCTGTTCAACTGCAAGGTCGGCGACGGCAGCGTGGTGCGGCACAACTCGGTGGTCGATGGCCGCGACCTGCCGCCGCGCTTCTATGTGCCGCCCACCGAGCACATCGGCCCGCACACCGACCTGGAGCGTTACCCGCCGGTCAGCGTGTCGGCCTCGGAGTTCTCCGAGGACGTGGCGCGCACCAACATCGACCTGGTCCAGGGCTACAAGGCTCTGCAGAACGAGTTCTGAACATGGACACATTGCTGGTGCGCAACGCACGGCTGGTCAATGAAGGACGCGAGTTCGAAGGCGACATGCTGGTGCGGCACGGGCGCATCGAGCGGATCGCCGGCAGCCTCGACAATGCCCGGGCGACGCTGGAGATCGATGCCAAGGGCGCCTGGCTGTTGCCGGGGATGATCGACGACCAAGTGCATTTTCGCGAGCCGGGGGCGCCGCACAAGGGCAGCATCGCCAGCGAGTCGCGGGCGGCGGTGGCCGGGGGCATCACCAGCTACATGGACATGCCCAACACCAACCCGCCGACCCTGACCTTGGACGCGCTGGCCGACAAGAAGCGGCGGGCGGCGGCGAGTTCGCGGGCCAACTACGGCTTCCATTTCGGCGTGAGCCGCGACAACCTGGACACCATCGCTGCCCTCGATCCGCGCGAAGTGGCCGGGATCAAGGTGTTCATGGGCGCCTCCACGGGCGACATGCTGGTGGACGACCCGCAGGTACTGGAAAAGCTCTTCGTCTATGCGCCGACCCTCGTCCTGGCCCACTGCGAGCACACTCCGAGCATCCTCGAGAACGAGGGCTGGTGGCGGGCCCGCCATGGTGAGTTCATTCCCCCCGCCGCACACCCGCTGATCCGCGACGCCGACGCCTGCTACCGCTCCTCGAGCCTGGCGGTGGAGCTGGCCCGGCGCTTCGGCACGCGCCTGCACGTGCTGCACCTGAGCACGGTGCGCGAGCTGGCGCTGTTCACGCCGGGCCCGGTGAGCGGCAAGCACATTACCGCCGAGGTGTGCCTGCACCACCTGCTGTTCGACGACAGTGACTACGCCAGCCTCGGTCACCTGATCAAGTGCAACCCGGCGATCAAGACCGGTACCGACCGCGATGCCCTGCGCAAGGCCCTGGCCCGCGACCGCATCGATGTGATCGGCACCGACCATGCGCCGCACACTTTGGAGGAAAAGCGCCGCGTGTATACCCGCGCGCCATCGGGGCTGCCGCTGGTGCAGCATGCCTTGCCGGCGGCGCTGGAGCTGGTCAGCGAGGGGCTGCTGAGCATGGCCCAGGTGGTGAACAAGACCAGCCACGCGGTGGCCGAACTGTTCGCCATTCGCGAACGCGGCTTCCTGCGCGAGGGGTATTGGGCGGACTTCGCCATCGTCGAGCGCCTGGCCAGCCCACGGGCTGTCGCTGACGATCCGATCCTGGCGCACTGCGGCTGGACGCCGTTCCAGCAGCGCGCCTTCCACCATGTGGTGCGCAGCACGGTGGTGTCCGGACAGTTGGCCTGGCACCAGGGGCGGGTACGTGACCAATGCCAGGGCTTGCCCTTGATGTTCGACCGCTGAATCCCCCAGATCCCGTCGAAACGGCTCCATGCCGCGAAAAGGCCGCAAGGCGCCCCCAGTGTCCCGGAGTGACCCCCATGACTGAAGAGCAACTGCTGCAACAACCCGCCACTGCTTACATGAACGAACCCCAGCGCCAGTTCTTCCGCAACCTGCTGCTGACCCAGCGCGGCGAGCTGCAGACGCGCATCGAGCAGGAGTTCCGCGCCCTGCGCGAACAGGAAGTGCACAGCGACCCCGCCGACATCGGCAGCGCCGAGGAGGAGCGCCACTGGCAACTGCGCTCGCTGGAGCGGGAGAAGAAGCTGCTGGACAAGATCGACCAGGCGCTGGAGCGCCTGGCCCGTGGCGATTATGGCTGGTGCGAGGAAACCGGTGAACCGATCGGCCTGCGCCGCTTGCTGCTGCGGCCCACCGCGACCCTGTGCGTCGAGGCCAAGGAGCGCCAGGAACTGCGCGAACGGCACGTGCGTGACGACGTTTAGTCAGTGGGCAGACCCTGGGCCTGCAACTGCCAGCGCACGGCGCTGACACCTTTCTCCAGGCTCACCCGTCCGACCAGACGCTCCAGCTGGGTCGGCGCCTGCGGCGTGCCGAGCAGTTCGGCGCGCACTTCCAGGCGTGCCGGGTCGGGCAGGTCCTCGCTGTGCAGTGACTGCAGGCGCAGGCCTGGGTCGCTGAGGCTGTGCAGCATCAGGCTGCGCACTTGGATCTCGTCCTCGGCGCGGCAGACGATGCGCACCTCGTAGCGCTGCTCGACCTCGCTGGCCGACACCACGTCCTGGCGGTCCAGGCGCTGGGCGAGGTCGCGCAGCAGGATGTTGGCGCACAGCACCACCAGGCTGCCCAACGACGCCTCCAGCAGCAGGCCGAGGCTGCACAGCACGCCGACCGCGGCGGTGCACCAGAGGGTGGCGGCGGTGTTCAGGCCGCGCACGTTGAAGCCGTCGCGCATGATCACGCCACCGCCGAGAAAGCCGATGCCCGATACGACATAGGCGGCGATGCGCGAGGCATCGGTGGGCGCCATGCCCGGCACGGCTTGGGTCATCAGCACGAACAAGCAGGCGCCGGTGCTGACCAGGGCGTTGGTGCGCAGGCCCGTCAGACGCTGGCGCAGTTGACGCTCGGCACCGATCAGGGCGCCGAGCAGCAGGGCTACGCTGACGCGCAGCAGAAAGATTTTCCAATCCATAGCGAACTCCGTTCCGCGGGCGATGGCCCGCACGAGCGCCGCCCGCAGACGACGCGAATGAAAGCGAGGAATGCGCAGGGCCACGCGCCTAGCCAGGTGGCAGGGCAGGAAAGGAAGGAGGAATGTTCAGCCACGCTGGGCTGAAGGAAACCACCGTCTACCGAGTGCGGCGAGACAGTGGCAGGAGCGCTGCCGGACTAGCTCGCCGTGTGGGCCTGTCGCAATCGACTGGGGCTACTGTCCAATGCAGGGGACTCCTGTGTGGGGGATGCTTGAATGCGCGGCGGACCATACGCCTTGACCCGTGCAGGGTCAAGGCATGAATCATGACAATTGCATTACGCCAGGCGTTGGCAGACGTAGGCCTGGGTCTGGTACGGGAAGGCAACGCGCTCGCGGCCCTTGAGCGCCGGGTGGTTGTCGACCAGGTCTTGCAACCGGGCCATGACCCTGTCCTGCTCGGCCTGGGGTAGGGCGGCGATGAAGCTGACCGAGCGCAGGCGCTCGAGGATCACCGTCTGCGGGTTGCCTTCATGGACGTGGGGCAGGGTGGTCAGTTGCGGCGCGCTGAAGCGGCTGCCCGCGAAGGCGTCGCGCCAGCGACCCGTGTGGAAACGCGGGGTGTCGCCCTCGTAGGGGGTGATGATCTCGGTGATCCGCGCCACCCAGTCGACCGTTTCGTCGCGCACGTTCCAGATCAGCCCCAGGCGCCCGCCCGGCGCCAGTACCCGGTGCATCCCGCGCAGGGCGGCGGCATCGGCGAACCAGTGGAAGGCCTGGGCGCAGACCAGCACCTGCTGGCTGGCGTCGGCCAGTGGGATATGCTGGGCGGTGCCTTCGAGCACGGGAACCTCGGGGAGTCGCTCGTGGAATCGCTCACGCATGGCGGCCACCGGCTCCACTGCCGTCAGGCGCGGCGCCAGGGCGGTAAGCAGGCGGGTGAACTTGCCGGTGCCGGCGCCCAGGTCGAGCACCGGGGTACCTGCGCCGATGCCCAGGGTGTCGCGCAGCCAGCCCGCAAGGCGCTGGGGTAATCAGGCCGGCCCTGCTCATAGTTGCTCGACTGGCGGGTGTAGCCGGTGCTGGCCGCGGTGTGCACATCCTTCATGGAAAATCCCTCCGAATGACCTGGCGGCAATGGTACCCTTGCGCCTTTCGTTGCCAAACCCCCGGACCGATCCATGTTGTTCAATCTCGCCGTGCTGTTCGCCACCCTGGTGGCCATGGAGGGCGTCGGCACGCTGGCCCACAAGTACGTCATGCATGGCTGGGGCTGGTGGCTGCACCGCTCGCACCACGAGCCGCAGCTGGGCATGCTGGAGACCAACGACATCTACCTGCTGGCCCTGGGGTTGATCGCCACGGCGCTGGTGGCCCTGGGCAAGGCCGGGCATGCGCCGTTGCAGTGGGTCGGCGCCGGGGTGGCGGGGTATGGCGTGGCCTATGTGCTGGCCCACGACGGCTTCTTCCACCGGCATTGGCCCCGCGCGCCAAAGCCGGTCAACCGCTATCTCAAGCGCCTGTACCGGGCGCACCGCCTGCACCATGCGGTGAAGGGGCGCCAGGGCAGCGTGTCGTTCGGGTTCTTCTACGCGCCGCCCTTGCGGGTGCTGAAGCAACAGCTGAAGCGGCGGCGGGGCTGATGGCCCTATCGCGGGGCAAGCCCGCTCCCACGGTACTCGTGGGAGCGGGCTTGCCCCGCGATGTTTTCAATTGACGGTCTCGACCGCGACGTCCTCGCGACGATGCCCTCGACTCACCCACCAGCCAAACCCCGCCGCCGTGAAGAACATGATCAGGCTGTAGATCGCTGCCGGCACCGCCATGGTCGCGTTGTTGAGCAGCGTCGGGCTCAGGGCCAGGGCAATCGCCAGGGTGCCGTTGTGGATGCCGATTTCCATGCCGATGGCGATCGCCTGGCGTTTCGGGATGCTCAGCAGGCGCGGCACCCAGTAGCCCACCGCGAGGCTGAGCAGGTTGAACAGCAGCGCGGCGCCACCGACGATCGGCGCGTACTCGACCACGGTCTGCCAGTCCTTGGCCAGGGCCAGGACGATGGTGAAAGCCAGGAACAGCGCCGCGACGATCTTCATCGGTTTTTCCATGCGCGCGGCGAAACGCGGCGTCCAGTGGCGAATCAGCATGCCCAGCGCCACCGGCAACAGGACGATGGCGAACACCTGCATGACCTTGGCGAACTGCAGCGGGATGGCCTGGTCCGATTCCATGAACCAGATCAGCGACAGGTTAACCAGCAGCGGCATGGTCAGGATGGCGATCAGTGAGTTGACCGCCGTCAGGGTGATGTTCAGCGCCACGTCGCCATGGGCCAGGTGGCTGAACAGGTTGGCGGTGGTGCCGCCCGGAGAGGCGGCCAGCAGCATCAGGCCGACCGCCAGTGCCGATTCGAGGCCGAAGCCGTTGGCGATCAGGAAGCACACCAGCGGCAGCAGCAGGATCTGGCAGACCAGGCCGATCACCACCGGTTTGGGGTACTTCACCACCCGGGCGAAGTCGGCCAGGGTCAGTGACAGGCCCAGACCGAGCATGATGATGCCCAGGGCCAGCGGCAGGAGGGCGGTGAGCAGCGGGGAGGCGGTCATGGGCGGTCTCTCGGGCGAAGGATTCCGAGGAGTGTAGGGGGTGGCGCAACGATAGCTAATCGCAAACGGCGCGCTTTGGTAACCGATTGTTACCGGGGCGAGCGGCCCTGTGTCGCGTTGCGATGCATCGCCCGGCGCAGTAGCATTCGCGCTTTTGCCGAGGATTCGCCTGTCATGCCGTTCCAGCCAGGTCTGCTTGCCACCCCGGTGCCGGCCCATGCCCGTCACCTGTTCTTCGCCCTCGATTCGCTCGAGGCCTTGCCCGCCGTCCTCGACCAGCTGTTGCCGCAGGTCGATGGGCAGCGCCTGATCCTGGGCATCGGCGCGCCGCTGGCCAAGGCCCTGGGCCGCGAAGTGCCGGGCCTGCGCAGCTTCCCGCAACTGGATGCGGTGGTGGAGAACCCGGCGACCCAGCACGCCCTGTGGCTGTGGCTGCGCGGCGCCGAGCGCGGCGAGTTGTTCCTGCGCGCCCAGGCCCTGCAGCAGGCGCTGGCTCCGGCGCTGCGCCTGGTCGACAGCGTCGATGGTTTCCTGCACCGCGGCGGCCATGACTTGACCGGCTACGAAGACGGCACCGAAAACCCGGTGGACGAAGACGCCGTCACCGCCGCCATCGTACCGGGCGATCAGCCTGGACTGGCGGGTTCCAGCTTCGCCGCGTTCCAGCTATGGAAGCACGACCTGGAGTACTTCAAGTCGTTGCCCCAGGCTGAGCAGGACAACATCATCGGTCGCCGCCTGAGTGACAACGAAGAGCTCGACGACGCGCCCGAGTCGGCCCACGTCAAGCGCACCGCCCAGGAAAGCTTCGCGCCGGAGGCGTTCATGGTGCGTCGCTCGGTGGCCTGGACCGACGAGCGTGGCGCAGGCCTGGCGTTCGTCGCCCTGGGCTTCTCGCTGGATGCCTTCGAGGTACAGCTGCGGCGCATGAGTGGGCTCGAGGATGGCGTGGTCGATGGCCTGTACCGCTTCAGCCGGCCATTGACGGGGGGGTACTACTGGTGCCCGCCGTTGGCTGAAGTGGGCGCAGACCTGCGCCTTCTGTTGGGCTGATGGATCCTGGGGCTGCTGCGCAGCCCTTTCGCGACACAAGGCCGCTCCCACACCTGTCAGGCCATGGTTATCTGCCTTGGCCCATGCCTTGAGTCAAGTGGGACAGCAGTGGGGCCCACGCTGAAACCGAGTCGGACCAACAAGGCGGACAAGGTCATGGCACAGGATTGACTGGCCCGAAACAGATGTGGGAGCGGCCTTGCGTCGCGATGCGCCGCGCGGGCGGCGCTCGATCTTGCAGGCGCTGCAAAACCAACGTTGTACACCTTGAAAGGACTGCCCGTCAGAACGGCACCGCCACCGTCAGCTGGCTGTAAACGTTGGTCCCGCTTCCCACCTGGTTGCCGCCATTGCTTTGATCCTTGCGTGGCTTGAACAGCCCCAGCAGCGGGGTGACGATCAGGTGCTCGTTGACCGCCCACTCCACATACAGGTCCAGCTCCTGGGCATCCAGCTTCAGGGTGTCGCGGCTGCGCACGGTGTCGAAGTCGAAGAACAGCGCGCCGACCGTGAGGTCGTCCCGTGGCGTGGCCTTCAGGCCCACATGGTGGATGCCGCTGTTGGTGTTGAACGGCCCGGAATAGTTGCCGGCGACCTCGCCCTGGATCCAGGTGCCGTAGCCGTTGGACAGGCCGGTGAACAGCAGGTCCCAGCCCGCCGAATAGCGGGTGTAGCGGTAGGTCAGCTGCGGTGCCCACGGGGCCTCGGCGAAGGTATGGCTGGCCTCGGCGTACCAGGCGGTCTCGCGGCCGCCGCGCGTGTCCTGCCAGGCATACTCGAAGGCAAAGCGGGTGTTTTCCAGCCCGACGTCACCTTCGCCGCGCAGGCTGTAGACATCCATGCCTTCGCGGCCCTTCTGGAACTCGCTGGCCCACTGGTCGGCCACGTCGATGCCGTGGATATAGGTCAGGCCCAGGGTGCCCAGGTCATGGGTGTAGTCCAGGGTACCGGCCGCCAGCTCTGTTTCGGCTTGGGCACGGTTGTCGGACTTGAGCCACAGCACGCTGCCATGCAGCCCTTCCTTGCCGCCCAGACGCAGTACCGCGGTGCGGTCGAAGGCGTGGCGCGCGCCCAGGTAGAAGCCGCCGCCGCGGTTGAGCTGGCCATCGGCCGGGCCCTTGCCCAGGTTGGGGCCGTCGTCGTTGATCAGGAAACCGCTGCCCAGGCGGATCACCTGGCGGCCGCCGGACAGGTCCACGCCATCCTTGCCCAGCAGCGGGAACAGGTCGCCTGAGCGCCAGCCCAGGTAGGCGTCCTCGATCTTGGTGGTGCGTTCGGAGCCGTCCTGGTTGCCGCCGGCGTCGCCGTCGCCCCAGGCGCCGGAGCTGACCCAGTTGAGGGCGCCGTACAGCGAGCCGTTGCCGCCCAGGCCCTGGTCGCCGCTGAGGCCGTACTTGATGAAACCTTCGCGCCAGGTCGAGCCGCCGGGGGTGCCATCGTAGTTGTGGCGGCTGTTGAACATGCCCCAGACCGCGAGCAAGTCGGCATTCAGGTGGCTGTCGTCGTCGGCGTACAGCTCATAGGCCGGGCTGGCCTGGCCATGCACCAGCAGGGCCAGGGCCGTGGCCATTGCGGTGCGACGTGGGGTGAGACGCATGGATCGATCCTCGTTTGTTGTGTGCGGTCTTGAGTGCCGCGTCGTTGTGGAGGCAGTGTCGAAAGGCGACGGGCTATTAGCGCGTGGAACGCTAGCGGTGGTCTTGCCCGTGGCTGCCAGCGGCCTTGCCTGTCGCCGCCATCACAGGCGCGCGGCGGTCTCCGGCAAGGTGGCACCGCCGTCGACCACCAGGGTTTGGCCGGTGATGTAGCGGGCAGCGTCAGAGGCCAGGAACAGCATCGCCCCGGCGATATCGGCCGGCTCGCCCAGCCGTCCCAGGGGCACGCCGGCGGCGATCCGGGCGTTGAGGGTGGTATCGCCGAGGTTGTCCATGGCCGGTGTGCGCACCATCCCCGGTTCCACGCCGTTGACCCGCACGTTGAACGGCGCCAGTTCCAGCGCGGCATTGCGAATGAGGCCATTGACCCCGGCCTTGGACGCTGCGTAGTGGCTCAGGCCTGGATAGGCCACCCGGGGACCGGTCACCGACGAGGTGGCCAGCACGCATCCGCCACCCTGGCGGCGGAACAGCGGCAGGGCGCCTTGGGTGAGCCAGAACAACGCGCCCAGGTTCACCGCCAGGGTGCGCTGCAGCAGGGCCGGGTCGATCTCGACGAATGCGGTGAGTGGGAAGTAGGCGGCGTTGTGCACCAGCACATCAAGGCGTTCCAGCCCGGCCAGCAAGGCGCGGATCGCGCCGGGGTCGGCCAGGTCGAGCATCTCCCCACGCACCTGGTGGCCCAACGTCAACTGATCCTCGACCAGGCGCTGCAACGCCTGCGGATCAAGATCCACGGCGAGCACCCGGGCGCCGCCACGGGCGAAACCCTCGACGATGGCCTGGCCGATGCCGCCGGCCGCGCCGGTGACCAGCACCGTGCGGCCTTGGAAGTCGTAGCGCGCGTTCATGCCGACGGCTCCAGGCGGGCATAGGCCAGGGTCGGCACGTCGACCACGGTCGAACCGCCATCGGCGGTGATCACCGCGCCGGTGACGATGCTGGCCTCAACGCCGACCAGGAACTGGCACACGGCGGCGATCTCGTCGCTGCTGGCCGGGCGGCGCAGCGGCACGTCGGTGGTGACGCGGCGGTAGGCGGCGTCGAGGTCTTCCTGGTAGTGATCCATCAATGGCTGCATTTCCTGGTCGGCCATGGGCGTGCGCACCCAGCCTGGGCAGACGCAGTTGACCCGTACGCCGAACGGCCCGTAGTCGCGAGCCAGCGAGCGGGTCAGGCCGACCAGGGCGTGCTTGGCGGTGGTGTAGCCGCAGACTTCGGGACCGGCCGCCAGCGAGGCGATGGAGCCCAGCAGCACCAGGCTGCCGCGCCGCTCGCGCAGCAACGGCAGGCAGGCCCGGGCAGTGTGGAAGGCGCTGTCGAGGTTGCTGCGCAGGGCCTCGCGCCAGGCATCGTCGCTGGTTTGCTCGGCCCGCCCGAGTCCGTGGCCGCCGGCGCAGGCGATCACCGCGTCGAGGCCGCCGAAACGGGCGCGCACCTGCTCGATGAAACCCGCCCAGGAGGTGCTGTCGGCGGCATCGCCGGCCAGCGCCAGGCCATCGCACCGCTGCGCGACGCGCTCCAGCGCCTCGCGGCGGCGGCCCACCAGCGCCACCCGCCAGCCCTGGCGGGCCAGGCGCAGGGCGCAGGCTTCACCGATGCCGCTGCCGGCCCCGGTAATCAGCACGCTGCGGTTCACTACGCATGCTCCGTGCGATTGAGCACCCGGCAGTGGGACGACACCGGGAAGTTGGCCAGCGCATCGAAGCCGCCACCCTGGTAGCCGAAGATCTTGCCGTCGCTGCGGTGGCGCGCCAGGTCGATCATCACCAGGCCCAGGGTGGGCACGATCTTCTCGCACCAGACGAACAGGTACAGCTGCTCGGCGATCTTGTAGTAGTACGCCCGGTCGGTGTCGCACAGCCCCTGCTCGACGCCCTTGAGGCACTGCCAGCTGTAGTAGTTGGCATTGAGGTAGATGTGCTCGTACTCCTCGGTGGGGCTGTAGCGGTAGTGGTTGCGCAGGCCGACCAGCTCGGTGGTCGGCGCGTGGGGACAGGCACCGGCCTGCCAGGGGCGGTCGAGGCTGCCGTGCAGGAAGCTGGCCTCGACCCCAGTCAGCGCTTCGCCGGCCAGGGCCAGGGCATACAGGCCGCGCTGAGTCCGGACCTGGTCGGGTAGGCGCCCGAGCACGGCGGTGAAGGCGTGCTCTAGGGTGTCGAGCACCAGCGACACCGACCAGGCATGGCCGGCCTCGTGCTTGATGAAGTCGACCAGGTAGATCCCGGGGCGTACCGAAGTCGCCCGGTAGCCGGCGCTGCCGCTGCTGTGGCCGTCCGCGGCGCGCCAGTGCAGGCGCTCGCTGTCGAAGCGGTGTTCGATGACCCAGCCATTGGCGAAGTGCAGGGTAAGCATGCGCCCGGACAGGTCGGCCAGTTGCGGCAGGATGAAGGCTTCGGGCGCGAAGCCCTCGGCGAGGGCGCCCACGGTGATCCAGTCGGCGGTATTGGGCATGGCGGTGACTCCTGTGGTTGGGGTGGCCACAGGGTGCAACGGCGCGTCGGGCGATGGTATCAACCGGAAGGTTGAGTCACAGGTAGAGGCTGGCCACCAGCTCGGTGCGGTTGCGCACGCCGCGTTTGCGGAACAGGTTGATCAGGTGGGTCTTGACCGTCGGCAGGCCGACGCCCAGGGCGCGGGCGATCAGCTTGTTGCTGCTGCCCTGGCGCAGCAGCTCGGCGATCTGCCGTTCCCGTGGCGTCAGTTCGACGGACGCGGGGGCGCACGCCAGCGGCTGGCTGGCCACGGCGAGCTGCATCAGCCCGTGCAGGGGCAACAGGCGTTCGAGTTCGTCGCCGCGAAACTCACCGAGGCTGGCGCAGCGCAGCAGCGAGACGCCGGCCACGGGGCGGCCATCGGCCTGGGCGATGATCTCGACCACGTCCACCACCTGATGCTGCGCGAGGAAACACCGGTAGGTCTGGCCCTGAGCTTCGGGCAGGCGGGCCAGGCCCTGGCGCAGCGACACCACCGGGCGGCCGATGGCCAGGCAGCGTCCGGGCTGCAGCGGGTCGAAAGCCCGGTAGTGCTCGAGGTAGCGGGCATGCATCGGTGCCTGCAGGTCCTGCAACAGGAAGTCGCAGGCCTGCTGCCCGGCATCGATGCGGTAGAACGCCGCCAGCGAGGCCGGCACCTGCTGGCTGAAGGCCTGCAGGCAGTAGCGGCCCAGGTCGTGGTTGGCACTGGCCATGATCAGTAGCGGATCATCACTGACTTCAGCTCGGTGAAGTCGTCGATGAACGCCGAGCCGAACTCGCGGCCGATACCCGAGGCCTTGATGCCGCCGAACGGCACCGCCGGGTCGAGCAGGGTGTGCATGTTGACCCACAGGGTCCCGGCCTGGATTTGCGGGATCAGGCGCATGGCCTTGCCCAGGTCGTTGGTCCACAGGCTCGCGCTCAGGCCGTAGGGTGAGGCGTTCATCAGCTGGATCAGTTCGTCTTCATGATCATAGGGCAGGAAGGTCGCCACCGGGCCGAAGGTTTCCTGGTTGAGCAGGGTGTCACCTGCGTTGTTGGCAAGGATGACCGTGGGCTCGACGAAGCAGCCCGGACCTTCGCCGAGGCGTCCGCCATGGACGATGCGGTTGCCCTCGGCACGGGCGGTGGCGAACAGCTCGCCGAGCTTTTGCTGGTGTGGCTTGTTGGCCACCGGGCCGAATTGGGTGGTTTCGTCCAGCGGCGAGCCGATCTTCAGCTGGTCCAGGCGCTGGGACAGGGCCTCGAGCAGCGGGTCGAGGCGTGAGCGATGGACGTAGAAACGCTCGCCGGCGGCGCAGATCTGCCCGGAGTGCAGGAAACCGGCCTCGATGATGCCGTCCACCGCCTTGTCGACGGCGACGTCGGGCAGGAACGCCACCGCGTTCTTGCCGCCCAGCTCCAGGGTCGCCCGGGTCAGCTTGGCGCCCATGGCCGCTTGGCCGACCGCGATACCGGTGGGCACGGAGCCGGTGAACGACACCTTGTCGGTGCCAGGGTGCTCGACCAGCGCCTTGCCCACCTGGCCGGCGCCGGTCAGCACGTTGAGCGCGCCCGGCGGCAGGCCGGCCTCGCTGGCCAGCTCGGCGATGCGCAGCAGGGTCAGCGGGGTGAACTCGCTGGGCTTGAGCACGATGCTGCAGCCGGTGGTCAGGGCCGAGGCCAGCTTCCACAGGGCAATCATGGTGGCGAAGTTCCATGGCACGATGCCCACCACCACGCCCACCGGCTCGCGCAGGGTGAAGGCGCTGTAGCGTTCGCCGGCGAAGGAGGGCAGGGATGGGGTGATGGTCTGGCCGGTAATTTTGGTGGCCCAGCCGGCGTAATAGCGCAGGAAGTGCGCGGCCTGTTCCACCTCGAAGGCGCGGGCGATGCCGATCAGCTTGCCCGACTGCAGGGTTTCCAGCTGGGCCAGCTCCTCGCGGTTGGCCTCGAGCAGGTCGGCCAGGCGGAACAACACCGCGGCACGGGCGGCGGGGCTGGTGCGCGACCAGCTGGCAAAACCCTTGCGGGACGATTCGACGGCGCACTCGACATCGGCAAGGTTGGCGTCGGCGACCTGGGCGATGGCTTCGCCGTTGGCCGGGTTGTGCACGGTGATGCGGGCGGTGGATTGGCTGGCGACCGATGCGCCATGGATGTACAGACCGTGGTCACGGGCCAGGAAGGCGCTGACGCTGGGGAGGAGGGCGATGTCGCTCATGGCAGGGCTCCGGGTGGTTTGCCGAGGGCTTCGTGGGAGCGGGCTTGCTCCGCGATGGGCCTTATTGCGGCCTGATTTCCCCCAGATTAAAGCCCGACACGCTGGTGATCTTGTCTGCCCATGCCGCCCCCATGACCCTGTCTGCCAGGTGCCACGAAAAGTGCAATCCGAGGTGCGGAAGTTGCATTTTCCGGCTCGGCCACGGCTCCCATACTGACCCGGCATTCATCAGTGAGCGGCCCATTCCGGGCAGCGTTCGCCAGGGTCCAATAACAATGAGCCAGACCATGAAAAAGCCAAATTCCCTGCTCGAAGACCTCAAGCCCCTGCTGCCGGCCATCGCCGCTCGCGCCGACCAGGCCGAGCGCGAGCGCAGCGTGCCCGTCGAGAATATCGCCGCGCTCAAGGCCATTGGCCTGCACAAGGCCTTCCTGCCCAGGCATTACGGCGGCCTGGAAATAAGCCTGCCACAGTTCGCCGAATGCATCGCCGCGCTGGCCGGCGCCTGCGCCAGCACTGCCTGGGCTATGAGCCTGCTGTGCACCCACAGTCATCAGCTGGCGATGTTCCCGGCACGCTTGCAGGACGAGATCTGGGGCCGTGACCCGGACGCCACCGCCAGCAGCAGCATCGCGCCGTTCGGTCGCACCGAGGAAGTCGAGGGCGGCGTGCTGTTCAGCGGCGAGATGGGCTGGAGCAGCGGCTGCGACCACGCCGAGTGGGCGATCATGGGCTTTCGCCGGGCCAACCCTGAGGGCGGCCAGGACTACTGCTTCGCCGTGCTGCCGCGCAGCGACTACCAGATCCGCGACGACTGGTTCGCCGCCGGCATGCGCGCCAGTGGCAGCCGCACGCTGATCGTCGAGCGCGCCTTTGTGCCCGAACACCGTATCCAGAAGGCCAGGGACATGATGGAGGGCCAGTCGGCGGGCTTCGGGCTGTACCCGGACAGCGCGATCTATTTCAACCCCTACCGGCCATACTTCGCCAGCGGGTTCTCCACGGTCAGCCTGGGCATCGCCGAGCGCATGCTCGAGGTCTTCAGGGACAAGACCCGCAACCGCGTGCGCGCCTACACCGGCGCCGCCGTCGGCGCGGCCACCCCGGCGCTGATGCGCCTGGCCGAGTCCACCCACCAGGTCGCCGCGGCGCGGGCGCTGCTGGAAAAGAGCTGGGAGCAGATCGCCGAGTACAGCGCCCGGCACCAATACCCGACGCGCACCGAGCTTACGTACTGGCGCACCAACCAGGGCTACGCGGTCAAGTTGTGCATCCAGGCCGTGGATCGGCTGATGGAGGCGGCTGGCGGCGGCGCCTGGTTTGACGGTAACGAGCTGCAGCGGCTGTTCCGCGATGCGCACATGACCGGCGCGCATGCCTACACCGACTACGACGTCTGCGCGCAGATCCTCGGGCGCGAGTTGATGGGGCTGGAGCCGGATCCGGCGATGACCTGAGCTTCAGCCGATGAACATGGCTGGCGCCCCAGCCTAGCCCAACAACAATGATGGAGCCTTGCATGTCCACTCCCTTCGATAGCCGCGCCTTCCGCCGCGCCCTGGGCAACTTTGCCACCGGCGTCACCGTGATCACCGCCGCCGACGCCTCGGGGCGCAAGGTCGGGGTCACCGCCAACAGCTTCAACTCGGTATCCCTCGACCCGCCGCTAGTGCTCTGGAGCATCGACAAGCGCTCCGGCAGCCATGCGGTGTTTGAGGCCGCCGGGCACTTCGCCGTGAACGTGCTGGCCGCCGACCAGATCGACCTGTCCAACACCTTCGCGCGCCCCAGCGAAGACCGCTTCGCCGGTATCGAGCATGAGACCGGCGAGGGCGGCGCGCCCCTGTTGCCGGGCTGTTCGGCGCGCTTTCGTTGCGAGAAGTTCCAGCAGATCGATGGCGGTGATCACTGGATTCTCATTGGCCGGGTGCTGGCGTTCGACGACCTGGGGCATGCCCCGCTGCTTTATCACCAGGGGGCCTATTCCAGGGTTCTGCCGCATGGGGTGATGGACCGTTGCGCGCAGGGGTAATTGGTTCGAGGTATTCGACACTAGAGTTGCAGTGCCTGTGAGATCGAGTGCCGCCCGCGCGGCGCTCGATCTCAAGAGCGCTGCAAGACTATCGCCAAGCACCTGGCAACACGGATCAAGCCCTGCGGCAGGCAGTGGCAAGACCCGCCCGGGTGCAGGCCGCAAAGTGACAGGGAAGAATCTTTCCCTCGTCCACCCAGGGCCCACCCATGACAATCAACAATAAGCTCACCGAGCACCTCAACCGTGGCAGCGTCGGCTTCCCCACCGCGCTGGCCAGCACCGTCGGCCTGATCATGGCCAGCCCCGTGATCCTCACCGCGACCATGGGCTTCGGCATCGGCGGCAGCGCCTTCGCCGTGGCCATGGTGATCGCCGCGGTGATGATGCTGGCGCAGTCGACTACCTTCGCCGAGGCGGCGGCGATCCTGCCGACCACCGGCTCCGTCTACGACTACATCAACTGTGGCCTGGGCCGTTTCTTCGCCATCACCGGCACTCTGTCGGCGTACCTGATCGTGCATGTGTTCGCCGGCACCGCCGAGACCATCCTCTCCGGGGTCATGGCCCTGGTGAACTTCGAGCACCTCAACACCCTGGCCGAGTCGGCCGGTGGTTCGTGGTTGCTGGGCGTGGGTTTCGTGCTGGTGTTCGGCGTGCTCAACGCTTTCGGCGTGAGCGCTTTTGGCCGCGCCGAAGTGGTGCTGACCTTCGGCATGTGGACCACGCTGATGGTGTTTGGCGTGCTTGGCCTGATCGCGGCGCCCGCCGTGGAGCTGGACGGGCCGTTCGGCGTGTCGCTGGTCGGCACCGACCTGATGACCATTCTGTCGCTGGTGGGCATGGCCATGTTCATGTTCGTCGGTTGCGAATTCGTCACCCCGCTGGCCCCGGAACTGCGCCGCTCGGCCTGGGTCATGCCCAAGGCCATGGCCCTGGGTTTGTTCGGCGTGGCCAGCTGCATGTTCATCTACGGCGCGGCGATGAAGCGCCAGGTGGAGAACGTCGTGCTTGACGCCGCCAGCGGCGTGCACCTGCTGGACACGCCCATGGCCATCCCGCGTTTCGCCGAGCAGGTGATGGGCGATATTGGCCCGGTGTGGCTGGGCATCGGCTTCCTGTTCGCCGGCGCCGCCACCATCAACACGCTGATGGCCGGGGTGCCGCGGATTCTCTACGGCATGGCGGTGGATGGGGCGCTGCCCAAGGTGTTCACCTACCTGCACCCACGGTTCAAGACGCCGTTGCTGTGCATCCTGGTGGTGGCGCTGATCCCGTGCCTGCACGCCTGGTACCTGGGCGGCAACACCGACAATATCCTGCACCTGGTGCTGGCGGCGGTGTGCGCCTGGAGCACCGCGTACCTGCTGGTGACCCTGTCGGTGGTGATCCTGCGCATCCGCCGGCCGGACCTGCCACGCGCCTACCGCTCGCCGTGGTTCCCGCTGCCGCAGATCGTCTCCAGCATCGGCATACTGCTGGGCATGTGGTTCATCACCCCGCCGGGCATGAACCCGGCCGATGTCTACGTGCCGTTCGCCGTGATGCTCGGCGCCACCGCGGCCTACGCGCTGTTCTGGACGCTGTGTGTGCAGAAGGTCAACCCGTTCCGCCCGGCGCGGGTCGAGGACGTGCTGGAGAAGGAGTTCGCCGCCGAACCCGGTCATTCTCACCACGAGCAGGTGCGCCATGTCGGCAAGCTGGCTTGAACGCCTGACCGGCCCACGCACCCCGGCCGGTTATCGGCCTGGGGCGACCTTGCAGCGGGTGTGGCGAAACCTGGGATTGACGGATTTGCAATCCGCAGCATCGTTTACCTACCGCGAAGATGGCCCTTGGATCGAAGTGCGCGAGCGCACTGAGAGCCATCTGCTGATGCATCTGGTGCTGTGCGAGTTCATCCTGCAGGTGCCTGCCTTGGGGCAGGGCGCGGTGCGGGTAGAACTGCACCATACCGGGGCGTTGCGCCGAACGGGGCTGGCATGCCGCCTGCGGGGCGGCGATCAGGTGCTGTTCGAAGCGCTGCGCGAGCGCCTCGGGCGTGCTCAGGCTGTATTGATGCCGCTGGATTTCAAGCGCCTGGCCATCGAGTGCCGCGACGGTCAGTGGCGGGTAACCCTGGAGCATATGGGCGCCAGCGAGGTGGTCAATCGGGTGCCCGCGTTTCGCCGCTACATCCCCCTCGACATTGAGCAGCGCAAGCATCTCTGGCGAGCTTTCGATGCGCTGCAACTGATGCTGAGCGACCTGTAGAGCCAGGGGCCGCTTTGCGGCCTTGTGTCTTGCTCAATTCACCTGGCACGGAACCTGCTGCCAACACCGGCACATAATGACAGTTGTACGCTCATTGATAACATGTTAACAATTAGCGCATAACAACAACGCCCGCGTGTGGAGGTTGCCATGCCCCAGCCCGTCACTCAGTGCAACGCCAGACCCGCCTTGGACGGCCTGGAGCGCTGGACCACGGCCATGCAGAAGGTCTGCGGCCGGTTCCAGACCGAACTGGCCTTCAACCGCTCGCTGTTCATCGGCGAGATCTCGACCTACAACCGCGCCGGCCTGGCCCTGGCCAACCTGCGCACCAACGCCGGCACTATCCGCCGCCTGGGCGACAACCCCGACCGCGACGACGACCAGCATTGCTTCCTGGTCAGCCAGCGCATGGGTTACTCGCAGATCACCCAGGATGGCGTGAGCATCCAGCTGTCGCCGGGCGAACTGCTGCTGATGGACTCGGTGGGCCCGTGCGAGATCACCCCGTTCGGCCTGATCGAGCATGTCTCGCTGTCATTGTCTCGCGAGCAGGTGCGCAAGCACGTGACCGGGCAGGGCGCGACCTTCGGCAAGATCTCCTCGACCAACGCCTGCGGGCGCATGCTGCACCTGCTGATGGACCAGTTGTGCCGCGAAGGCGACGAGGCCGGGGAAACCCAGGGCGAGGCACTGCAGGCGGCGTTCATCGCCTTGCTGGAGCCAGGTTTCGAGCGTGGTGACGACAATCCCGGATCGCTCGCCGGGCTCAGCGGCGCCAGCCTGCGCGGCTACGTGCAGAAGGTCATCGACGAGTCGCTGGGCCAGCCGGGCCTGACCCCGGCAAACCTGGCCGAGCGCCTGAGCATCTCGGTGCGTCATCTGTACCGTCTGTTCGAGGAGGAGGGCGACAGCGTCTGCCGCTACATCCAGCGTTCACGCCTCAAGCGCAGCGCGGATGACCTGTCCAACCCGTTCCTCAAGCGCGAGTCGATCACCTCGATTGCCTACAAGTGGGGATTCACCGACTCGGCGCATTTCAGCCGGGCATTCAAGAAGCACTTCGAGCAGTCGCCGAAGGATTTCCGGGCGATGGCTCTGATGCCTGGGCGGTAAGGACATCGCGGGGCAAGCCCGCTCCGACTAGGTTCTCATCGAACCTGTGGGAGCGGCGGTGCGCCGATGCGGCTTGCCCACGATGATGCAGTCAGACCAGACGCGCTCGCAGCCCTTCTACGTACTGCGCCACAAAACACCCATGTTCCGCCCCCGGCTGCTGCAACTCGATGAATGCCAGCATCGGGTCTTCCACCGCTGTCCTCACCCCCACCAACTCCTCCATCACCGCCAACCCACAGAACGGCACATAGGCCTCGGCATACCCACCCTCGTGCACCATCACCAATCGCCCTGAGCACAGCTGCTCGGCGGTCTCGCGCAGCATCCGCGTCATGACCCGGAACGACTCGCTGTGCAGCAGCATCCGCGCCAGCGGATCGACCGCGTTGGCGTCGTAGCCGCAGGCCACCACGATCAGTTCCGGCTGGAAGCGCTGCAATGCCGGCAACACAATCTGCTCCATTGCCTGCAGGTACCCTGCATGCCCGGTACCAGCCGGCAATGGAATGTTCAGGTTGCAGCCTTTGCCATCACCCACGCCACGCTCATCGGCGCCGCTGTAGCCCGGCGGGTAGCAGTGTTCCTGGTGCAGGGACACGGTCAGCACGTCACCGCGCTGGGCATAGATCGACTGGGTGCCGTTGCCGTGGTGCACGTCCCAGTCGATCACCGCCACTCGTCCCAGGCCGTGGCGTGCCTTGGCCGCCTCGATAGCGATGGGGATGTTGGCCAGGAAGCAGAAGCCCATGGCCTGGTCGGCCAGGCAGTGGTGCCCCGGCGGGCGCGACAGCGCGTAGGCATTGTCGGCTTCGCCGCGCAGTACCGCGTCAACAGCGGCGATGGCCAAGCCAGCGGAGAGCCTGGCGATCTCGAAGGTGCCCGGGCCGATCGGCGCTTGCAGCCCCAGTTCGCCACCACCGGCATCGCTCAGCGCCTTGAAGCGCGCCAGGTAATGCGACGGGTGCACGCGCAGCAGGTCGGCGTCGCTGGCGGCTTCGGCGCTGCGCTGCAGCAACTGGCGCGACAGGCCCGAGACGTCCAGCAGGTTCTTCAGGCGTCGCTTGGTTTCCGGCGACTCGGCAAAGCCCGCGGCGGCGGGGGGCTGCACCCAACCGCCGACTGGCAGGGTGAGGGCATGCAGCCCGGCGCTGTGCCAGAAGCACAGTTCGTCGGAGAAAAACGCGGTACGGCGGCTCATGGGTGGACTCCAGTGGTGAGCGGGGAACGGTTAAGGCGGGCGAGCATCAGGCTGATGAACGCCAGCAGCAGGCAGCCGATGCTGCCGAGCAGCACGGCGGGCATGCCGTGGCGCGATTCGAGCAGCGGGCCGGCGATGGCCGGGCCCAGGGCCAGGCCGCCACCGATGACCAGGTTGGCGCTGTTCATCAGACGCCCGGCGCGGTCGTGGTCGGCCAGGCAGGCGAGGATGAACGGCAGGGCGAAGGTCCAGCAGTACTTGAAAAGCAGCGCGGCCAGGGCGAAACGGCGCAGGTCGGGGCTGCCCAGCAGCAGGGCGACGGCCAGCGCCATCAGGCCGATGCCCAAGGCCAGAGGCAGGTTGCGCGGCCAGCGTGGGCCGATCAGCGTGGCGCACAGCGAGCCGGCAATGCCCATCAGGGTGGCGATGGACAGGATCCGGCCACTGCTGCCCGGGTCGATCGCCGCGCTGGCGGCGATACTGCCGATGAAGGTCCACACCGCGCTGAGCCCCGTGTAGAACAGCAGTACCGCCAGCAGTCCGCACAGACCCGGGAGCCAGCGGTGCTCGAGCGGGGCGTGCGCAGGTTTCATCGGGCCGGGCGCGGCCGAGGTCGGAAAGGCGCCGGCCAGCGGCAGGCACAGCAGCATCAGCAGCGCCAGGCCCAGGTACAGGGACTTGAGCCCGAATGCCCCGAACAGCGGCGGCAGCAGCCACAAGCCCACGGCGCCGAGGATCAATTGGCCGCTGACCCACAGCCCATACACCCGGTCGGGCTGCCGGCTGCTGGCCGCGCTGGCGATGCACACCACCATCAGCGTGCCGCCGGCCAGGGCGCTGAGCACGCGCAGGGCCATCAGCGCCAGGTAGCTGTCGCAGCCGGTCGAGGCCAGGTTGGCCAGGATGAACAGCAGCGCCGCGCCTCGCGCCACCCGACGCCAGTCCCAGCGGGGCTGCCAGTAGTAGGCGGGCAGGGTGGCCAGGCTCATGGCCGCCAGCTCCGCGGAAAACAGCTGGCCGACACGCGCCGGCCCGAGGCCCAGCTGGGCGGCGTACTGGCCAGCGACCGCCGGCGCGGTCATCAGCACGCAGGGCACCACGGCGGCGAACAGCACAATGGCCAGCAGCCGCAGCGGTGGCAGGCCGATAGCAGTGAAGACAGGCATGGCGATTCCTCAGAAGACGTGGACGAAACGCAGCAGCAGGTTGTCCTGGGCGTAGGCGTTGTCGGTGGAAACATTGCGGGTCAGGCCGAGCAGCACTTGGTTGCGCCGGTCGAGCCAATGGCCGAGCTCGAAGCCGACCTGGGTGTAGCGCTGGTGGCTGTTGTCCAGGTGCCGGTCATCGAGCTCCAGTTGGCCGCCGTCGGCGTGGATCAGGCGCAGGGCGCCGTAGGTGGTGGGAGTGAAGTCGTAGGAGGCGAAGGCCTGCAGGCGGTACAGCGGCTTCTGCTTGAGCTCGTTGTCGAAGTAATCGTCGTTGCGGCCGTACAACTGGGCTTCGAGATTGGCCTCGAGCAGCCAGCGTTCGCCCACGCCCTGGGTGTAGTTGTAGTTCAGGTGCAGCGCCCAGCGGTTGGCGCCGGGCGATACGCCAGGGTTGCTGGCGTGGTACTCGCCGACCGGCACGCTGAGCAATGCCAGCAGCCCGCTGTAGGTACGGTTTTGCGGATCGTTGATGAAGAACAGCGTGCCACCGACCTGCGGATCGCCGATGCCGCGCTCGCGGGTGTGGCCGTCGCTACCCGGCAGGCGCGCCTCGGTGTCGACGTAGGGCACGATGAACTGCGGCGTGCATAACGTGCCGCAGATGTCAGTGAACCACAACTGGCGATAGGCGAAGGCGTTGACCGCCAGGTCGGCCTTGCCGTTGCCGTCGGCGGCGCCATGGTAGTCGTTGGCGCGGGTCAGCGGCAGGTACGCGACCCCCAGGCGGGTGCCCACCGGGGCGCTGACGAAATCGCGGGCATTGAGGTCGGCGGCCTGGGCATGGGCGCCGGCCAGGGTGAGGGCCAAGGCAAGCCAGCGGCTGCGAGGGGCGGGCATGGGCGTGTTCCTTTGTTGTTGTGGTTGGCGAACAGCGGGCAAAGGCGCCCCAACCCCGCGAGCCAGGCTGGCGGGCTGGAGGGCGTCAGGAAGGGGTCAGAGCGGAGGGTGGTGCAGCAGCTGGGTGATTCCGGCCTTGCTGTTCACGCCCAGCTTGCTGTAGATGCTGCGGATGTGGTGGCGCACGGTATTGGGCGCCACCCCCAGTTCGCGGGCGATCTGTTTGTAGGTGCCGCCGCCGCCGAAGCGCTCGGCCACATCCGCCTCGCGGGCGCTGAGCTGGGCCAGGGCTGAACGGGGCCGGGCGGCCAGCAGGAACAGGTCGCCCACGGCGGTGGCGTCCAGTTGCAGGTGCTGGCCACGGTAGCTGGCGGGACTGACCTCGGCCGGCAGGTGCGGGCCGCTCCAGCGCGGCCATTCCAGCAGCAGGCGCTCGACGAAGCCGCGTTCGGCGTGGTGCAGGGTGCCCTGGCGGTCGCAGACGGCCAGCGACAGGGTGTTGGCGCCGTCCAGCGCCTCGCGCAGTGCCACCAGGGCGCGGATCTGGTTGGCGCCCTCGGCGGCCACCAGGTGCGGCATCAGGTGATCGAGCAGCAAGCGCTCGTGGGCGGTGAAGCTGGCCGCGCCGTGGGCCCGGTAGAGGGTCAGGTGCACGCTGAGGCGGGTCTGTGGGTCGATATGGATGATGCACAGGAACTCGCCGAAACCGTGGCGGGCGCCGAGCCAGCGCAGGCCCTCGGGGGCGTCGTCGGCCTGGCTGTCGACGATCACCGAGCGGCCCGGCTGGGCATGCACCTGCTGCACGGTGATGTCCTGGTGGCGAATCGACTGCCAGTCCTGCACGTAACCAGGCGGCAGCCTGTAGACATGGCTGCTGTGTTCGTGGGGCAAGCCATCGACCAGCGCGGCGCGGCCCCACCAGGCCTTGTCGAACGGGATCAGCTCGCCGGCGCGTTCGAGCATGCGGTCATGGAAGCTTGGCAGCGGCTGTTCCTGGGCCAGGCGTTGCAGTTCCAGGACCAGGGCGTTGAACAGCGTGAAGCCTGGGGACGCGAGGAAATCGGACATGGGCGGTACCTGGCTGCGACGTTCTTGTTGTTGTCAGGGCCTGGGGGGAGTATCGCCAAGTGGGGAGGGGTAAGACCATCCTGCAGATGCAGGATACAGTGCCTGAAGCGTCATAGGCGTGGGAGCGGGCTTGTCCCGCGATAGCATCAGTCTGCCTGACGAGGATGTACCGGCAGCCGCTATCGCGGGGCAAGCCCGCTCCCATAGGGAGGTATCAGGCAATCGCCAGGTAATGCTTCACAAAGGTCTCGCTCAGCACTTCCCACAGCACCGGCGTGCCCTTGGTCACGAACCAGGCATCACCCGCTTTGTAGCGCGTCACCTGACCGGTGGATTCATCGGTCAGCTGGATCTCGCCGGTCACGATCACCGCCTGCTCGCTGAACGGATAGACCATGCGGAACTTGCCTTGGGTGGTGCCGAAGTAGGCGCTGCTGAGCGGATCGGTTGGGGCGCCGTGGGTCATCTTGCCGTAGCACTTGACCTCGCCTTCGAGGATGGTCGAGCCCAGGTCGGCAACGGTGCCCCAGGCGTCGAGTTCGGACAGTTGCACACCCTGGCGGACGGCGGTGAGGGTCATGGTGGTTCTCCTGGTCTTGTTCAAAAGGAATCAACGGCGGCCGTTGAAGAAGCCCGACAGCTGATGCACGGTCTTGCCGGCGGTCAGCAGCAGCGGGCGGATATGGTCCTTGCCGAGGATGCGCGCATGCTTGACCGAGCTGATCAGGTCGTAGCGGCTGGAGCCTTCGCTCATGCCTTCGGCGAGAATCTTGCAGATGATGTGGCTGGGGGTGACGCCAAAGCCCGAATAGCCCTGCACGTAGAAAGCGTTGGGGCGGTTGCTCAGGGTGCCGATCTGCGGGAACAGGTTGGCGCTGGTGGCCATCGGCCCGCCCCAGGCCAGGTCGATGCGCACGTCCTTGAGGTAGGGGAAGATCTTCAGCATCAGGTTGCGGTTCCAGGCCTTCAGATCCTTCGGGATGTGTTCCACGAACGGGGTGGCGGCGCCGAACAGCAGGCGGTTCTCGCGGGTGACGCGGTAATAGTCGATTACCGGGCGGATGTCGCTGTAGGCGCCGCGAATCGGGCTGATGCGCTGGATGAGTTCGTCCGGCAGTGGCTCGGTCATCAGCTGGAAGGCGTAGGTGTTGACGGTGCGCGCATGCAGCTCGGGTTCGAGCTTGTTGAGGAAGCTGTCACAGGCCCACAGCAGTTTGTTGGCCTTGACCGAGCCGCGCCCGGTGCGCACGGTGATCCGCTCGCCGTAGCGCACCTCCAGGGCCGGGCTGTGTTCGAAGATCCGCGCGCCGTGGCCGGCCAGGGCCTGGGCCTCGCCGAGCAGCAGGTTCAGCGAGTGCACGTGGCCACCACCCATGTGCAGCAGGGCGCTGCTGTAGGCGTCGGAGCCGATGATCTGCTTGACCTCCGAGCCGCCGAGAAAGCGAATCTCGTCCTTGCCGTTGATCGCCTTGAAGTCCTTTTCCCAGGCGCGCAGGGTCTTTTCCTGGCGGGCGTTGAAGCCCATGTAGCCGTAGCCGTGGCAGAAGTCGGCGTCGATCTGGTAGCGGGCGATGCGGTCCTTGATGATGCCGGCGCCCAGTTCGCTGATCTCGAAGATCTCGCGCAGGCCCTTTTCGCCGACACTGCCCTTGATCTTCTCCAGGTCGTGGCCGATGCCGGCCATGATCTGCCCGCCATTGCGACCGGTGCCGCCGAAACCCAGGTAGCGGGCTTCGAGCACGACGACGTTGGTGATGCCTTTCTCCGCCAGTTCCAGGGCGGTGTTGATGCCCGAGAAGCCGCCGCCGATCACCACGACATCGGCCTCGATGTCGCTTTCCAGGGTGGGGAAGCTCAGGTTGTACTTCTTGGTGGCGGTGTAGTACGTGGGCGTTTCGATGTTGATCATGGCGCAGCCTGGACAGTTGGAATTGTTGGACAGCAGGGCTTGCACAAGCGCTGGCGGTTACAGGCATTGAGCACCTAACGACAGGTAGGTGTCTTGCCTGGGGCTGCCAGGGTGTTGCTTCAGGCTGCCAGAAATTCCATCTCGAAAGGCATACGGCGGCAGCATGACCTCCACGGGAGGTGTGGTGATCATGCGCCTCATGAATATGTTAAGTAAATTACCCCCAGCGACTGTTTTCCCTGTAGGAACGGTGAATGGCTTGGGTTCTTACTTGAAATCCCACTGCATCTGCGTGGCGATGCTCACGCCGCTGGACGACCTGACACACACGTCCAGGTAGTCGGTGAAGCGTGGCGGCACGGCGATGCCTTCTTCCAGCAACCGGCTGTTGTCGAACAGGTAGTTGAGGTCAGCAAAACCGCTATACAGGCGCAGTGCGCGCAGCACCAGGCGCGGGTTGGCCGGGCCGATGCGGGCTTCGAAGCGGCCGGCCAGCGACTTCAGGTCGTCGACATCGACCTTGCGGTAACGCTCGCCCACCGGTTGCGCGCCATTGGCCAGGGCAAAGGCCTGGTCGATCTCGGCGAAGGTGCAGGCCGAACCGTGGCCGGCGGAGATGTGGTACAGGTCATGGCCCAGGCGCGGCTTGAGAGCCAGGCCGATCAGCGCCTCGGCGCAATAGTCGACCGGGATCACGTCGATCTGTTCGTCGAGGCCACAGGTAAAGCTTTCCAGGGCGAAACCCATGCGGAACACCCAGAAGATGCTGCCCGACGCCTGGCAACCGAGGCTGCGATGGCCGACCACGATGGACGGCCGCGCTACCACCAGGGGCAGGGCGGGCAGCGCTTCACGCAGGCGTCGCTCGATCTCCGCCTTCGAGGCGGTGTAGTCCACCAGTTGCTGGGCCGCCTCAGGGAATTCCCAGGATTCGCTGATCGGCGACTCCCGCTGCGGGCCGCAGCACATGGCGGTGCCCACGTGCAGGAAGCGCTTCAGGCGCGTGGAGCGGCTCAGCACCTGGGCGAAGGCGAAGGTGCCCTCGACGTTCACCGGCCAGATGTTGGGGTTCTTCGAGAATGACGCCACGGCGGCGCAGTTGATTACCCGGTCGATCTGCATCAGCCGTGGGGTCTCGCGGGCCAGCCAGGCGGTGTCGAGAAAATCGCCGCAGATGATCTGCGCCTCGCTCAGTGCCAGGCCCTGGCGCTCATCGACGCCGTGTTGGCGCAGGTTGTCGCGCAGGCGCTGCAGGCCCTGGGCCGAGTTGTCAGCGCGGACCAGGAAGCACAGGGCGCTGGCCTGGCCTTCGGCGATCATCCGGGCGGCGACGGCGACCCCGAGAAAACCTGTGGCGCCGGTCAGCAGGATACGTTCCTGCGTTGCGTTGAACGTGTCGGGCGCGCCGGTGGCTGGGGTGTTCATAGTTTTCCTCGGTAGATGTTTTGCCCGTACTACATGCCATGGAATGGATGTAAAAGTTTTGTGTACGGTGCGGCTGCAACACAATTGCATGGGCGCGCGTCTTTTCTTTTAATTAAAAAGCGCAGACGCTGACATAAAAGATGAAGTGCTCGGTGTAGGGCGAGCACCCCGTTGCCACGCCAGTCGTGGACCAGGGCGGTGATTGATTGTCGGTCCGTTGAAACGTGAATTCAATTAACTGTTGTGCGCGATATTAATGTTTTTAGTGAAATAATTTTAATGGGTAGTGAGCCGATGTAAATCGGCGTTATCAATATGTAAATATATTTAAAGTTGGCGCGCGGTTGACACTTTTTCACACGAAGGTTATTCACGGTGCCTCCCAGATCCCGCCGTCGCCGATGACGAAAACCCGCTGCCCGACAGTGGCCTGCACGGTGAAGCCGCCGGTGAAACTGCCGAATGCTGGCAGCAGGGTCAGGTGTTCGCTCACGCTGAAACAGGGCAGGCGCACCTGCTGTCGGCCTCGGCCACGCAAGCGATACGCAGGATGCACATGGCCCGCCAGCACGTGACGGCCTGGAAACGGCGTTGGCTCGTGCTGCAGGGCGAACGGCCCGAGCAGCAGGGGCTCGGGAACGACCTCGATGCCCAGCTGCGCAGGTGGATCGCCGGCATGTCGGTCATGGTTGCCGCGCACCAGCAGCATCGGCAGTGCGCGATGGCGACCGCGCCATTCGGCCAACGCCGCCAGTGTGCGAGGTGTCCTCCCCGCCGCGCTGTGCAGGAAGTCACCGAGCAGCACCAGCTGTCGACAGGCGAAGCCGCTCAGCAGGGTGTCAAGACGCTGCAGGTTTTCAGCGGTGGTGCCACTGGGCACCGGCTGGCCCAGCGCCCGGTAACCGGCGGCCTTGCCCAGATGAAGGTCGGCGACCAGCAAGGTACGTTGCTCAGGCCACCACACTGCCTTGCCTGCGAGCAGCCAGAGTTCGCTGCCGGCCACCTGTACGACCTGGTGAACGGGGTGGGTCATGGCTCGTTGTTCCGTGTCTGACGTTTCGGCCGGGGTCGGCCATCCTTGTGTCGCCTCTGGGCTGCGGCTCGAGGCTGTGCACATTCCACCCGTGGCGGCGCCAGGGCCGTGCCCGTGCCGCTCGCGTCTCCGGCCGCCTCTTCCAGCTCGGCCACCATGCGCTGGATGCGGTCCGCCAGTTTTTCCGAACTGAGGCCTTCGCGAAACCGCTCCACCAGCAGCGGGAAGGCGAACGGTGTCGCGCGCCGTAGCGGCCTTACCAGCAGGCGCAGTCCGCGCAGGCGCTGCAGCGTCTGGTCCAGGCGCGTCACGTCAAGTTCCTGGCTGAGTACCTCCTGATGCGCCTGGGTGAGCAACAGGTTGTCCGGATCGTGCTGTCTGAACACATCGAAGTACAACCCGCTCGAGGCCTGCAGCTGGCGGGCACTCTTGGGCGCACCGGGATAGCCGGTGAACACCAGCCCGGCGACCCGGGCAATTTCGCGAAAGCGTCGTCGTGCCAGCTCGCCGGCGTTAAGGCTGGCGAGCACCTCAGGCAGCAGGTCGTCGCTGGCAAACAAGGCTGGGGTCAGGGCTTCGGCGTAATCAATGGCGCTGGCACAGAGCAGCTCCAGGCCGTAGTCGTTGACCGCGATCGAGAAACTCAGGGGCACATTTCGCGCCAGCCGCCAAGCCAGCAGGCTGGCGAGCCCCAGATGGACCGAGCGTCCGGCGAAGGGGTAGAGGAACAGGTGCCAGCCCTCGCGCGACTTCAACGTTTCCGCCAGCAAGGTGTCCTTGCCGGGCAACGCCGACCAGGCTTTCTGCACCTGCAGCAGGGGGCGCAGCAGCTGCATTTCCGGGCCGTCGTACACGCCCTGGTCCGCCGCATCCAGCTTGGCCAGCATGGCATCGGCCAGCTCGCCGGAAAGCGGCATGCGCCCGCCGTTCCAGCGGGGAATGGCGGCTTTGCGGCGGGTTGAGCGACGCACGTAGACCGTCATTTCGCGCACCTCCACCAGTTCCAGGGAGCGACCGGCGAACAGGAACGTATCCCCAGGGCGCAGGCGGGCAATGAAGCCTTCCTCGATGGTGCCCAGCGAGCCGCTGCCGCCTCGGCCCCAGAACTTCACCGTGAGGCTGGCGTCGCTGACGATGGTACCGACGCTCATGCGGTGACGACGCGCCAGCCGCGCGTCGGGTACCTGCCAGAGGCCGCTGGCGTCCGGCTCGGCACGGCGAAAGTCAGGGTAGGCGGTGAGCGAATGGCCGCCGTGGCGGATGAAGGCCAGCGCCCACTGCCACTGGGCGTCGGTCAACGCCCGGTACGACCAGGCTTCGCGCACCTCAGCGAGCAGCTCTTGGGCATGAAACCCATCGCCGAGCGCCATGCTCACCAGGTGCTGGACCAGCACGTCCAGCGGATGCTCGGGCGCCTGGCGCGCCTCGACCTTGCCTTCGGCCACCGCAGTGCGCGCGGCGGCGGCCTCCAGCAGCTCCAGGGCATGGGTCGGTACCAGGGTCGCCCGGGACACTCGCCCCGGTGCGTGACCGGATCGCCCGGCGCGCTGCATCAGGCGCGCCACGCCCTTGGCCGAGCCGATCTGCAGCACCCGTTCGACCGGCAGGAAATCCACTCCAAGGTCCAGGCTTGAGGTACACACTACCGCTTTCAACTGGCCGAGCTTGAGGGCCTGCTCGACCCAGTCGCGCACCTCGCGCGACAGCGAACCATGGTGCAATGCCAGTAACCCGGCCCAGTCGGGGCGGGCCTCGAGCAGCGCCTGGTACCAGTTTTCCGCCTGCGAGCGCGTGTTGGTGAACACCAGCGTGGTGGCGCTGCCCTCCAGCTCGGCGATGACCTGTCCGAGCATGCGCAGGCCCAGGTGGCCGGCCCAGGGAAAGCGCTCGAACACAGCCGGCAGCAGGGTGTCGATGCGCAGGTCCTTGGCGGTGCGGCCTTGCACCAGCCGGCCAGCGGGCATCAGCACCTGCCGGGCGTGTTGCAAATTGCCGAGCGTGGCCGACAACCCCCAGACCAGCAGGCCAGGTTGCCAGCGGCGCAGACGGGCGAGTGCCAGCTGCAACTGCACACCGCGCTTGTTGCCCAGCAGTTCGTGCCATTCATCGACCACCACCATGCGCAGGCTGGCGAAGGCTTCGCGGGCACTGGCCTGGGTCAGCAGCAGGGTCAGGCTTTCCGGTGTGGTGACCAGGGCGCTGGGCAGTCGCCGTCCCTGACGCGCACGTTCGGCGCTACCGGTATCGCCGGTGCGCAAGCCGACGCGCCAGTCTATTCCGAGCGCATCAAGGGGCGCCTGGAGGGCTTTTGCCGTATCGGCAGCCAGCGCGCGCATCGGCGTGATCCACAGTACCGTCAGCGGGGCCAAGGCTGGTTTCCTGGCCCCACGCGTTGTCAGCGCCGCTGGCTGGACGAAGCGATCCAGCGCGGCGAACCATACCGCGTAGGTCTTGCCGGCACCGGTGGCGGCATGCAGCAGGCCCGACTCGCCCTGATCGACGGCCTGCCAGACCTCCTTCTGAAAGGCGAAGGGTTTCCAGCCTCGCTCGGCGAACCAGGTCGACGAAGGCCGTGGCCGTTTCGCCGTCACCATCAGAGCAGCCCCTGCAGCGTGGCCAAGGTGTCGGCCTGTTCTATGGTCTTGTCGGTGCGCCAGCGCAGCATGCGCGGGAAGCGCACCGCAATGCCGCTCTTATGGCGCCTGGACAGGGAGATGCCTTCGAAGCCCAGTTCGAACACCAGGGTCGGCGTGACACTGCGCACCGGCCCGAACTTCTCCACGGTGGTCTTGCGAATGATCGCATCGACCTTGCGCATTTCATCGTCGGTGAGGCCGGAATAGGCCTTGGCGAACGGAACCAGGACGCGCTCGCCCGGGGCGCTGTCGTCCCACACCGCGAAGGTGTAGTCGCTGTACAGGCTGGCGCGGCGACCATGGCCACGCTGGGCGTAGATCAGCACCGCATCGACGCTGAACGGGTCGATCTTCCATTTCCACCACACGCCGAGGTCGCGGGTGCGCCCGACGCCGTACAGCGAATCGCGGCGCTTGAGCATCATGCCTTCGACGCCGAGCTGGCGGGAGGACTCGCGCTGACGGGCCAGCGTCAGCCAGTCTTCGCCATCTAGCCTGGGCGACAGGCGCAAATGCGCGTCGCCGACTTCGTCGACGAGTTGTTCCAGCTGTGCCCGACGTTGATCCTGGCTGCGGTTGCGCCAATCCTGGCCTTGCCATTCCAGCAGGTCATAGGCCAGCAGGGCTGCCGGCAACTCCTCTAGCAGCTTCCTGCCGAGCGTCTTGCGGCCGATGCGTTGCTGCAGCAAGGCGAACGGCTGCACGCCGAACCCGTCGCCGGCGGCGTCCTTGCAGATCACCAGTTCGCCATCGAGCACCGTGCCTTCGGGCAGCGCGGCGGCCAGGTTGGCAAGCTCGGGAAAACGCTCGGTAATCAGCTCCTCGCCGCGCGACCAGAGCCAGCCACGCCCGTCGCGCTTGATCAGCTGGGCGCGGATACCGTCCCATTTCCATTCCACCAGCCAATCCTGGGCGGGCCCGAGCAAGGCCTCGAACCGCTCGACCGGCTCCTGCAGCGGATGCGCCAGGAAGAACGGGTAGGGCTGGCCGCCACGCTGGGTGTGCTCCTCGTGGGATTCAGGGGCAATCAGGGCCAGGTAGCGCTGCGGCGTCGGTCGATGCGAAAGGTCGGTATAGCCCACCATGCGCTGCGCCACACGCTTGGCGTCGACCCCGGCCAGACTGGCCAGCGCCCGGGTCACCAGCAGTTTCGAGACGCCGACGCGAAACGCGCCGGTGAGCAGCTTCAGGCTGACCATCAGGCCCTGGCGGTCAAGCAGCGCCCAAAGCTGCTGCAGGCGTTCGCCCAGTGTTTCCGGAGGCAGCCCGCGTAGCGGCAGCAACTGCTCCAGCCACCATACCAGGCTGTGCTCCGAAGCCTGGGGCGACTCGGGCAACAGCAGCGAGATTGTTTCGGCCAGGTCGCCGACCGCCTGGTAACTTTCCTCGAACAGCCACTCGGGCAACTGGCAGCGCTGAATGGCCAGCTCGCGCAGCAGACGGGTCGGCACCACTTGCCGCGGGCGTCCGCCGGCCAGGAAGTAAACCGCCCAGGCGGCGTCGGCCGGTGGGGCGCTGGCGAAGTATTGCTGAAGCGCGGCAAGCTTGGCATTGCTCGAAGTCGTGGCGTCGAGCCGGGTGTAGAGGTCGGCGAAGGCTTTCATGGCACCGGCGCCTCCCCAGTGTCGTCTTCCTCGCCGTACTCGGTCTGGAAGGCGCGGGCATCCAAGCCACGTTCACCGAGGTAACGGACCAGCACGTTGACCTGGCCGTGGGTGACCATCACCCGTTCGGCCCCGCTCTGCTCGATGGCCCAGAGCAGGCCGGGCCAGTCGGCATGGTCGGAGAGCACGAAGCCGCGGTCCACGCCGCGCCGCCTCCGGGCGCCGCGCAGCAGCATCCAGCCGCTGGCGAAGCCATCGCTGTAGTCGCCAAACCGTCGCAGCCAGGTGCTGCCGGCGGCCGACGGCGGGGCGAGCACCAATGCCTGGCGCAGCAGCGGATCCCCCCGGGTGGTCGCGGTGGCGGACAAGGTATCGGGCAGGTGTATGCCGGCCTCGCGGTAGACACGGTTCAGCGGTTCGACGGCGCCGTGCACCAGCAGCGGGCCGATACTGGCATCGATGCCATGCAGAACTCGCTGTGCCTTGCCGAAGGCATAGGCGAACAGCACGCTGGCGCGTCCGGCGGCGGCATTGGCGCGCCACCAGGCATCGATGTCGGCGAACAGGCGGGCTTGGGCTTGCCAGCGATAGATCGGCAGGCCGAAGGTCGATTCGCTGATGAAGGTGTGGCAGCGCACCGGCTCGAAGGGCTCGCAGGTACCGTCCGCTTCGACCTTGTAGTCGCCCGAGGCGACCCATACTTCGCCATGGTACTCCAGGCGCACCTGGGCCGAGCCGAGCACATGGCCGGCCGGGTGCAGGCTCAGGGTAACGCCACGGTGCTCCAGGCGGGCGCCGTAGGGCAGGGTCTGCAGGTCGATGTCCTCGCCCAGTCGGGCGCGCAGTATGCCCGCGCCGGGCGCGGCTGCCAGGTAGTGACGATTGCCCCGGTGGGCATGGTCGCCATGGGCATGGGTGATGACCGCCCGGTCCACCGGGCGCCACGGGTCGATGTAGAAATCACCGGGAGGGCAGTAGAGGCCCTCGGGGCGGGCGACGATCAGCTCCATGGCGCACCTTGGCCTTGGGGGTTAAAAGCTCAGAGCGTCGGGAGACGGGACAGGTTCATTCGGGCCAACGTCCGATCTCAGGATCGACGTCGGACGTTGACCCGTCGGTTAGGCGCGGAAGAACGCCAGCAGATCCTGGTTGATGACTTGCGCGTGGGTGGTCGGCATGCCGTGGGGGTAGCCCTTGTAGGTCTTCAGGATGCCCTGGGGCAGCAACTTGGCCGACAGTGGCCCTGAATTGTCGTAGGGCACGATCTGGTCGTCGTCACCATGCATCACCAGCACCGGGACGTTGACTTTCTTCAGCGACTCGGTGAAGTCCGTCTGGGAGAATGCGACGATGCCGTCGTAGTGCGCCTGGGCGCCACCCATCATGCCCTGGCGCCACCAGTTGAGGATCACCCCCTGGTCCGCCTTGGCTCCGGGGCGGTTGTAGCCGTAGAACGGACCCGCCGGAATGTCGTGATAGAACTGCGCCCGGTTGGCCTTGAGCTGGGCCTGCAGGTCATCGAATACCGACTTGGGCAGCCCGCCGGGGTTGCTGTCGGTCTTGACCATCAAGGGAGGAACCGCAGCGATGATCGCGGCCTTGGGCACCTTGTCTTCGGGATGGCGGGCCATGTAGTGGATCACCTCGCCGCCGCCGGTGGAGTGGCCGACATGGATCGCGCCCTCGACGCCCAGGTGCTTGACCACTGCGGCCACATCGTCGGCGTAGTGGTCCATGTCGTGGCCATCCCAGACTTGGCTTGAGCGGCCATGGCCACGGCGGTCGTGGGCGACCACGCGATAGCCTTCGGCGACGAAGAACAGCAGCTGGGCGTCCCAGTCATCGGCGCTGAGCGGCCAGCCGTGGTGGAAGAAAATCACCTGGGCGTTACGCGGCCCCCAGTCCTTGTAGAAGATTTCGACACCGTCTTTGCTTGTGACGTATCCCATTGTGCTTCTCCTTTTTCCAGGGTGTGGAGCGGGCAGGCCGGTGACGGTTCACTTGGCCACCGGACAACTCTAGGATTAAAGTGCGCTTGAAGGTCAATACAATTTCAAAGGTGCCGCATGAGAATAGGAGAGCTGGCCAAACTCACAGGGTTGGCTGCGTCGCGTATCCGTTTTTACGAGGCCAGCGGGCTGATCAGCTCGGTCGAACGCAAGGCCAATGGTTATCGCGACTACGACGCCGACGCGGTGTGGGTGCTGGAAATGATCACTAACGCCCAGGCTGCGGGATTCTCGCTGGAGGAAATCCGCCAGCTGCTGCCGGCCAAGGCCAAGGGCTGGCAGCATGACGAACTGCTGGGCGGGCTCAAGCGCAAGGTCGAGGAGATCGAGCGGCTGCAGGAGCGCCTGGCGCGCAACAAGGCGCAGCTGCTGCTGGTGATCGAGGGGATCGAGAGCAAGCCCGAGGGCATGCCTTGCGTGGACAATTCGCAACGGGTGCTGGAGCGGTTGCGCGAGGAGCTCGCCCAGGACAAGGCGCGGCGAGCTACTGACGTGTAGGCGCTCGCCCAGCCCTTTGGGCTGCGCTGTCGCGCAGGGAGCTGTCATCCCTGTGGGAGCAACTGTCTTGCTCAATTTTTAGATTCTGGCGCGATCCTTGTGGGAGCGGCCTTGCGTCGTGAAAGGGCTGCGCAGCAGCCCCGGCAATTTTGATGGTGGCTCAGAACCTGGGGTCGCTGCGCGCCCTTTCGCGACGCAAGGCCGCTCCCACAGGGATAACAGTTCCCTGCGCGACAGCGTAGTCCGCAGGGCTGAGGAATCTCCTACATGAGGCGATCACCGTCAGTTCCGTCTCAGTCGCCCGAGGCCAGCGCCGCCAACGGCTTGGGCGCATACAACGCGCTCTGGAACTCGGGTACGTACTCGTACTTGACCATCCGCCCCAGCCGCAGATCGCGGATATAGCGCGACAGCTCGCCATCCCCCAGCACCAGCTGCGCCGAATCCCCGCTCATGCTCGAGGCATGCAGGGTCTGGCGCGAGGTGGCATAGCCGTAGGCCAGCTGGCCCTGGTGGTCGAGGTTGGTGAAACTGTTGGTCACCAGGCCCGGTTCATCGGACAGCCCGTCGAGCTTCTTCGCCCTGAAGATCACATCCACCTTGCCACTCTGCGCATCGCCAATGTCGTAGATCACAGCCCGCGCATCCTCGCGGCGGTCGATCGCGGTCAGCCACTTGGGCAGGTTGTAGCCCACCACGCCGCGCACCCGCGCCAGCTCGGTATTGACCGGCAGCTTGAGCACATAACCCCAGAAATCCTTGGACATCGACTGGCCGATCAGGGAGAAGGGCCCGAGATTCGCCTTGCCGGGTTTGCTGGTGATGATCGACAGGGCGATCTCGTTGTAGCTGTCGTTGTCGCAGTAGTCATAGGTGTAGGCGGTAAACGCCACCAGCCCGCGCCCCGGCCACACCTGCAACGGCTGCACGTGTTCCAGCACTTCGGCGGGCATCAGGGCGCGCAGGCGGTTCAGGTCGGCGGTATAGACGGCGGTGACGCGGCTGTTCCGGTAGTAGAAGTTCGGCGAATAGGAGGTAAAGCCCATGTCGACTCGGGTCTTTTCCAGGCCCTTGAACCAGCTCAGGTCGATGCCCGGCGCCTCGGCCTGGATCACGGCCAGCGGCGGGTTGGAACGGTAGCGGTCGTACAGCCCGCCCTTGAGCACCGGCACCGAGCGCCCTGCAATGTCGATCTGCGTGGTTTCGGCGTGTTCAGGGAGGCCATTGGCGGCGTGGGCGACGGGCATCAGCAGGGCACTGGCCAAGGCGGTTGCGCTTGCGAGTTTCACGGGGCGGTATCTCCAGAGGTGGGTAGAGGCAGTCGCTGCGCAATCACCCTAACGTTCAACCCAACTTGAAAGTCAATGATCAAATGTTCGCCAATTCAGGGCTTGACCTTAAAGTTGGCTTCAAGGCTAACGTCTGCGGCACGCCACTTTTTCGAGGTATCGCCAATGGACGTGTTCTCCCCCCTGACCCTGCCCAATGGCGCGGTCGTCCCCAACCGCATCGCCAAGGCCGCCATGGAGGAAAACATGGCCGATGCCGAGCATGCGCCTTCGGATCGGCTGATGCGTCTGTACCAGGCCTGGGCACAGGGCGGCGCCGGTCTGCTCATCAGCGGCAACGTCATGGTCGACCAGCGCGCCATGACCGGCCCCGGCGGCGTGGTGCTGGAGGATGACCGGCACTTGGAGCGTTTTCGCCAGTGGGCCGCCGTTGGCCGCTCGAAGGGGGCGCAGTTCTGGTTGCAAATCAACCACCCCGGCCGGCAGATGCCGGCGAGCCTCGGGCAGCAGACCTGGGCCCCCTCGGCCGTGGCGTTGGACCTGGGCAACATGTCCAGGCATTTCGCCACCCCGCGGGCGATGCCCCCGGAGATGATCGACGAGGTGATCCGGCGCTTCGCCAACTCCGCACGGCTTGCCGAGCAGGCCGGCTTCAGCGGCGTGCAAATCCACGCGGCCCATGGCTACCTGCTCAGCCAGTTCCTTTCGCCGTTGAGCAACCAGCGCACCGACCAGTGGGGCGGCTCCCTGGACAACCGCGCGCGGCTGCTTCTGGAGATCGTCAAGGCGGTGCGCGCGGTGGTGTCGCCGGGCTTTGCCGTGGCGGTGAAACTCAACTCGGCGGACTTCCAGCGCGGCGGCTTCAGTGCTGACGATGCCCGGCAGGTGGTGCGCCTGCTCAATGAGCTGGCGGTCGACCTGGTGGAGCTGTCCGGTGGCAGCTACGAGGCGCCGGCGATGCAGGGCCAGGCCCGGGATGGCCGCACGCTTGCGCGTGAAGCGTACTTCCTGGAGTTCGCCCGGGACATCCGCACGGTGGCGAAGATGCCGGTGATGGTCACCGGCGGTATTCGCCGTCGACCGGTTGCCGAGCAGGTGATGCAGAGCGGCGTCGAGATGGTCGGCATCGGCACCGCCCTGGCCATCGCGCCGGCCTTGCCCCGTGCGTGGCAGGCGGGGCAGGTCGTGGTGCCGGAACTGCGCCCGATCACCTGGAAGAACAAGGCGCTGGCTTCGCTGGGCAACATGGCCATGGTCAAGTTCCAGCTGCGCAGGCTGAGCGAGGCCAAGGCGCCCGAACCCGGGGTTTCGCCTTGGTGGGCACTGCTGCGCCAGCAATGGACCGATGCCATTCGCGCCAGGCAGTACCGGCGGCGCATGGCACAGGCCTGACACCCCGGAGCGCCAAGGAGATGCGATAATGGCCGCGCTATCACTAGAGGCGCACCATGCTGACCATCTCCAACAACGTGCATCTGCCGGATGCCGAGATCGAACTGACCTACATCCGCGCCCAGGGCGCCGGCGGGCAGAACGTCAACAAGGTCTCCAGCGCCGTGCACCTGCGCTTCGACATTCCGGCCTCGTCACTGCCCGCGTTCTACAAGGAGCGGCTGCTGGCGCTGCGCGACAGCCGCATTACCGGTGATGGCGTGCTGATCATCAAGGCCCAGCAGTACCGTACCCAGGAACAGAACCGCACGGACGCGCTGGAGCGTCTGGCCGAGCTGATCATCGGTGCCGGCAAGGTCGAGAAGAAGCGCCGGCCGACCAAGCCGACCCTCGGTTCGAAGGCCCGCCGCCTCGATTCGAAGTCCAGGCGCGGCACGATCAAGGCGGGGCGCGGCAAGGTGGACTTCTAGCGAACTTGGCCAGGCCTGCTTTGCCTGCCTATAGCATTCACGAATAAAAAACAGGATTGAAATTACCCATTGCGCTGATGAGCAGGATCAATTTAGTGATCGGTGACAGGCTCCTTACCCTTTTCGAGGCGCATCAAGACGCCTGAAAAGAACCTTTAGGAGTACCCCATGATCCCTTTGCTCAAGCTGTTCCAACCCGGTCGCCTGCTGGTGGCGGGCAGCCTCGCCGCCAGTCTGCTGTCGCTGTCCGTGCAGGCCGCCACCCTGACCCGTGACAACGGCGCGCCGGTGGGCGACAACCAGAACTCGCAGACCGCCGGCCCCAACGGCTCGGTGCTGCTGCAGGACGTGCAGCTGCTGCAGAAGCTGCAGCGTTTCGACCGTGAGCGCATTCCCGAGCGCGTGGTGCATGCTCGCGGCACCGGCGCCCATGGCCAGTTCACCGCCAGTGCCGACATCAGCGACCTGAGCATGGCCAAGGTGTTCCGCCCCGGCGAGAAGACCCCGGTGTTCGTGCGCTTTTCCTCGGTGGTGCACGGCAACCACTCGCCGGAAACCCTGCGTGACCCGCGCGGCTTCGCCACCAAGTTCTACACCGCTGACGGCAATTGGGACCTGGTCGGCAACAACTTCCCGACCTTCTTCATCCGCGACGCGATCAAGTTCCCGGACATGGTCCACGCCTTCAAGCCGGACCCGCGCAACAACCTCGATGACGATTCGCGCCGCTTCGACTTCTTCTCCCATGTACCGGAAGCCACCCGCACCCTGACCCTGCTGTACTCCAACGAAGGCACGCCGGCCAGCTACCGTGAGATGGACGGCAACAGCGTGCACGCCTACAAACTGGTCAACGCCAAGGGCCAGGTGCACTACGTCAAGTTTCACTGGAAGAGCCTGCAAGGGCAGAAGAACCTCGACCCGAAACAGGTCGCCGAGGTCCAGAGTCGCGACTACAGCCATATGACCCACGACCTGGTCAGTGCGATCAACCAGGGCAAGCTGCCGAAATGGGACCTGTACATCCAGGTGCTCAAGCCCGAGGAGCTGGCCAAGTTCGACTTCGACCCGCTGGACGCGACCAAAATCTGGCCCGACGTGCCGGAGCGCAAGATCGGCCAGATGGTGCTCGACCGCAACGTCGACAACTTCTTCCAGGAGACTGAGCAGGTGGCCATGGCGCCGTCGAACCTGGTGCCGGGCATCGAGCCATCCGAGGATCGCCTGCTCCAGGGGCGCCTGTTCGCCTACGCCGATACCCAGATGTACCGTATCGGCGCCAATGGCCTGAGCCTGCCGGTGAACCGCCCGCGTGCCGAGGTCAACACTGTCAACCAGGATGGCGCGATGAACGCCGGGCACACCGACAGCGGCGTGAACTACCAGCCGAGCCGCCGCCAGCCGCGTGACGAGCAGGCCGACGCGCGTTATGTGCAGACCCCGCTGAGCGGCAGCACCCAGCAGGCGAAGATCCAGCGCGAGCAGAACTTCAAGCAGGCGGGCGAGCTGTTCCGTTCCTACGGCAAGAAGGACCAGACCGACCTGATCAACAGCCTCGGCCAGGCACTGGCGACGGCGGACGAGCAGAGCCGCTACATCATGCTGTCGTTCTTCTACAAGGCGGATGCGGACTACGGGGCTGGCCTGGCCAAGGTGGCCAAGGCCGACCTCGAGCGGGTCCGGGAGTTGGCGGCGAAGCTCAAGGACTGAACGGCCATTGCTGCGCAGGTCCTTTGATTTGAAGCTGCAAAAACGGATGTATCGGGCCAACCGGTACGTCCGCTCCCGCACGACGACCATGCTGCCCGGCGCGGCTTACTTTCTGGTGAACTTGTCGCCTGGCACATGCAAATACGACAGCACGCTTTCAGTGAGGTTGGTGGCCAGTTTCACCGCCTCCTTGTTGCGCGCCATGACCCCGGCCACCAGGCCTTAGCGGCGAGGCCGGGGAGTCGGCGATGGCCAGCAGCACGTCCGGTCCGGTGATCGCGGCCAGGCGGTAGGCGGCGTTCACGTTGCCGCCTTCCATACTGATGGCGCAGGTGTTCTTGCAGAATGGATTGTGTACTACGTGCCATGTATGAAAGCACTTTTGATCATATATTTCAGGGCTACGTGCAGGTTTTGTACGATATTTTCGCTAAATAGTATGATTTGAAAGCGCTCCGCCTTCCCGACGCATCGTGCCCGCGCCTGCTCGACCTCGAACGCTTCGTGCGGTGCGTCACTGAGGCTCGAAGATCACATGGCACCGTATCTCAGGCTTAGGATGGAGCCTGAGATACAGCGGTCAATCGGCCGCGCTCAGAATGCCGATGCAGCTAATTACAACTGCACCCGCCGAAGCCTGCCAGTCAACGGCACCACCTCGCCTCCCGGTGTCGGCAGTGCCCGCCCCACCAGCCCCATGCCTTCGCTCACCAGCACCGCATCCTTTACCAGGCACAAGTTGGAAGGGGTGTCCAGGTCACGGGCTAGCACGGTCACCTGCTGCGTTTGCAGATTGCAATGCAGGAGCCGTCCGCTGAAACGGGTAAAACCGCCATGCCGCGGTTCGCCTTGCCAGTCGGGCGTCAAGGGTTGCTGCAGGCTGTCGCAGAGCTCCAGCACCAGCAGGTTGCCGTCGCGGTCCAACGCCAGGCCGGTGGGCAGCTGCAGGCCAGCGATCACGATGTCGATCCGGCCACTGTCCGGCCAAACCCGGATCACCTGGCCTGCCTTGTCGGCGAAGTCGATGCCCCGGCGACCTGGATCATCGTGCAGCTCGCCGGAGAACAGGCTGATCAGCACCACGTCGGTGGCCGGCTCGTACACCAGCGTGACAGGCACGGCCTCCTGGCCTTGGTCCAGTTCGGGCAATGCCACCAGCACATGCTCCTGCTGGCCGTCGGCGAACTCCACCAGCTGGTTGCTGTCGGGCTTCACCGCCAGCCAGCTGCGGCGGGTCGGGTGGTAGCACAGCGCATTGAGGTTGCCGTGGCTGTGAAACACCGGCTCGGGCGGCGTGAACCGCAGGTCCAGCAGCCGCGAGCCGCCGACGTAGTCGGTCTGGCTGGCCAGGCAACGGCCATCACCGCAGGCGATGTCAGACAGGCCCATGATTTCGTCGCGCCACATGCGTGCCTGCATGTTCATGGCGCGAAAGCCTTGGGCCACGGTTTCCCGGGGCAGGTAGGCGCCGGGTGCGCGCGGGTCCGGTCGCAGCCGGCTGATGCGGCCGCTGAAGGCCTGTGCGGCCAGGCCCGAGCCGGCTTCTGCCAGCAGCAGGCTGCCATCGGCCTGCAGGCAGACGCCGCGGGGGTTGAGCAGGCCCTCGGCGATGAACGTGCTGGACCGCAGGGTTTCCTCAGGATGTATCGGGACAAGCACAGGCATGGGAGCTCTCCGTGAACAATAGGTCAGTGCGGCTGCTGTGGCGGCTGCCAAGGCTCACCGGTCAGATAGGCACGCAGCAGCGCCCGCTGGCTGGGCGACATCGAGCGCACCACCGGCATGAACAGCGTGGTGTTCTTGTAGGCGTCCGCGGTGCGGGCGAGGATCGGCGCCTTGGCGGCCATGATCGCGTCGGGCTGGTTCAGCGGGACGTAGCGGGACATGGCGGGGAAGGCCAGGTAGTGGAACCGCAGCACGTTGGGGTACACCTGCTGCCAGGTGACACGGCTACCCCTGGGGATGCCGAAGTCGGTCTGGGCGAATTTGCGGAAATTGGTGAAGTAGCCGCCGGCGGCCAGGCCGTTGACGCTGTAGCTCAGGGCGACGAAACCGGCCTGCCCAGCGGTGCCGGGCCTGACCTTGACGGGCACGCTGACCGTGAGCTGGCCGGGATTGACGGGCAGCGAGTCGGGAACATCGAGGAAGTCCCAGTTCTGCGGCGAGCCGTATGACGGGCCCGAGGGCGCGGTGCCAAGGTTGATCTTGCAGGGCGTGGTCACCGGACCGCCCAGGTAGCGGACCTGCAACGTGATCGACAGGCCATTGGGGTAGTCCTCGGTGTAGACATTGCGCTGGTCGGCGTAGACCCGATAGACCGACTCGCACGCATGCAGCAGGGTCCCGGCGACCGCGCCGGGCGCATCGACGTGCAGGACCGAGGATTTCGCTGCCTGTTGCTGGCTGGGGTTGAGCGGCAGGTCGACGATACCGCCATACACGTAGTAGTTGAACAGCGGATTGCTGTTCGGGTCGAGGGTGGCCAAGGGAACCGCGCCGGCGGTCAGGGTGACCGGCCCGTAGTTGGCGTTGGGCCCAATGGGGCTGGTGATGTCATCGCGCACGGCCCTGAAGGTCTGCTTCGGAATCAGGTTGACCATGTCGATGCTCAGCAGGCCATTGCCGCCCAGCTCGGCATAGGCCGTACTGCCGGTGCTCTGGTTCACCAGCTGGCGACCGGGCTGGCAATTGAGCGGTTCATTGGCGAAGGCCGGGGCCAGGGTGCCGATGACCCGGCCGATGCTCGGGTTGGGGGTATAGCGACCGGCGGCATAGTCGGCGTCCAGTTGCGCGGTGGTCATGGCCGGGCACATCTCGAACATCACGAAGCGCAGCACGATCCCGGTTGCTCCGGGCGCCTGGATGATCGCCCGCAGGCCCGGGCTGTTGCGGTTCCAGCTGACGATGTTGGTGAGCGGGAAGGTCAGCTGAAAGGTGCCGCTCAGGCGGAACGAGCCTGGTGCATCCATGGACGTGGGCAGCAGCACGCGCTTCTTCACATCCAGGCTGCTGCAGACGGTGTTGCCGTGGATCAGCAGCTGGATATTGCTGCTGGCGCCGATCTGCAGGCCACCGACGAATATCTGCGTGGTGGTGGTCGAGGTCGGGTCCAGATCCACCATCATCGGCCCGGAGACCGGCGCCTGCCCGGTCACCGGGTCCACCGAGCCGAGCAGGTACACCGGCTGCCCCACCAGGTCGCCGGTGGTGCCGACATTGCCCGGGCTGCCCTGGGAGCTGATCAAGGCGTTCTGCAGGTCGACGACATGCTGCCCGTAGTGGTTCCAGCCGCCGGCGGTGTAGTAATCACCCGTCGGGGCATTGAGCATCGCGTTCAACTGATCGTCGGTGAAGGACTGGGCACCCGGGGCCAGGGTCGAGGTGGTCAGGTCGAAGATCGGCCACTCATCGTTGCCCTCGTAGGGAATGGTGGGCGAGTTGTTCGGCAGGCTGACATCGGTACGGATGCCACCCCAGAAGTTCAGGCGCGGGCCATTCAGGATGCTCATGGTTCAATCCTCGTCCTTGATGGGTTTGCCCAGGGGGAAATGGGCGAATTTGAACAGGTAGGAGTAGTCGGACTTGTAGGGGCTCTTCACCGGCGTCGCCATGGAGTGGCAGTTCATGCAGCTGCTGTTGGGCTGGATGTAGCTTTCCATGGTGACGTTGGCCGACAACGCGGGCGTCGGCTGGCCCAGCGGGTTGCCGGGGTTGTCGGGCATCAGCGGACGCTGGGTGGTGATCAGCTGGTAGTACTTCAGCACGCTGCGTTGCAGCCCTGGAGCGGCGCGGTAGCTGGCGTTGACCTGCTGGGTGACGTCGGCGATCGGGGTGACCCGGTTCAGCGGGTTCGGGGTCTTGAAGGTGGTGCCGGGACGGGGCACGCAGACCAGTTGCGTACCCTGGGTTTGCCAGTTGCAGGGCGACTGGTTGAGGCTGGCGGCGGGCGCTGCGGGGTTGAAGTAGGCGTAGGCGGTGCCAGGCACCGGCTGGTCGACCCACTGGCCGTTCACCAGCGCCTTGGGCGGCACGTTGTCGACCTGCTCGAAGGTCGACCAGATCCACTGCGGATAACCCTTGGCCTTGGTGATGACGTGCAGGCCCACCAGCCCGAGGAAGGCCTCGGTGACCCCGTTGCGCCGGCCCTGGTCGTCGAAGGTGGCGATCCGCGCCAGCATGGTCAGGTAGCGGCTGGCGTTGTCCCGGGGCCCGAGAATGCGCCAGCTCGACTTGATCTCGATGACCCCGTAGGGGAACTGGATGTTGCGCGCCCGGGAGACGATATCGGCGTTATAGAAGCGGTTGCCGACGATGTAGTTGTAGGACGCCTCGTTGGCCGAGATGTCGTAGTAGGTCGGGTTGCCGGCCTGGTCGATCAGCCAGCCGCCGACGGCCTGGTCGATGGCGTTGACCAGCGAGCTGTTCTTCAGCGCGGCGATGTTGATGATGCCCAGGCTTCGAGGGCCCAGCGGGCTGTTCCAGGGGCCGGGATCGGCCCCTTCCGGCAGGAAGATCTCGTCGACGGTCTTGTAGGTCTGCCAGACGGTGTAGCCGGCGTCCCCGGGTTGCCGGGTGCAGTCCGGATTGCCGCGTCGGCGGTCCTGGGCGGGCCAGTTCAGGGCAATGAACAGTTGCCAGCTGTACTGGTCGAACTGCGCCTGGCCGGCCGTGGGGGCCGGCGCATTGGCCGGTGGCTGGCAGTTGAGCTGGGTGGCCAGGGGCGCTGGCAAGGCCTGTTCCCTGGCCAGCGCCGGCAGGCAGGCCAGGCCCAGCAGCAGCACGGAAAAACGCATCATCGGTTTCATGGCGATCCCTCGCATGGCTCAAGGTTTGCGTTGCATCAGCTGGTTCCACTGCGCCTTGTGGCCGTTGCTTTGCGCGGCGGGTGGCTCGAACAGCTGGCAGGGCGGCGGGTTTGCCGGGCACATGGCGGCGACCCGCGCCCAGGTCTGGGCCGGGTCGGGCTTGACCATGCGAAAACCGGTGTAGTTCTGGCTGACGATCGGCGCATTGGCGACGCTGGCGTCCCCGGAAAAGTAGAACGACTGCGGTTGCCGGTAGGGCGGTTGTCCCGAGGCTTTGCGGTAGAAGGCGTAACCGAACAGGATCGGGCCCTGGGGCGAGTCCAGGTCCAGGGCGTAGGCCTGCACGCTGGCGCCCAGGTGCTGGCTGCGCGCGGCGCTGTAGGGCAGGTGCTTGATGAAGTCCTGGCGCGGCGGATGGTTCATCGGCGAGAACAGGCAGCAGGCCGGCATGTCCTTGGGACGGTCCTGCGGGTAGGTCAGGAAGTACGCCTTGTTGCCCAGCGAGACGAACGAGCAGGTGTAATTGTTGTTGCGGATAGGGAAGATCGGCAGGCAGTACTTCTCGTAGTGCTCCATCATGGCGCCGAAGCCGTCGCCGTCCGGCGGAATGTAGGTGGTGTCGTAGTAGCTGGTGCCGCGAGAGACCGTGTAGTCCGCCGGGCTCAGGGTGGCGGGCGGGTTGCTGTAGGGCGGCGGGTTGTTCTGGTAGTTGCGCATGACCCGGTACATGGTCCAGTCGCTGATCCAGTACGCCGGAAAGAACGGATCGGACGGGTCGCTCGGCGCGCGCTTGGCGATGCAATTGCCGTTGCTCGCATCGCAGCCCAGGGAGTTGTGCACCCCCATGGTGAAGTAGACGGCGCTGTCGTCCGCCTGGGCGACCAGCGCAGGGCACAGCAGCAGGATCAGCAGCAACAGTCGGTCGAGGATGCGCTTGTTCATTGGACACTCCTGTGAAGTATGCCGGGTGACAGCCCCGTCACCCGGCGGTCCTTGCGGTCAAGCCTGCGGGTAGTCGCTCATGCTCAGCGGGATGGGCGGGTAGTTGCGTTTCACCAGGGCCTGCGCCCAGAGCTCCAGCACCGCCCGGCGGCTTTGCGGCATGTCACGGGTGATCGGCATCGCCAGGGTGCTTTCTTCCTGGTACTGCTTGCTGATCAGCACGATGAGCTGGTCCACGGCGCCTTCTATGCGCGCCAGCGAGTTCAGCGGCATGTACTTGTTCATGATCGGGTACATGTAGAAGAACGGCTGCAGGATGAACGGGTAGATGAAGCGCTGCCAGATCTGCTGGCCGGCATCCTGCTGCTGGTAGACCAGGTTCCAGGCATCGACGAACGCCTGCTGCATGTCCGGCTCCTGCGGCAGCACGCGCAGCGGCGCCAGAAAGTCGGTATAGGCCTGTGACAACTTGAAGCTGAACGGAACCTGCGGCGCCTGCCCGGCCTCATGCACGAAGAAGCGCAGGGTCGGGAAGCCCGGCGCCACGGCCCTGACGGTCAGCAGGGCGACCCCGTTGGCGTCGGTGGTGATCTGCGTGGTGCTGTACTGCACGTTGCCCTTCGGCTCATCCTTCAGCGAGCCGTGGCCCTGGATGGGATTGGCGAACGCCAGGCTGGGGCTCAGGGCCACCGAGCCTGGCGTGGGCAGGTACTGCTGGTAGCTCACCGGCTTCATGCCGACGGTCGAGTCGGCGGGGTGGATCGCTGTGAGCCGACGCCCCGTGCCTTCGCTCAGCTGGCGGGTGAGTGACGGCGTACCGACAAACTGTGGCAGGTTGGGAGTATTGTTGGCGCGCTTGTCCGGATCGTCGAAAAACAGCGTGAAATCAGCCTGGTTGCTGAACGCCAGGTAGTAGTCGGTGGTGCACATCATGTAGGCGTTGTTGTACTCGGCCACCGTCAGCACGGTGCCGGCCGGCGCGGGCAGGCCGTCGTACTGCACCATGATCTGCAAGGTCTTGCTGTCGCCGACGTCGATGAAGCTGGCACTCTCGACCACCTCGGCGGTCCACATCTGCTGGGTCGCCGCCTGCACAGGCGTCGCGCCTTGCTGCTGCAGCTCAAGCGCGCCGCTTTGCAGCTGTTTTTGCGCCTCGGCGCTCAGCGGCAGGTCGAGGATCCCCGAGCGTTTGTCAAAGGCTGCCTGCTGGTAGTCGTCGTAGCCGAAACTGGCCAGCGGCGTGAACTGCCCGCCTTGGCGTATCCCCAGCTGGTAGTTGCCAGCGTTGAACTTCGCCGCTACCGGTATCTTGGCCTGGGCATCAAGCGCATAGCTGGGGAACCCGTTGAGCAGGTCCAGCGACAGGGTGTTGTCATGCACCTGTGCAGAGATCACGCCCAATGTCATGGCTTTGAAATCCACGCCGTCCTTCTGCAACTGCACCGGCGTGCAAGGAACCAGCCGCCGCCCGGCCGGCGCCGTGGGAAACTCGTCGTCGAACCACAAGCCCAGGGTGCCCGCGGTACGGCTGTAGGCAGGGTTGAAGAAGATGCTGCCGACATTGTCCAGGCCCTTCTGGTACATCTGCTGAACATTGGCCAGATCCGCCGGTGTGGTGGAATGGGTATTGATGGGCGGTTGGTCGTTGAAGACACCGTTCTTGTCGTAGCAGGTCAGGTAGGTGGAGAAGCGGAACATCAGCCCCTTGGCGTTCTGCTGTTCCATTTGTTGCTGCAGGTTCTGCAGCAGTTGCGAGTTGCCGATCACCCAGCTCAGGTTCTCTTTCGGGAAGCAGGTCTGCCAGGTGGTGGTCACGTAGATCAGGCCACCCAGGCTTGCCCAGTTGAAATTCAGGAAACGGTCGAGCATGCGGTGCTGGCGCTTGAGGGTCAGGCCGCACTGGGCATCGCCCAGCACCAGCCGGTCGAAATACAGCGCCGTGAAGGTGTTCTGCCAAGGGCTGACGTCGACGAAGCGGGCCGGGGTGGGGGCGTCGCTGCCGAACGGGTTGCCGAACAGGTTGTAGGTCTGGTTGATCAACGGGTCCTGGCTGACGTAACCCCCGCCGGGCAGTTCACCGCCGGTGATGACGGAGGCCGTCGCCGGGATGGTGGGGTCGGTTGGGGTGTAGTTGACCGTGCCGCAGGCGTTGTCACCGAACAGGTTCCACTCGCCGGGGATCATCACACTGGGGTTCTGCGCGACGTTGCCCGGCACCTGGGTGACATACTCGGGGGCCTCGAGCAGAATCTGCGGGGCGATCACCCACGGCATCAGCTTGCTGGCGGCATTCGCCGGGTTGATCCCGTAGTACTCGAGGAAGCGCCAGTTCAGGCGCATCTTCGAGGCGTCGTAGAGTGGAAACATGTCGTTGTTGTTGGCGGTCGGCGGATTCCAGTACAGGTGGCCGCCCAGGTAGATGCGCGGAAAGTTCAGTACGCTCATGTCTTGCTCCTTAGCGTTGCCACTGGGCGCGTTTCAGCGACCAGACAAAGTCCAGTTTGTTGTATCCGGCGAATTCGGACGCCGGTACCGGGGCAGTGGGGTAGACGATGCCGTCCTGCTGCTTCTGGGCAAAGTTGAAGTAGCCCTTGGTCTTGGAGTACGCCGCCGTGCCGTGGCAGGCGAAGCAGGACGACTGGCTCTGGAAGGCCGACTCGAGCTGGGAGTTGGCGAGCAGGGTCGGATTGGTCTCGGACTGGGTACCGATCAGTTCGTACTGGGCAAGCTGCGGGTACTGCGCCTGGAAGGCGGTATTGGCCGTCTGCGCCGCCGGCGTCGGCCCGGTGCTGTTGCTCATCGGGGTGGGCGGAATCGCGTTGGTCACGGTGTACTTGCCGTTGTTGCGATTCTCGAAGGTGGTCCAGACCCATTGCGGGTTCAGCTTGTTGACCACGTGCAGGCCGCTGAGCGCGGCGTAGCCGACCTGGTACTGGCCGTTGTCCTGCTGGTAGTAGGCCTGGGCGATGTAGTAGCCATCGTCTTGCAGTTGCTGCTGGTAGCTCGGGTCGTTGCCGACCCACAGCCAGGCGGCCTTGAGCTCCCAGGCGGTGGAGGGAAAGTCCAGGTTGCTGGTCAAGGCGGCCTGGCCGTTCACGTTGTACACCTGTTTCTGCACGATGTAGTCGAAGGTGTCCTCGCCCATTAACAATTGGAAGCGCACCGGTTGGCCCTGTTGCGCGGTCGGTACCGCGCCGCCCATCTCGAGGATCAGGCCATCCACCTGCTGGACGGCGTTGAGGTTATGGAACGTGCGGTTGAGGTCCAGGCCCTGTGCTTGGGCCGCCAGCAACACCGGAGCCGGCACCGGCTGGCTCTGTCCCCAGGGCAGCGGCGCGGCGCCATTGCTCAGGTAGACCTGATCCGAAGGCTTGAGGGTTTCCCAGACCCGGTTGGGGCTGTTGGACTCGACCGGCTGGTTCAGGCAGACGAACCAGTTCCAGCTCATGGTTTCAGGCCCCTGGGCGAACGCCTGGCGGGCCTGGTCGACGTTGCCGCCGAACTGCATGAACTGGTTGCAATCGAAGCTGTTGGTGCCCTCGGCCTGGACCAGTCCGGCCAGTGCGCTGAGGACGGTTATTGAGAGGGCTCGCCGCATGTGTGCTCCTTGGCATTGGCCAGTTCGGTGTAGGGGTGCCCCAGGAAATGCTGCAGGAGCAGTTGTTTCACCGCCGTTGCCGCAAGGCGCTGCGGCAACGGCAGGTCACAATTGGTGATGAGCAGCGGGCCTTCCCGCTCACTGGCGGGCAGCCGGCCATGGCTGCCGCGCACCAGCGTGGTGTCCAGCGGGATGAGGTCCATGTAGTAACGAAAGCCGAGCTTTTTCTGCAGCAGGCGGCGCGCCACCCTCAAGCGGGGGAAGCGGATGGCCGGGTCGATGAACAGCTCCAGCGGGTCGTAGCCGGGCTTGCGATGGATGTCCACGGTGCGGGCGAAGTCCGGTGCCTTGCGCGCGTCGAGCCAGTAGTGATAGTCGAACCAGTGACCGGCGGCGGCCACGGCCACCAGCTCGCCGCTGCGCGGGTGGTCCAGCTGCCAGGCCCGTTGCTCGGTCTTGTCCAGTACCTGCTCGATCCCGGGTTGACGCTGCAACAGTGCCTTGACCTTGGCGATGTCCTCGGGCTGGCGCACATGGACGTGGGCGATCTGATGATCGACAACGGCGAAGGCATCGCTGGCGCCGGGGTCGAGCAGTTCCCAGGTCAATGACTGACGCACCTGCAGCAGACCTTCGGCGCGCAGCAGGCGATTGATGGACACCGATTGGCTGACCGCCTCGATGCCGTATTCGGACAGCAGCATTACCGCCGCGCCCTGTTCCTCGGCGAAGCGCAGCAGTCGTCCGACCTCGTGGTCGATGGCTCGCACCTCGTCGGCGATCGACGGATGTTCCGGCCCGAGCCGTTGCAGGCAGTAGTCCAGGTGCGGCAGGTAGACCAGCTGCAGGTCCGGGTGATCGAGTTGGAACTCGGCGATGGCGCAGTCGACGATCCAGCGGCTGGAGGCAATGCCGGCGGCCGGCCCCCAGAACGCCGGGAACGGAAACTCGCCGATCTGCGCCTCGATCCGCGCATGCAACGTTGCCGGTGACGAGTACAGCCCGAAAAGCTTGCGGCCATCGGCCGGGTAGTGCGGGCGCGGGGTGATGGCGGCGTCCACGTCCGCGTACATGTTGTACCACCAGAACAACTGGCTGCAGCGAAAGCCCGGCAGCTCGCGCTTGAGCGTCTGCCAGACCTTCTCGCCCTGGATCAGGGCGTTGGGCTGCAACCAGAAGCGCACCTCGGCCTGGTCGCGAAAATACCAGCCGTTGCCGACGATGCCGTGCTCGGCCGGTGACAGGCCGGTGAGGATCGAGGCCTGCACCGTGGAGGTGACGGCGGGAAACGTCGGTTGCAGGCTGGCCATCCTGGCCGATTGCAGCAACCGGTTGATGTGCGGCGTTGTCGCGCCGAGCAGCGCGGGCGTCAGGCCGACCACGTTGATCAGCAGCAACGGTTGACGTGGCGAGTCAGAGGGCATCGGCATGCACCTCCCGCGCCTGGGGTTGCAGGAGGCGGCGCTGGCGCAACTGCTCCTCGACCCAACGCAGCTCGTCGCGGATGCCCCGGTGCTGGGCCTGTTCGTCGCTGGGTCGCACTGGCGCGGGCAGTACGCCCCAGCTGTAGGTCTCCACCTCGAGCACCGGGCGCACATCCTCGTGCGCGGCCAGGAAATCGAAGGTCTGCGCCAGGGCCATCTGGCTGCCGCCGAGTTCGGGCAGCAGCAGGTGTTCGCTGAACAGCGGAATGTGGAAATGAACCCGCAGCTCCGGGTAGCGCCCAGGCTGCGACGCACAGGCGGCGAGCGCGGCCGGCAGGTCCGCCCAGCATTGGATGCGGCCCCGGACGTCGCGCGCCTGCACCTGGTGCAGGTAGGTGGCTTCGGCAAAGCTGCCCAGCACGTCGAGAACCTGTACGCAGCGGCTCGGGTCGTCGGTCGGCAGGCGGCAGATCATCGCGTTCGACAGCTGGATCTTGCCGATGGGCACCCCGGCCTGGCGCAGGCTTTCCAGAGACTGCCGGCAGTCCTCGAACATCACCGCCTGGTGGCAGACGTCGAAGCACAGCGCCAGGTACTCATGATGCGGGTCGCTGGCTTGCCAGTGGTGGAAGAAGGCGATGGCCTGGTCGGTGGTCTGCAGCACGCAGTCCGGCTCCATTTCCAGGCACATCACGATCCTCTTGCCGGTTTCCTGGTGCAGCCGGGCCAGTGCCGCCGTGAGCTGGCGCAGGTGTTCCTCGGCCTGGTGCTGCAGCGTCGGGTTCCAGTGGGCGGCGTAGCCCAGCGGCACGCTGGAGATCGCCCCCTGCGGGCACGCCGGCGGCAGGGCCTCGGCCAGCAGCCGCGCCAGGTCCAGGCTGTACGCCAGCCGTTGCGGCTCGGCCCAGCTGGGCAGGTACACGGCGGCTTTTACCGTGCCCTCATGGAACTGCCCATAGGGAAAGCCGTTGAGCGAGGTCAGGCATAGCCCGCTGCGCCGCAGCAGATCGAAAAACGCCCGCCGTTTCGGCGGCTCCCGCAGTTCGGTTGCGGCTGCTGCGCTGATCCACAGCCCGCTGTCCTGCTGGTCGAGCCCGCGCAGCCTGCGCACGCCCTGGAAGTGCCGGTCGATGGCAACGCGCAGCGCGGGCAGGTCGCGGGCCGGGTGCACATTAGCGCAGTAGCCGAGCTGCGCGGCGGTCCAACCAAGGCCCAAGGTCATTTGATCACCGGATCCTGGCCACGCAGGGCCGAGTTTTCCTGCCAGCGGCGGCGCTGGTCGATGGGCAGCGGCGTGGCGACCTGGGCCTTGTCCAGCTGGCCGCTCTGGGCGAAGAAGTCCACCGGGTTGTCGAACAGCACCTGTTCCACCTGGGCCTCGCTGAAACCGGCGGCCAGCATGGCCTGACCGGTCTTGGGCACCTTCAGCGGATCGCTGATGCCCCAGTCGGCGGCGCTGTTGACCACCATCTTCTCGGTGCCGTATTCCTTGAGCAGGGCCACCATGCGCTGCTCCGACATCTTGGTGTTGGGGTAGATGGAGTGGCCGCGCCAGCAGTCGCTGTCGAGCACCAGCGGCAGGGTCAGTTCGTTGAGGTGGTCGATGATCACCAGGTGCTCGGCAATCCCCACTTCGCGAATCACCGCCAGGGTGCGCTTGGTGCCGCCGATCTTGTCGCGGTGTGGGGTGTGTACCAGCACCGGCAGGTTGAACTGCCGGGCCAGCTCCAGCTGGAGCGCGAGAAAGCGGTCTTCTTCCGGTGTGATGTCGTCATAACCGATCTCGCCGACGGCAACCACGCCGTCCTTGACCAGGTAGCGCGGCAGAATCTCCAGCACTTCGTTGGCCACCGACAGGTCGTTGGCTTCCTTGGGATTCAGGCCGATGGTGCAGAAATGATGGATGCCGAACATGCTGGCGCGAAAGCGTTCCCAGCCCAGCAGGGTATCGAAGTAGTCGACGAAACTGCCGACGCTGGTACGCGCCTGGCCTTGCCAGAACGCCGGCTCGATCACCCCGGTGATACCGGCGGCGGCCATGTTCTGGTAGTCGTCGGTAGTGCGGCTGACCATGTGGATATGCGGGTCGAAATACTTGGGCATGGTGAATCCTCTTCAGGGGAAGGCGTCGTCGGGCATCAGCTCGCGTGGCGGTCGGCCAGGTGGTCGTGCCACGCCGGCGGCAGGCGTTGTTGCTGGTGAAGGCCGAGCAGGCGCTGGCGTTGCGCCGGGCTGAGCAGGTCGAAGGCGATGGCCAGGTGCAGCCCAGGCGAGACCGTGCGGGCGGCCGCGAGCTGCTCGTCCAGCAGGTCGAGGGCCAGTTGGTTGAGCGAGACGCCGTGGCGCTGTGCCAGGCCGACCAGACGCCGCACGTCGAGCCCCATGCCGAGTGCCTTGAGCACCAGCTGGTGGAAGGCCCGCTCCGGGTAGTGGCGGGACGGGTAGGGGGTGTCGAGGGCTAGGGCTGCGAACACCTCGCTGTTGCTGGTGCGCCCGGCCTGCAGGGCCAGCGGTACGCACAGCCCCGAGCTGTCGATCCAGTCGAGGGCCTTGAGCAGCGCGACTTTTTCCTGGTCGTCGCCCCACAGGAACAGTTGGCGCAGCAAGGGCAACTGACCGTCCTGCGGCTGTTGCCCGAGGACCTGGGCCAGCAGCAAGGCGCGCGCCAGTTGCAACTGGCTGCAGTGCTCATCGTCACGCATGGCCTGTTCGTGGATCCTGCGCTTGCACTGGCCGCTCAGCAGTGCCGCGGTGTTGGCATCCGGTGACTGCCCGAGGCGCTCTTGGGCCTCGTGCCACCACTGCAACTCGATCGGTTCGAGTTGCGCGGCCAGGGCCTGGTGCCGTGCGGCCAGGCAGTCGTGGCGCATCTTGAGCGCCGCTGTTGTCGACGTAGCGATATCACTGTTCATGTCGGTTTGATCCAGCGCTGTAGGTGTGGAAGCAGGAAGAACACCAGGACGCACAGCAGGCTGCCCAGGGGCTGGTCGGCCACTGCCAGCACCAGGGCATCGAACAGCGGCAGGGCCGCCAGCCCCGCGCCGATGAAGGCGCGCACCTGGCGGCGGCGCGGATCGGCCAGGTGCAGCCAGTAGTGCCAGCCCAGCCAGCCCAGCCACAGCAGCAGCACCGGCCAGAACCACAGGGTGTCGGCGTAGCCCACCAGGGCCAGCGGGCTCAGCATCAACACCAGCGGCAGGCGGCTGAGCAGTTGGTTGAGGTGCTCCTGGCGCGCCAGGTAGGTCAGGCCGCTGATGTACACGCCAAGCAGCAAGGCGCACAGCCAGATGGGCTGGGTCGGCATCGCCAGGCTGGCCGCCGCGGTGAGGTAGAGGGCCGAGCGGCAGGCGCCCATCAACCAGACGCTGTGGGCGTATTTCTTGTGCAGCAGGTTGTAGCCGAGGATGCAGCCCACCAGCAGGGTGACGCTGGCCAGCAGCCAATGCGGTTGCTCGATCAACCGGCTCAAGCCCAGGGCTGCGGCGGCCGCCAGCAGCAACGCCAGCCAGGTGGCCAGGCGCACCTGCCGACGGCTGACCAGGCCCAGGGTGATGGGTCGTGGGTTGTGGTGCTGCTGGTCCCAGTCGGCATCCAGCAAGTCGTTGAGCAGCATGCCCGCCAGGTACAGCAGCGACAGCATGGCCAGCAGCAGGATCCACACCAGCGAGGAAGGTGGCGCCAGGGCTCCGGCGCTGCTGGCCAACAATGCGGCGGCCAGGGTGTTGGTCCATACCGTGGGCAGGTTGGAAACGCGGCCGACGGTCATCCAGGTCTTCATCTGGCTCATTGCGCACAGCCCTCGCCGAGGGCGAGCAGATTGCCGCGATAGCTGGCGAGGCGCAGCAGCGCCTGTTCCATCAGGCCGTCGTCGATCTCGTGGAGGTCGACCGATGCGCCGATGCCGCTGAGCATGGGGATGGACAGCTGGCCGCCCAGATGCTGGCGGAACTCCTCCAGCCCCAGCAGCACTCGAGAACGTCCCTGGTCATCCTTCAGGTTCAGCTCCGCAGGGCACAGGTTGAAGCCAAGCCTGAGCAACAGGCTCAAGATCCGCTCGCTGTCGATATCGTTCAACAGCCCCAGGGCATTGGCATACAACCCGTCCAGGGCCATGCCCACCGCCACGGCCTCGCCATGACGCAGTCGATGCTGGCTGAGGTTCTCCAACCGATGCGCCGCCCAGTGGCCGTAGTCCAGTGGACGACCGTTGCCGCGCTCGAAAGGGTCGCCGGCGCCGGTGATATGCCCCAGGTGCAGCTCGGCGCAGCGGCGGATGGCATGGCGGCTGGCCGGGTGGTCGAAGCGGGCGAGGGCGTCGGCCTGGCGCTCCATCCACTCGAAGAAGGTGCGGTCCTTGATCAGCGCCACCTTGACCGCCTCGGCGAGCCCGGCGATCTGGTCGCGGTGACCCAGGGTGGTCAGCAACTGGAAGTCGTTGATCACCGCGGTGGCGGGATAGAAGGCGCCCAGCAGGTTTTTCTGGCCGAAGGCATTGATACCGTTTTTCACCCCGATGCCGGCGTCATTCTGCGCCAGCACCGTGCTAGGCAGGCGGATCAGGCGCATGCCCCGGTGGAAAGTGGCACAGGCGTAGCCCACCGCGTCGAGCACGGCGCCACCGCCCAGGGCCAGGACGCAGCAGTGGCGGTCCAGCCCATGGGCCAGCATGTCTGCATACAGCTGCTGCAGTACCTGGGCGTCCTTGCTCAGCTCGCCGGCGGGCACGGCGATCGGTGCCGCCTTCAGGAGCAGGTCCGCGCCATGGGCGACGAAGTACGCGTCGATCTGGCCCGGCAGGTGCGGTGCGCAGCGCAGCAGCTGCTCATCGGCGAAGATCAGCACCGTCACCCGGCCGTGCTGCTGGGCGGTGAGCTGACGATGCAGGCAAGGGTTGAGCGGATCGAACAGGTGGTCGGTGAACAGCACCGGATAGTCGTAGCTGACCGTGAAGCGCCCGCGCAGTGGCGGTGCCGGTTGGCGACGGCGCAAGGCCTTGAACAGGCTGTACCCGGCAATGAACAGGCCGGGCAGGATCATGCTGGCGAGAATCGTCACCAGCAACGCGTTCTGCTCGACGAGGAAGCTGCCGATGGCGCTGTAAGCCAAGGCCAGGCCCGCGTTGGCCAAGGTGGTGACCAGCACGAAAGCGCGCATCGGATAGCGCTGCATGCCGGCGGCCACCACCGAGGTTTCCGCCAGCACCGGCACGCCGCGCAGACAGATCAGCGACAGCGTGCCCAGGCGGTACGCCAGTTGCCCCGGCTGGCGTTGGTGCAGGCCGAGGCGGCTGGACAACATCCGCAGATACCCGGCACCCAACGCGTAGCCCAGCCCGGCGCCCAGGCACAGGCCAATGAAGATCGTCAGGTAACCGCTGATGCTGCCCAGGGTGGCCACGGCCAGCAGCGCGACCATGCTTGAAGGTACGGGCAGCACCACGTCCAGGGCCAGCAAGGCGATCAGCAACAGTGCCAGGTTGAACATCTGGACGGGGGTTGAAGGGCGATACAGGTCAAGATGGGTGAGGAAACCCTGGATCTGCTGTTCGAACAACAGGAAACTGGTAATAACCAGCCCTGAGAAACACAGCAGTGACAACCAGAAATGTGCGGCCGGCCCTTTTTCAAGGAGCACACGATAGCCATGGCTGCGCTTCATCAAGCGTCCCTCTTGTTGTTTTGACTGAGTTCCGTTTCAGTAACTACATGCAGCGGCAGGCGTCGCCTGGAAGAATAGATTCTCCTGCTCTGAGGGGCGGTCGTGTTGTAGTTGTAGTGTTGGCAAAGACAATCACAAAACTAGTCGGTCGCGTCGCTTTTGCAAGGGCAAAAGGCCCGTGATCATTAGATGAAACGCTGGGGCTGCGCCACGACATTAGAAGCTTTGCGAATTATTGTTTTTGATTAAATCCTTTTGATTAATTATTTTTTATGGCTTCGATAACGGGTTTGATCTCTAATGAGAATCGCTAGTGTGCGAGAGGGTGGTTGCGTCAAGGTCTGGTAATCTCGAAACCTGATCATCGTTGGTGCCCTGTTTATAAAAGTTGCAGCCTGCATATATAAGGCTCTTTAAACAGCGAAGACCGGCAGAAACTTTTGGGCGCAGGCACCACGGCTACCGGAGGCGGGCAAGGAAACATTTGTACTCTTCCTGGTTCGACGCCCTTTCAGGGGTGTCCGCTGGATCTTGCATTGAGGTAAAATTTCCCCCTGTTCCCGGCGCTCAAACCCGTCAGACAAAGGATTGTATGCCCGCCACCGCCACGCTTCGGCGTCTGTTCCTATCCGCCGTTCTCGCAACGCTCACCGGCTGCCAGCCCGAACCTGCACCGCCCCTCGACCAGCAACTGTACATTTGGCAACGCCAGTGGCGGCCGGCCCATGAACAGGCCTTGGCCGAAAGCCGTGCCGACTTCTCCACCCTGCGTGTGCTGGCTTTGCAAGCCCAGCCCAAGGCCGGCTGGAGCAGGGCGCTGGTCGAGTTGCCCAAGCTCAGGAGCGATGGCCGCCCGGTGATCGCCGTGGTGCGTCTTGATGGCCAGTTGCCCGCGCTCGACGTACAGGCGGCCGGTACCCATATCGCCCAATTGCTGGCCGACTGGCAGGCGGCTGGCGTGAACCCGAGTGGACTTGAGATCGACCACGACAGTGGCAGTGCGCGCCTGCCGGGCTACACCCAGTTCCTTCTGAAACTGCGTGAGCAACTTCCACCGGGCGTAAAACTGAGCATCACCGCGCTGCCCGCCTGGCTCGACAGCCCACACCTGCCGGCGCTGTTGCAGGCGGTGGACAGCAGCGTGCTGCAGGTGCACGCGGTGAGCGATCCGCGGCGAGGCCTGTTCGATCCGAACCAGGCGAAAACCTGGGCCGAGCGCTGGGGGCGGGTCAGCGACAGACCGTTCTACCTGGCCTTGCCCGCCTATGGCGTGGCGTTGCTGGCGGATACCGGCGGCGCGCCGTTGGTGGAAAGCGAAACCCCATTGAACCGTGCCGGCGAGCGCCGCGAGCTGCTGGCCGACCCGCAGCAACTGGCGGACTTGGGCAGGCAACTGCGCGACAAACCGCCCGCCCACCTGGCCGGGCTTATCTGGTTCCGCCTGCCGTTGCCCAGCGACCGTCGGGCCTGGAGCCTGACCACCTTAAAGGCGGTGGCGCGCGGCGACGCGCTCGCCAGTCAATGGCGGCTCGAACTGTCCGGGCAGGCCGGGCTCTACGACATCAGCCTGGTCAACGTCGGCAATCTCGACCTGCCGGTACCCGCGCGGGTGGAACTGAACGTTGAGTCTTGCGATGCCGCGGACGGGCTCAACGGCTACCGCCTGCAGCAATCCCCGCAACACCTCGTCTTCAACCGCCAGTCCAGCGTGCGTGTGGCCGCTGGCGGCCGGCGCGTCCTTGGTTGGGCGCGCTGCCATGGAATCGAACAAGGAGCCTGGAATGTCTACCCCTGACTGGACCCGCCGTTTGCTGTGCCTGTCCCTGAGCGTACCGGTCGGCACGGCGCTGGCCTGTGGCCCGGACTTCCCGATGCGCCTGCTGGACGACCGGGCGCAAACCCTGGCCGAGCTGCCAGAAGGCAATTTCGGCTTCGAGGTCAATCGCCTCGGCGAACAGTTGGCAGGCCTCAAGCCCACCACCGAGATGACCTTGACCCCTTACTGGGACGGTGACGACAACGACCGACCGTACCGTGAGCAGCGCAGCCGTATCGAGGCCAGCGAGTTGCCGGAGTCGCTGCGCGAGAAGGTCGCGCAACTGCGTGCACTGGCCGATCCGCAGCAAGTGCTGAAGCAGGGCGCCGAACTGCCGGATGAACTGCGCCTGTACATTGCCGGCGCAGTGGCCTTCGATGCCGACGATCACGCCCTGGCGGCGGACTATTTCGCCAAGGTGCTGGCCCTGCCTGGCGAACAACGCAAGCTGCGCAGCACCTGGGCGGCCTACTCGCTGGGGCGGGCCTTGACGGCCCGCAGCTTCGAGGCCAGCGACGATCCGCAACAGACGCCACAGGCCCTGCAAGCCCGGGCCCGCGAGGCCTTCCACCAGGCCCGCGCGCTCAGCGCCGAAGGCTTCAGCGACCCATTGGAGCTTGGGGTGGCCAGCCTTGGCGAGGAGGCCCGCCTGGCCAAGCTCGCCGGCGACTGGAACAGCGCCATTCAGTTGTATGCCAGCCAGAGCCGCCTGGGCTCGGGCAGCGGCTACAGCTCGCTCAGACAGCTTGCCGACGAACTGGTGAGCCTGCCGGATGAGCAATTGAAGGCGCTGCTGGCGCAGCCAATGCCGCGCAAGCTGCTCACCGCCTACCTGCTCAGCCATGTCGGCTGGGACTACGACGGCCAGCCGCCGACCCAGGTCCGACGCCTGCCCGCGCTGCTGCAGGCCAGTGTTGGCGGCAAGCTCGAAGACGCCGACCGCCTGGCCGCGTTGACCTACCAGCAAGGCAACTATGCCGCGACCAGAAGCTATCTGCAGCAGGCCGGCGACACCGGCCTTGCCTGGTGGCTGCGCGCCAAGCTGGCCTTGCGCGACGGTGACAAGAGCCAGGCGGCGGCTGCCTATGCCAAGGCTGCGGCCGCGTTCCCACGTGAAGAATCATGGGGCTCGCGACAGACACCCGATTGGGACTATGAGAGCGTTAAACCCGGCTGCCGGGTCGAAGGCGAGGGCGCGATCCTGGCGCTGGAGCGCGGCGATTACCTGCAGGCCTTCGACCTGCTGTACCGCAGCCAGGAAATCTACTGGCAGGACACGGCCAACGTGGCTGACCGCGTGCTGACCCTGGATGAGCTCAAAGGCTATGTCGATGCTCATGTGCCAGCGCCGCCAGCGCCCAAGGTGGAAGAGGGCGGCTATGTGCCTCGCCCGGTGGCGACCCAGTTGCGCGAGCTGCTGGGGCGACGCTTGCTGCGCGAAGGACGCTACGACGAAGCGCCCGGCTACTTCGCCACGCCGCAATTGCAGGCCGACGCCAAGGCCTACGGCCAGCACCGCCAGGATGCCGTCTCGCGCTGGACGCCCACTGGCCGCGCCGAGGCGCTGTACGCTGCGGCAACCCTGGCGCGCAGCGCGGGCATGGAGATCCTCGGTTATGAAATGGCGCCCGACTACGCCTGGTTGGGCGGCAGCTACAGCCTGGGCAGCGCCGAAGTGCAGCCAGGGCCGTTCCTGGCTGCTGGCGAGGTGCTGCGCCAACGGGCGACCGAGGCCAAGCCCGATCAGCGATACCACTACCGCTATGTCGCCGCCGACCTGGCCAACCAGGCCGCTGACCAACTGCCACGCAGCAGCCAGGCCTTCGCCGCAGTGCTGTGCATCGCGGCCGGCTGGGTGCCCGGCAGCGAACAGGAAAGCGCGCTGTACAGGCGCTACGTCCAGCAGGGGCCGTTCGTGCAGTGGGCGGAGGATTTCGGCAAGCAATGCGAGGAGCCCCGGTTCGACCAGGCCAACAAGCGCTACCTGACCGAGAAGCTCGATAGCGTGCGCACGGCGTTGCGGCCGTACAAGGCGCAGGTACTGCCGGTGGGGTTGGTGGTGCTGGCGGGGGTTGCCTGGGCGTGGATGCGGCGGCGCAAGGCAAAGGCTTGAAATGAGATCGAGCGCCGCGAGGGCGGCGCTCGATAAACCGCCGTCAGTTCTGCGCGGTCTTCTGCCCGGCTTCCAGCTTCACCGTCTCCTCCAGGGTGAAACGCCCTAGCGGGTTCTGCAGGAAGTTCTGGATATTGCTGCGCGAGATGTTGATGTACGGGCTGTAGTACAGGTCGATCCAGTGCACGTCCTGCTTGGCCAGTTTCTGCAGCTCCTCATACATCTGCTTGCGCTTGACCGGGTCGGTCTCGACACGGGCCGCGGCCACCAGGTCCTTTACCTTGTCGTTGTGGTAGCGGGTCATGTAGTTCATGTTGGTGTCGTGGCCCAGCACGAAGGTGGTCTTCTGGTCCGGGTCGAGCACGTCGTTGGTCCAGTACATCACCGACAGGTCGTAGTCGCCGTCGACCAGCATCTGCCAGCTCTGGGTAGGGTCGACCTTCTGCAGGTTGGCAGTGATGCCGACATCGGCCAGTTGCTTCTGCACCAGCACGGCGATCTGCTCGTCGGCCTCGTTGCCGGCGTTGACCACGTAGTTGACCTTCAGCCCCTCGGCGCCGGCTTTTTTCAGCAGCTCGCGGGCCTTGGCCGGGTCGAACGGGCGCTGTGGGTTGTTGGCGTTATGGTAGAGCGCACCCTTGGGAATGTAGGAGTAGGCCATTTCGCCGTGACCGAAGGTGACCGTGTCCACCAGCGCCTTCTTGTCGATCGCCAGGTCGATCGCCTCACGCACTTCCCGTTTGCCCAGCAGACCCTTGGAGTGGTTGATCAGCAGGTGGTCTTCACGGGTCGAGGGGTCGATATGGATAGTGATCTTCTTGTCCTTCTGCAACTCGTCCACCTGGGTGAACGGCACAAAGATCGCCGAGTCCAGTTCGCCGGCCTGGACCTTCATCATGCGCGTGCGATCATCCGGGATGGAGATCCACTCCACGCCATCCAGGCTGACCTTGTCGGCCTGCCAGAACTCGGGGTTCTTCTCCAGGATCACCCGGTCGCCCCGCAGCCATTCCTTGAGTTTGAAAGCCCCGGACACCACCGGGTTCTGTGCGTATTCCTCCTCGCCAAGCTTGTCCATGGCCTTTTTCGACAGGATCGAGATGTTGGCGGTGGCGAGCTGGGCCAGGAACGGCACCGACTTGCTGTGCAGGGTCACCACCAGGGTATGCGGGTCGGCGGCCTTGGCGGTGTCGATGATCTTGTACGAGTCGGCCCAGAGCGAACCTGGGTTGTCGCGGATGCGCAGCAGAGAGAAGGCGGCGTCCTCGGCGGTGATCGGCGAGCCGTCGGAGAACTTGGCGTTGCGCATCTTGAAGGTGTAGGTCAGGCCGTCGTCCGAGACCTTCCAGCTTTCGGCCAGGCCCGGCACGAGTTGGGTGCCGCTGTTGTCGACGCGGATCAGCACGTCATAGACGTTGGCGAACACCCAGCTGTCGCGGTTCTGCGCGCTCTTGATCGGGTCGAAGGTGGTGCTTTCCTCTCGGCAGCCGATGGTCAGCACGCCGGCTGCCTGGGCCATGCCGCTGGCCAGGGTGCTGGCGGCCAGTATGGCGGCGGTGAGAAGTTTCAATGCGGCGGGTTTCATGCTCAAGCTCCGTTTGATGGTCATGGTGGTGATGTCAGCAGGGCAGTTGCGAATGCACGCAGGCGTGGCGCCGGGCGCCCTGGATATGCTCGGGTGGCGTGGTTTCAGCGCAGCCGGGCAGCGCGTGCCGGCAACGGGGATGGAAGGCGCAGCCGGAGGGCAGGTGCAGCGGGCTTGGCGGCTCGCCGGCCAGCGGGTCCTGCGGCAGGCGCCGGGCCGGGTCGATGTCGGCGATGGACTGGATCAGCGCGGCGGTGTAGGGGTGGCGCGGGGCGGTAAAGACTTCATGCACCGGGCCTTCCTCGACGATCTGCCCCAGGTACATCACCGCCACCCGGTCGCACAGGCGGCGCACCACGCCCAGGTCGTGGGTGATGAACAGCAGCGCCAGGCCCATGCGCTCGCGCAACTCCAGCAGCAGGTTGATGATCTGCCCCTGGATCGACACGTCCAGCGCGGCGACGCATTCGTCGGCGACGATAAGCCGAGGTTCGACGGCCAGGGCCCGGGCGATGCCGACCCGCTGGCACTGGCCACCGCTCAGCGAACCGGGCCGGCGCTCGGCCAGCTCGGCGCGCAGGCCGACCAGCTCGAGCAGTTCGCCGACCCGGGCCGGAATCTGCGCGGCGGGCACCTTGCGCTGCACCTGCAGCACCTCGGCGAGGATCTGGCCGATGCGTTGGCGTGGGTTGAGCGCGCTGTACGGGTCCTGGAAGATCATCGCGGTCTCGTGGCGCAGGCGGGCGATATCCGCCGGGCTGCCCTGGTTCATGTCGGTGCCGTCGTACAGCACCTGGCCGCCGCAGCTCGGGGTGAGCTGGAGGATGGCCCGGGCCAGGGTACTCTTGCCGCAGCCTGACTCGCCCACCAGGCCGAGGGTTTCGCCGGCAGCCAGATTCAGCGAGGCGCCGTTGACCGCGCTGACCTTGCGCGGGCGCAGGTTGAGCAGGCCGCTGCCTGCGGCGGGAAACTGCACCTGCAGGTCCTTGACCTGCAACAACGTGGTCATGACGGACCTCCGGCCAGCAGCGGGGTATGACAGGCCAGGCGGTGGCCGGGGCTTGATTCCAGCAGTTCGGGCAGTTGCTGCCGGCAGCGCGGCATGGCCTGGGGGCAACGCGATTCGAAACGGCAGCCTGGCGGCAGGTCATCAAGCAACGGTGGCTGCCCAGCGATGGTGGTCATGCGTAATGCCTCAGGCTGCGCCGCAGGATGGCAGGCCAGCAGCCCGGCGCTGTAGGGATGCTTGGGCCGGGCCAGCATCTCGTGCTTGGCGCCGTGCTCGCAGAGGCGCCCGGCGTACATCACGGCAATGCTGTCGCAGGTCTGCGCCACCACGCCCAGGTCGTGGCTGATCAGGATCATCGACAGGCCGCGGCGGTCGCGCAGCTCCAGCAGCAGGCGCAGGATCTGCGCCTGCACGGTGACATCCAGGGCCGTGGTCGGCTCGTCGGCGATCAGCACCTTGGGGTTGCAGCCCAGGGCCACGGCGATCATCGCCCGTTGGCGCATGCCGCCGGAAAACTCATGGGGATAGTTGTCGACCCGGGACTTCGGGTCGGGGATACCGACCTGGCGCAGCACCTCGATGGCCTCTGCCCGGGCCTCGCGGCGAGACGAGCCCTGGTGCAGGCGGATACCTTCGGCAATCTGCTCGCCGATGCGCATCAGCGGGTCCAGGTGGCTGCTGGGGTTCTGGAAGATCATCCCCAGCTCACGGCCGCGCAGGCGGCGCATGCCAGCTTCGTCCAGCCGCAGCAGGTCATGGCCCGCCAGGCGCACGGCCTGGCCTTCGACCCGCAGGTTCGTTGCTGGCAGCAGGCGCATCAGGCCCCGGCAGGCCAGGGTCTTGCCCGAGCCGCTTTCGCCCACCAGGCCGAGGATCTCGCCTTCGCCGAGGTCGAAGGACAGCCGATCGACCAGGGTGATATCCCGTTGGCCGGCGCGGGCGATGACGCTCAGCCCGCGAACCTGGAGCAGGGGCGTGGTCATGAGCGGTCTCCCAGGCGTTCGGCGACACCGTCGGCCAGCAGGCTGAAGCCCATGGCCAGGGTCACCACCGCCAGGCCCGGGAAGGTGCAGATCCACCAGGCGCTGGTGATGAAGCTCTGCCCCTCGGCGACCATGGTGCCCCATTCCGGGGTCGGCGGTTGCACACCGAGGCCCAGGTAGCTGACGGCGGCGCCGTTGAGCAGCACCAGCACGGCATCCGACATGCAGAACACCACCGAGCCGAACAGCGCGTTGGGCAGCAGGTGGCCGAACAGCGTGCGCCGGTGGCTGAAACCCAGGCTCCTGGCGGCCAGGGCGAAGTCGCTCTGCTTGAGGACGAGGATCTGCGAGCGCACCAGCCGCGCATAGGACACCCAGCCGACCAGGGCCATGGCGATATAGAAGCTGCCAAGGCCCGGACCGAGAATGGCCATGATCGCCAGCATCAGCACCAGGAACGGGAAGGCCAGGACGATGTCGATCATGCGCATGCAGGCGTTGTCCAGCCAGCCGCCGACGTAACCGGACACCGCGCCGATGCAGGTGCCGAGCAGGAACGGGAAGATCACCCCGATCAAGGCCATCTGCAGGTCGACGCGGGCGCCCCAGATTACCCGCGAGAACACATCGCGGCCGAAGTTGTCGGTGCCGAAAGGGTGCGCCAGGCTGGGCGCGGCCAGGCGCAGGTCGCCGTTCTGCAGCAGCGGATCGAACGGCGCGACCCACGGCGCGCACAGCGCCAGCAGGCACCAGCCGAAGACGATGGCCAGGCCGCAGTACAGGGTCAGGCGGCCATCGCCCAGGTTCCAGGCCAGGCGTGCGCGCAGGGCGACGATGGCGCTCATTGGATCTTCACCCGCGGATCGAGGACGGTAGTCGCCACGTCGGCGAGGAAGTTCACCGCCACCGTGGCGCAGGCCAGCACCATGGCCACGCCCTGGACCACCATGTAGTCGCGGGTAAAGATGCCGCGCACCAGCAACTGGCCGACGCCCGGCAGGGAGAACAGGCTCTCGATCACTACCGTGCCGCTGATCAGCCAGCCGATGTTGACCGCCAGCAGGTTGATGGTCGGCACCATGGAGTTGGGCAGGACATGCCTGCGCAGGATCGCCCCTTCGCCCAGGCCCCGGGCACGGGCGGCGGTGACATGGTCGGCCTGCATCTCCAGCAGGATGCTGGCGCGCAGGTTGCGCACCAGTACCGCCGAGAGCGCCAGGGCGATGGTCAGGCAGGGCAGCACCAGGTGGTGCAGCTTCTCGACCCAGGTGCGACCATAGCCGGATACCGGGAACAGCCCCCAGTGCACGCTGAACAACAGGATCAGCATCAACCCCAGCCAGAAAGCCGGCAAGCCGAGGCCGGCGGTGGTGAACAGGCGGATCAGGTTGTCGGCCCAGCCGCCCTTGTGGCGGGCGGCGAGGATGGCCAGCGGCACGGCGATCAGCAGCGCCAGGGCCACGCTGCCCAGCACCAGCATCAGGGTCGGCTCGATGCGGCTGGCGATCAGCGGCAGGGCGTCGACCTTGTACAGCAGCGACTTGCCCAGGTCGCCATTGAGCAGGTTCTTGAGGAAGTACAGGTACTGCGCCCAGATCGGCTCATCGAGGCCGAATTGCGCGCGGATCTTCTGGATCGCGTCCGGGGTGCTGCGCGCGCCCAGCAGCACCCGCGCCGGATCCCCGGGGATCGAGCGCACCAGCACGAAGGTGATGATGCTGATGCCCAGCAGCACCGGCAGCAGTTGTAACGGACGGATGAGGACGAACCGGTAGCGTGCCAGGCTCATCGATCAACCCCGGTTGCGTTGCAGGAAATCCAGCAACACCGGGAAATAGGCCTGGGGCTCTTCGTAGAACGGCATATGGCTGCTGTTGGGGAACACATGCAGCTCGGCACGATCATGCAGCGCCAGCTTCATGCGCATGGCGCAGGCCGGGGTCAGTTCGTCGTGCTGGCCGGTGGTGATCAGCACCGGCATGCGGAACGCGCCCATCTGCTCGAGGCGGTTCCAGTCCTTGAGGTTGCCGATATAGAGGAACTCGTTGGGGCCCTGCATGGTGCTGTAGGGGCCCATGTTCCAGTCGCCCAGCGAACGCTGGATCGGCGCCGGCCATTCATCGAGCCGGCAGACGTGGCGGTAGTTGAGCAGGGTGATGGCGGCCTGGTACTGCGGGTGGTCGAGGGTACCCATGGCCTCATGGCGCTGCATCATCGCCACTGTTTCGCTGCCCAGGGCGCCGCGCAGGCGTTCCAGCTCGGTGATCAGGTGCGGGATGTCGCCGACGGTATTCTCGAGAATCAGACTTTTCAGCGACTGCGGGTGATGAATGGCGTACTCGATCGCCAGCCAGCCGCCCCAGGAATGCCCGAGCATGTGTACACGGCCCAGGTCCAGGGCCTGGCGCACCTGCTCGACCTCGGCCACGTAGCGGGTGATATTCCACAGACTGTCGTCATCGGGGCGGTCGGAGGCGCCGGTGCCCAGTTGGTCGAAGGCGACCACGCGGATACCCTTGTCCTTGAGCCAGGCATGGGCGTCGCGCAGGTAGTCGCAGGGCAGCCCCGGCCCACCATTGAGGCACAACAGCACCTCGTCCCCTTCACCAAAGCTGTACACCACGAGATTGTGGCCATCGACCGATACGTTGAACTGCTGGTCAGGTTGCATCTCACGCCACATCGCTACTCTCCTGTTGGCCATGGCTTGCAGCTATAACTAGCGCAGGAGTTTTCGTCGCCTACAAGCTAGTGTTTCCTATAGGTTTCGTATGGCAGTCCCGCGCCAAGCCGTGGCATTCTACGTGCCGGACTTCGAGATGGAAATCCAAAAGGAATCACAGGGAGTGTCAGGTATGCAGGCCAAGGTGGCTGAACTCAATGCGCGTCTGGCGTCGGACGATAGCCTCGATGAGCAGATGGACAGCGTCGCCGAACTGGCGGCGGAACTGGGCTTCGATGCCCTGGTGTACGACTACAGCCCGGTGCCACTGGACCATGTCGGCGAGCTGATCACCCCGAGCGTGGTCCGGCTGCGCCAGACCCCGAAGGACTGGCAGGACCTGTGGTGTTCCGAGGGCTTTTACCAGATCGACCCGGTGCAGCAGGTGGCGGTGTCCTCCATCGCCCCCTTCGTCTGGTCGTACCTGCCCAAGGGCGAGACCGTTCTGCAGCGCCACATCGACCAGCGCCACGCTCCGGTGGTCGGTTACCTGCACGACGCACAGCTGACTTGCGGCGTGACCGTGCCCATCCACCTGCCACGGGGCGGGCTGGCGACCCTGACCGGCCTGCGCCCCCAGTCCAGCCAACGCGACCTGGACGACGCCCGGGAGCACCTGGGCGATTTCAGCCTGATCGCCCATGCCTTGCAGGAGGCGGCCTATCCCTTGCTGGCCAAGGAGTCCGCCACCCGCGTCATCCGCTTGACCCGCCGCGAGGTCGAATGCCTGCGCTGGGCCGCCGAAGGCCTGACGGCGGGGGAGATCGCCGAGAAGCTCAACCGCTCGCTGGCGACGATTTCCCTGCACCTGACCTCGGCCATGCACAAACTGGGGGCGAAAAACCGTGTCCAGGCGGTCGCCCGGGCGGTGCATTACCGCCTGCTTGATCAGTGAAGCAACAAAAAAGGTCGAAAACCTAGAGAACTCTCTAGTTATGCCGCGCCACGCGTAGGGTTATTGTGTGCACCATGATTCGCACGGAGCCGGATGACATGGAACTCACCCAATCGCGTGAAGGTTTTGCCCCTTTCGGCGACTACCAGACCTGGTACCGCGTCACCGGTGACCTGGATTGCGGCCGCACCCCGCTGGTCATCCTGCACGGTGGCCCAGGTTGCACCTTTGATTATGTCGACGCCTACAAGGACGTCGCGGCCGGTGGCTACCCGGTCATTCACTACGACCAACTGGGCAATGGCCGCTCGACCCACCTGCCACACATGCCGGCGTCGTTCTGGACGGTCAAGCTGTTCCTCGAGGAGCTCGACAACCTGCTGGAGCACCTGGGCATCACCGAGCGCTACGCGCTGCTGGGGCAGTCCTGGGGCGGCATGCTGGCCAGCGAGCACGCGGTGCGCCAGCCGCGGGGCCTGCGTTGCCTGGTGATCGCCAACTCGCCGGCGGACATGCGCACCTGGGTGCGCGAGGCCAACCGCCTGCGCGAAGAGCTGCCCAAGGACGTCCAGGACACCCTGCTGCGCCACGAGGCCGTCGGCGACTACACCGCCGCCGACTACATCGCCGCCACCCGGGTGTTCTACGACCGTCATGTGTGCCGGCTCAAACCCTGGCCTGAAGAGGTGGCGCGCACCTTCGCCCAGGTGGATGCCGACCCGACCGTGTACCACGCCATGACCGGACCAAACGAGTTCCATATCATCGGCAGCACCAAGGACTGGACCATCGTCGACCGCCTGCCGCAGATCAACGTGCCAAGCCTGCTGATTTCCGGGCGCTATGACGAGGCGACGCCGCTGGTGGTCAAGCCGTACCTCGACCTGATCCCCGGGATCCGCTGGGCGCTGTTCGAAAACTCGAGCCACATGCCTCATGTGGAAGAGCGGGTGGCGTGCATGGGGACTGTGGTGAAGTTTCTTGACGAGAGTCTGTAGCGCGTAGCATTCGACGGTTTTCCCTTCCTCAGGCCTGTCCGGGTTCATCCCGGCGGGCCTGAGTTTTATTCCTTCCTTCACATCAGCCGTCATCCCAGGCCTCGAACCAGACGATTAACAGCCTGCCCCCCCAGCGCTATTCTTTGACCATTCCCCAAAGGATTACCCATCATGCGCCGGCTGCTACTGCTGTTGCTGATTACCGCCATCCCGGGCTGCCAGTCCCCCATGCCAGCCGCCAACCCCGAGATGGCCTGGGTCGACCTTTCGCTGCCATTCCCCAACGACCGCGTGCTGCTGGCCGAACGCCTGGACAAGCAGCGCCTGGAGGAGGGCCGCTTCTTCCAGGTCACTCCCGGCAGTCATCAACTGGTCGTCAGGTTCGACTACGAAACGAGTGGCGGAGGCGGGTTGAGCATGATGGGCGGCACCACCGTCCGCCAATGCTATCTGACCCTCGACTACGCCCACTTCCAGGCCGGCCAGCGCTATCTGCTTGAAGCCCGCTCCATGGCCCTCACGCCTGAGGCGAGGCTGTACAATGCCGCCCGGGAGATCGTCGCAGAGGTCAGCGAGTTCTACTGCCTGATGTAAGCCCATGTCTGTCGATGAAGGAAACCAATCGTTGTGTGACGCATGAATCGTTCGCTGTTCATTTCCCTGGACGGGCCCAAAGGCACCGGCAAGACCACGCTGCTGGAGTCCGTCACCCAGGCGCTGAGGGCGGACAACAGGAAGGTGATCCGCATCAGCGAGAAGAAAAGCGATCCTTATCGGGGCGAAACCATGGCCCTGGTCAACCAGTTCGTCAGGGACCCTTGCCGGGATCTGGAGATGAAGGTCTGTGAGCGCCTTGCGCTGAGCCGGGCCTGGATTTCCCAACATGTGCTGGCCAGGCAGCCCAAGGACAGCATCATCCTGATCGATCGCTGGTACCCGTCCGAAGCCGCATTTCGCCGGCTGGTGCCGTTTGCCGAGATCTTGCGGCTGAACATCGAACACGGCGTGCGTGTGCCGGACCTGCACGTGGGTGTTGTCACCGACCCCGAAATCTCGTGGAGCAGGGCAGCGGCGCGCTCGCGTGGGCTAAGCAGTACCGTGATGCATGAACTGCATGAGCATGTGGTGTGCACGCAAGCTTTCGAGCGAGCGGTTGCCGATCACGGCTGGGTCTTGTGCCGTAATGAAGGCACCCTCGAAGCGGCGACGCGGCAGGTGGTATCGGCGATCCAGGGCGTGCTGCCGCCGTCTGATCAGTAGCGTTCCAGCGCGGCGAGGCGGCTCGACAGCCAGGCGTGCAACTGTTTCACCGCAGGCGACAACTGCTTGCGGTGCGGGCACACCAGGCTTAGCGGCAGCGTCGGCCCGGGGTGATCCTGCAACAGCACGACGAGCCGTCCCGCCAATACGTCGTCACTCACATCCAGCCAGGACTTGTAGGTGATCCCTTCGCCCGCCACGGCCCAGCGCCGGGCGATATCGGCATCGTCGCAGAACAGGGCGCCACGCACCTGCACGGTCTGCGTCCCCAGTTGCCACTTGTCGTAGACCCGACCCTGCTGCATGTACAGCAGGCACTGGTGCTCGCGCAACTCCTCGGGACTGTGCAGCGTGCCTTGTCGCGCCAGGTACTCGGGCGAAGCCACCAGCACCTTACGGTTCCACGGCGCCAGTGGCAGGGCAATGTAGTTGGCGTCGGCGTTAAGGCCGTAGCGGATGGCGATATCCACCGGGTCGCGGAACAGATCGGCGATCTGGTCGGAGAGAAACAGGCGCAGGTTCAACTGCGGGTGCTCGCGGCGAAACGCCGTAAGCCAGGGCAACAGCACGTTGCGCCCCAGGTCGGACGGCGCGGCCACTTGCAACGTTCCGCTTAGCTGGGCGCTCTCGCGCAGCAGGTTGTCCCGCCCTTGCCGGAGCGCTTCCAAGGCGGCCAGGGCCGAGGGCAGGTACTGCTCGCCCTCGGCCGTCAGGCGCAGGCTGCGCGTGGTGCGGGCAAACAGCCGTACGTCCAGCTCACGCTCCAGGCGCTTGACCGCCTCGGCCGCCTGGCCGGGCAGCAGCTCGGCTTCATGGGCGGCCGCGGTAAAGCTGCCCAACGCGGCGCTGCGCACAAAGATGCCGAGGTCGTCGAGACGGATCATTTTCACTCCTGCAATGAAAGTGTTCACGGGCTCAGCCCGTTTTTCCAAAGTACCGAACACGCCAGACTGGATTCACGAATCAAACCATATCCAGCAGCGAGTGCCTATGAAAGCGATCGGTTACACCCAGAACGGCCTGCCCATCGAAGACCCTGCGTCCCTTCAGGACATCGACATGCCCAGGCCGAATCCAGGGCCCAGGGACATCCTGGTGGAGGTCAAGGCAGTGTCGGTCAACCCCGTCGACACCAAGGTGCGCGCCGGCACTTTCACGTCCGAGCCAAAAATACTTGGCTGGGACGCGGCCGGCATCGTCCGTGAAGTTGGCCCTCAGGTGACCCTGTTCAAGCCAGGCGACCAGGTGTACTACGCCGGCTCCATCGCCAGGCCCGGCAGCTACAGCGAATACCACCTGGTCGACGAACGTATCGTCGGGCACCAACCGCGCAGCCTGGGCGCGGCGCAGGCGGCAGCGCTGCCGCTGACGGCCATCACCGCCTGGGAACTGCTGTTCGACCGTTTAGGCTTGGTCGAAGGCGGCGGGGAGGGCGATGCCCTGCTGATCGTCGGCGCCGCCGGCGGTGTCGGCTCGATGCTGGTGCAACTGGCCCGGCAACTGACCCGCCTGACGGTGATCGGCACGGCCTCCCGCGCCGAGACCGCCGACTGGGTGCGCGAACTGGGCGCCCATCATGTCATCGACCACAGCGCGCCGCTTCACGGGCAACTGCAGGCCCTGGGGATCGAGTCGGTCAGCCATGTCGCCAGCCTTACCCATACCGAGCAACACTTCGCGCAACTGGTCGAGGTGCTGCGGCCACAAGGTCGCCTGGGGGTGATCGACGACCCGCAGACCCTGGATGTCATGCCGCTCAAGCGCAAGTCGCTGTCGCTGCACTTGGAGTTGATGTTCACCCGCTCGCTGTACCAGACCGACGACATGGTGCGCCAGCACGAGCTGCTCGAGCGGGTGGCCGGGCTGATCGACCAGGGCATCCTGCGCACAACCCTGGGCGAGCATTTCGGTGCCATCAATGCCGCCAACATGCGCCGCGCCCATGCGCGGGTCGAGAGTGGCAAGTCGCGCGGCAAGATCGTTCTGGAAGGTTTCTGAGCCCATCCGACAGACAACGGCGGGCCGGTCGATCCGGCCCCTTGCGATTGACCAGGAGCATGATGTGAACCCACAAGACCATCCCCTCGTTTCCCTTGCCATCCTCAAGGCCAAGCCAGGCCTGGCAGCGTCGTTGAAAGCAGCCTTGCTGGCCTTGATCGAGCCGACCCGGGCGGAACCCGGCAACCGCGACTACATGCTTTTCGAGCGCAGCGATGAGCCCGGGACGTTCTACATGCGCGAGGCGTTCGACCACCAGCAGGCCCTGGACACGCACCTGGCCACCGCCCACTTCCAGCGCTTTGCCGAGCAGGCCGACCAGCTGTTGGCAGAGCCGCTGCAACTGGTCTTCCTTGACCCGGTGTCCACCGCCGTCGCGCCTCATCCCTGAGGAGGACCTGCGGATCACCAGGGAACGGGGCTGCCATCCCAGGCCCAGAACGTGCCGGTCTCTGACGGCCCGTGCTGGCCGACGAGTTCGAGGATGCAACTGGCGGCAAACGCTGGCGCGAACAGCTTTTCGAGGGGCACATTGCCCTGGAACGGGCGTGAAAGCAGGGTACCAGTGGTCCCAGGGTGCAGGGCCAGGACTGTCGAGGCAGGGTTGAGGCGCTTGAGCTCGATGCTTGCCGTGCGCAACAGCTGGTTCAGTGCGGCTTTGCTGGCGCGATAGCTGTACCAGCCGCCCAGGTGGTTGTCACTGATCGACCCGACCCTTGCTGATAAGGCGGCAAAGGTAACGGGCTGCCGGCGTAGCAACGGCAACAGGTGCTTGAGCAGCAGGACTGGAGCGAAGCAGTTGGTGGCGAAACTGGCCTGCAACCCCGCCAGATCCAGTTGCGCCAGCGACTTCTCGGCCCGCGCCGGCGGCGCTTGCAGCACTCCGAGGGTGCTGATGACCAGGTTCAGCTGATCGCAGTAGCCACGGACCTGATCTGCCAGTGCTTGCAGCGCTTGTTCATCACGAGCGTCGCAGTCGAGGCGAAGCAAACGGCGGCCATGCGTCTGGGCCAGCACATCCAGCTCAGGGCTGCTGCTTGCCTGTCGCGAAACAGCGAGCAGCAGCCCGACGTCATCACGTGCCAACAGTTGCGAGCACAGGGCAAGACCGATGCCTTGACTGGCGCCGCAGACCAGCACGTTGGCGGGTGTATTGTGATGGGGGATCAAGCTCATTGGGCAATCTACCTGTAAGCTGCAGGTGAGCTTAAATCTATACAAGATTTGCTTTATATGTACAAAAAACTATTCTTGTACAAGTTAAGTCTTCTTGCAGAATCGTCATGGCATTCCTTGCGCGCTTGGCCTGTCTCTGCCTGCTGCTGACGTCGATGCCAGCGGCTATTGCGGACTGGCGTGCAGCGCTGCCGGCGGCCCAGCAATTGGGCAGTGGCGACTTCACCTGGTTCGGCCTGCGGCTGTACAGCGCACGCCTGTGGACCGAGGGACCGCGCCATGATTGGAACCAGCCGTTCGCCCTGGAACTGACCTACCACCGCTCATTGTCCCGGGACACGCTGGTGCAAGCCAGCCTTGAAGAGATGCGTCGCCTCGGCGCCGGTCGCGTGACGCCGCAACAGCTCGAAGCCTGGGCCAAGGTACTGCAGGAGGCATTCGTGGATGTGCGCCCCGGCATGCGCATCACCGGCTTGTACCAGCCGGGGCAGGGCGGCCGCTTCTATGTCGATGACCTGCCCACCCGCACCCTTGCCGACCCGGCCTTTGCCCGGGCGTTCTTCGCCATCTGGCTGGACCCGCGGGCTCGGGATGCCCAGTTGCGCCTGCAGCTGCTCGGCCTGGCCGGCAAGCCCCGAGGCGGATCATGAACATGTAGAGGGCGCTGTTGCTGGTCGCCTGCCTGGTGCTGGGGAGCTGTGGCTGTTCTTCCGCCGGCTGCCGGAGCCCGCGTCCTTAACCTGAACACGCGTGGCCCCTGAATAGCTACAAGAGTAATCCCAGCCATACCGCCCCAAGAATGACCAACTGGCCGGGAATGAGGTATCGAGCAAAGCTGAAACCGCCGTTACTCAGAGCCAGAGCACATTTGGTCAGCGCGTTTGCGGTCAATGCAAGTAATCCTGATATCACCAGGTCATCAATACCGAGCCTGCCGGCGATGACCAGCGAGGCGATCGAGGCAGTGGCCGCATGGACGTCGGCCAACCCGCTGACGAACGCCGCGACGTTCGCGCCGTAGTGTCCCAGGTGCTGAAGAAGAAACGCCGAGAACAATGAGATGCCGGTTATGGCAGCGGTGACGGCCATAGCGGTCCAGAGACTGAACGCACCAGCCCCCGGCTGCGCCGCCGACCCGCCATGAGTCGAACGCCAGGGCGCCAGCAGAAGTACCCCATACACAAGCGTGGCCAGCGCACCGAGCCAGATCGAAGGCCATAAAGGCTCGAGCAAGCGACGATCAATGATGCCCAGCACCAGGGAAAACTGGGTGAGGCTGGCGAGATTGGACAATATGGCAGATCCGGCGAATGACCTGGCAGCAGAGCCTTGCTGACGAGCGCGGTGTGCGAGCAAGGCAATGGTGGCAGTGCTCGAGGCAAAACCCGATGCGATTGAGCTCAAGGGCAATCCGTACCGAGGCCCCATCAGGCGCATGGCTATGTGTCCCAAAGCGCCGACAGCCATCAGCAAGACCACCAGATTACAGATCGTACGCGGGTTGAGTACGTTGTAGGGGCCTAGAAACTGGTCCGGAGTCAACGGCAGCACCACCAATGCCACCGTTGACAGCATCAAGCCATTGCGCAGCTCTTCTTCGCTCAGTTGCTGCAGCACGAAATGATGCAATTCGTGTCGCAGCGCCAACAGCACGGTCAGTACCACACCCGCAGCGGCGGCAAGCTCAGGTTCATTCAGGCTCAGTGCGCCCAGTGTCAGTACCAGAAGCAGCGCAATTTCACTGGTAATGTCAGGATCGTTGTCGACATGCTTTCGGTAATGCGCACAGAGCATCAACACCAGTGCGAGACTCGCGACCGCTACCAGCACCGCCCCTGCCAGTACCATGCTGAGGTAGCCTAGCAACGCGGTGATAGCGAAGGTCCGCAAGCCAGCGGCAGCTTGGCGTTCGTTACGTCCTTTCCTGCGTTCGCGCTCAAGGCCCACCAGCATGCCAATACCCAATGCCACGGCACCGTGGCCCACATTCACGGTATCGAGCATGGTGCCTTCATAATGGCCTTGGCCTCCCATTCACCGTCGCCTTGTTGCAGCGTGATCAGTGCGGCCAAATCGAGAATCTGCACCAGCCTGCCATGGATTTCGACGATACCCAGTGCGCGCAGGCGGGCGACGGATCGGCACACGGTTTCCAAGCGTAAACCCAGGTACGAGGCCATGTCTTCCCGGGACATCCGCAGCATGAAGCCATGGGCAGAGTAACCGCGACAGGCGAAGCGCCCGGACAACTCCACCAGGAAGCCCGCCAGCCGTTGTTCCGCAGTGAGATTGCACAGCATCAGCACGCGTTTGTGTTCGCGCACGATCTCCCGGCTCATCAAGCGATTCAGGCTTTGTTGCAGGAAAGGAAAGTCGCGCGCCAGGGCTTGCAAGCGGTGATAGGGGATCGGGCAGACTTCGCTGTCTTCCAAGGCAATCGCGTCACAGACATGGCGCTCAGTGGCAATGGCATCGAGCCCAAGCACGTCACCCGGCATCCAGAAGTTGATCACCACACCCTGGCCCTCGGCGGTGTTCATGCGGGTCTTGAAACTGCCACAGCGCACGGCATAGAGCAGGGTCAGCGGGTCATTGGCATTGAACAGCGCGGCGCCCCTTTGCATGCGCATTCGCGGGCCTATCAATGCGCCCAGGCAGCTGTTGTCGTGAACAGGCAAACCGGTGGGAAGGCACAGACCGCTGACCCGGCAATCCCTGCACAGGGACGCCGAGGGTTTCAGGTGGATGGGATTGGTCGTACACGAAACGTTGGGCGAGTCGAGCGACCTGACCTTCAATTGGCCGTACATTTTCAGGCCTCCTTCGCTCGTCGCTGATCGCCTTGGGCCCCTGCGTCAGTATGCATGCCGCGGGTGCCGCGAGGTGAACAATCAACCAGCATGTCAAGCGAATGGGGAGCCTCGAGGCGGCCTGTGAGCCGCTCGACAAATTGCTCGGCTTCGGCAGCCGTACTGAACCCCACCCGCCAGTCATCCATATGCACCCACCAGCGTTCCGGCTCGGAGCTTTTTTCGACATGGATGTTCATCAGCGCCTCCAAAGCATGGATAGGTAATGAAAGCGTCCATGCTGGCAGCGGGGGCGTGGATTACACCGTCGCGCTGTTGAGCGAACACTTCGCAGGCAACCTCAGTGTCAGCGAGCCGGAAGCGGTGCGTGACCCGCGGCGCAGTATCTACGGATACCTGAATGAGTCTGGAATATGGGAATAAAGTGCGCCAGCGAACGCTCGCCGCATTGATCCGTGTCAATGTCCCGCGTCTTGGGTAATGCCGTTGGTCTGCAGGCGCCTCCAGTTGACAAACATCAAACGTGCAAGACGTGGGAAGTAGATGCTCTTGCTTCCTAGCGCAATCCCGGAGGTGAGCCATGCAAACGCCGCAAAGACTCCTACTGATCGCATCGCCCCTGATGCGCCGAACCCCGGTCTACGACCGTGCAGCGGCCCTGGCCAAGGCCAAGGGGATGGCACTGCACATCGTGGCATTCGACTATCTGGAAGGACTTGCCACGGCCGGCCTGGTGAACGACCAGGCGCTGGCGGTGATGCGTGAGGGCTACGTGCGCCAACACCGTGAATGGCTGGAAAGCCAGGCACTGTCGATGCGGCGCAACGGCGTCATCGTCACCACCGAAGTGGTGTGGGTGCAGCATCCTTTGGACGAGATCCTGGTGCATTTGCGTGAACAGCCATTCGCCATGCTGATCAAGGCGCTCGAACATGAGCCCTGGTGGATGCGCGCCATGTTCACCTCGCTGGATATTCAGCTGCTACGCGAAACGCGAATCCCTTTGCACCTGGTACACAACGCCAGCCAGGCATTGCCACGCAGGATTCTGGCCGCGGTGGACCTGTCCAGGCCGGAAGAACAATATGAAGGCTTCAACGATCAGATCATCAGTGAAGCGTTGAAACTGGCCTTGCAATGCAGTGCCCAGGTCGAATTGCTGTACGCCTACGACCTGGGCACCCTGTACCTGGGCGTCGACGGTAGTCGTGAGCACTCGTTCCTGTTCGACTCGAACCTCGCCCAGACCCTCCACGAAGCCCAGAGCGTTGCCTTCCAGGCGCTTGCCGAACGTAACGGTATCGCCGTCGAACACCGCCACATGCGCATAGGTGACCCGGCAAAGGCCCTGGCGCTGTTCATGGATAACAATGAAATCGATGTGCTGGTGATGGGCAGTTATCACCATCATGGCGTCGGCGGGTTCATCGGTAGCACTGCCGAGCGGGTTCTGCATCGGTTGTCCAGCAGTGTGCTGGTAATTTCGCCCGAGCGCTCCCAAGGTTGAAGCACGAGGCCCGCAAGGGCCTCGCCTGCTCAAGACCGCAAATCCAGTTGGTGCAGGATCTCGCGCACATCTCCACCCGGATAGCACGATGTAAAGCCCAGAGCCTTGGCCAGCCGGTGCATGGCATAGTTGCTCGCCATATCCCTGGATACCATGCGCTCAAATCCCTCGCGGCGTGCTGCCGCGATCAGGTGTCGCATCAGGCGCCTGCCCAACCCCTTGCGCTGCCAGTCTTCGCTGACCGCCACCGCACATTCGCAATACTGGCTACCAGCAATGCCGGCGTAACGGCTGATGCCAATCTGTTGCAATTTACCGTTTGCATGCACCAAGGCGACATAGGCCATGCACGGGGGATGATCGACTGGCATGCAGTGCGTGTTTACACCAGGCAAGCAGCCGCTGAGTCCGGCAATGAAACGAAAGCGCCGGGAGTCATAAGCAATTGTGCTGAGAAAGCGCCTGTCCCTTTCGTGGTCCTCCTCGCGTAGTGGGCGGATCAGCACCGCCGAGCCATCCTCGAGTTTTTCGACCCAGTGTTCAGCTGTTTGCGGCTGTGCGGCCTGCTGCCCGTTCATGGTGCCTCCTGATGACGTGATCAGTAGCTGTTGCAGCCGTTTTAACGTGGCGGGCCAGCGTGGTTCTGACAATCATCAAGTTCAGGCTGGGTAGCGGCTTTCTGATCTGTATCAAGCAACACCGACCCTTCGCGCGGAACATTGAAGGCATCATGCCCACGAGCGCGGAGGTTCACCATGGGTCAGTATCGACATCTGCTGGTGCTGCTCACCGAAGTCGATCCACATTCCGCTGCTTTGCGCAGGGGGCTTGCGTTGGCCCAGCTCAGCGGTGCCAGCGTGCATGTGTTGGGCTTGTTCACGCCGAACCAGCAGCACCTGCTGCGCGAAGAGCGGCTGAATGTGGCCGATATCACGCGCCAATACGAGCACTACCGCGTGCAGTTGAAAGGCTTGATCGAGCGGTATCACGGCAGCGCAATAGCGCTGACGGTCGACAGCCTGAATGCAGAGGATGTCCGTAGCCAGGCGATCGATTACATCAGTGAGCTGCGGCCGGACATGGTCATCAAGGACAGCGAAGCTGTATCGGCCTGGGGGCGGCTGTTCGGTATCCCGTTGGATTGTGCGCTGATGCGTGGTTTCAAGGGTGTCAGTCAATTCGTGCCGGCGGCTGCCATCGCAGTGCCGCGGCGTATCCTGATCGCCGTGGATACGGCGTTCAGCGAGACGCCAGACATCCAGGCCCGCTTCAACCGTGGACTGATCCGTGCTGCCCAGGCTTTGGCATTGCAATGTGACGCGCAGTTGCATCTGCTTTCGGCTTACAGCCTGGCTGGGGTATTCGCCTCGGACATGAACGTCACCCAGGTTTGGATCGAAGAGATGCGCGATGCACTGCAGGCACCCTTCGAAGCGCTGGCCGACGCCGAAGGCGTTGCGCCGCAGCGCAGGCACTTCATTGAGGGCCGTCCTGTACAAGTGATCCGTGAGCAGGTCGCGGTACTGGACATCGATGCCCTGGTGATGGGCGTGGTACAGCCCAAAGGGCTGGATAAATTACTGGGCGACACCACCGAACGTCTGGTCAGCCGACCACCGTGCAGCGTGCTCGCGGTTCATCCTCAAGTCGCCGAAACCTGGGAGCCCTGGCCATGCAACTGACCTTTCTTGGCGGCACCGGGACGGTGACTGGCAGCAAGTTCCTGCTGACCCGTGGTAGCACGCGGATCTTGGTCGACTGCGGACTCTTCCAAGGTTTCAAGCAATTGCGCCTGCGCAACTGGGCGCCACCGGCGCCGGCACTGAGGGCGCTGGAGGCGGTGGTGCTGACCCACGCCCACCTCGACCATAGCGGCTATCTACCGGTACTGGTCCGGGAAGGCTATAGCGGGCCGATCTACGCCACGCCGGCGACGTGCGCCCTGGCGCAAATCCTCTTGCTCGACAGCGCCCGGTTGCAGGAAGAACAGGCTGAGCATGCCAACCGCCACGGTTACTCCAGGCACTCACCGGCACGACCGCTCTATACCGAGCTGGATGCCAAACGGGCCCTGGCACTGTTTCGCCCCGTGGAACTGCACCACCCGACGCCGATCGCCGAGGGCATGGAACTGCTGTTGCGTACCGCCGGACACATTCTGGGAGCGGCCACGGTCCAGATCAGCGCCGAAGGCCAGACCTTGCTGTTTTCGGGTGACCTGGGACGCCCCCAGGACCCGATCATGCGCGCGCCCGAGCTGGTCAGAACGGCGGACGTGCTGTTGATCGAGTCTACCTATGGGGATCGCAAGCACCCTGCGGAATCAACCGAGCAGTACCTGGCCAAGGTCATCAATGAAACGCTCCTGCGCCATGGCATCATCCTTGTGCCCTCGTTCGCCGTCGGCCGTGCCCAGTTGCTCATGCATTACCTTTACACGCTCAAGCGCGACCGGTTGATTCCTGATATCCCGGTGTACCTGAACAGCCCGATGGCCACCGATGCCACTGTCCTGTACCAACGGTACTGCAGCGAACATCGGCTGACAGCGGCTGAGTGCGCCGCCCTGTGCAAGAGCACGCACATCGTCCGCACGGTCGATGAGTCCAGGCACCTTGACCAGCTGCGCGAGCCTGCGGTGATCATCGCCGCCAGTGGCATGGCGACCGGTGGGCGGGTACTGCACCACCTCAAGGCGCTGGCCCCCAACCCACGCAACAGTATCCTGTTCTCGGGTTTTCAGGCCGGGGGCACGCGGGGCGCCGATATCGTCGCCGGTGCCCACAGCGTGCGTCTGCACGGCGAGGATGTGCCGATTCGTGCACGGGTGCATGCGATGGAGAACCTGTCTGCGCACGCCGATGCCGATGAGATCATGGAATGGCTGCGAGGGTTCACCCGGCCGCCACGTCAGACCTATGTCATCCATGGCGAGCCCCACGCTGCCGACACGTTGCGGCGGCGGATAAGCCTCGAACTGGGCTGGCAGGTGTGCGTGCCTGAGTATCAGGAAACCGTTGCCATCGACCCTGTGCGCTAGCCTGGCGCGGGAGGTGCTCATGACTATTCAAGCAAGGGCAAAGCTCAGGGCATGGATGCAACGTCCCAAGGGGAGCCTGGGCTGGATCCTGGCAATCGTTGTATTGCTGCTGGCCACGTCGGTCTACCGCGGACTGAGCCCGACCTGGCGCCTTATCATGCATGATCCGGCAGTACTGCTGGCCATACTGGCCCTTAGCGTGGCGGTAGGCTGGGCAGTGCAGCGGGGTGTGAGGCGCACGGTCGGCAAGGCTATCTTCAACGGCCAGGAGACAGGCTGGCAGGACCGCTTGGCGTTCCTGCGCTCAGTGGCCCGGGAATCGAACCTCCTGCTGGTGATGCTGGTGTGCCTGGCCTTGCTGGGCACGGGCACCTTAGGATTGGCGGGGCGTTCGGTGGCGCAGATCGCAGCGAACTGCGAGGCCAATCTGCAGGCCCAAGTCGACACACCCGAACATGAAAAGCTCAACGCGCTGGTCGGCAGACCCGTTTGCACGTGCCTGGCGCAAAGGTTCATGACACGCAATGGGATATTGCGCATGGCCTTGTTCGAAACGCCCTTGCAGGGCGTGACCGGTTTGAAAGCGCTCACGCCCGATGATGAGCAGCGCTGTCTCGAGCAGTTCGACCTGCTGCCCGAGGAGGCTCATGCACGCACGCCTTGAACCAGGCCGGCGCCACGACGGGTCATGGCGCGCGACTTCGGGTCAGCTCAGTGCAAGCCGGTGGATGACCTGGCTAGGATCATCGGGGTCGGTAGTCGTGGTGAATCCTGCGGCCTTGGCCAGCTCACGCATCGCCTGGTTGGCGGCTGAGTCGATCGAATACATTTGCCGGAAACCTTTGCTCCGTGCCTGATCAGTCAGGTGCTTGAGCAGCAAGCGGCCAAGACCATGGTGTTGCCAGCTGTCGAGTACGGTGACCGCGCACTCGCAGTCATCTTGATCAGCACAGGCGGCGTAACGGGAAATGCCCACTTCCTGCAGTTCGCCGTCCACATGCGCCAGCGCGACGAAGGCGGCCTGGCGGTCCTGATCGACCGCCATCAACTGGTCGAGCATTGCCTCACCAGGCTCCTTGATCTGGCACAGAAAACGGTAGTGCCGTGATTCTGGTGACAGGCGTTCGATGAAGGCCCTTTCACGCTGCCGGTCCTTGGCTTGCAAGGGCCTGACAAGCACATGGGTACCATTGTCGAGTGCTTCGATCCAGTGCTCGCCAACGGGCGTAGGAAACGCCGAGGCAGCAGGTTGATGGGGAGGTTTGACGGGAGTCATGGCGATGCCCTCATGCGTCTGGAATGAACAGTGGGAAGACAGTTTCGGTGCGCAGCCTCGCTCCGACTTGATCGTTGTCAACTGCGCGGCTGGCGGCCACTTTCAGCAGGAAGACGTAGCGAGTGCAGGGGCGTGGTTGGTTAGCCGAATGGCCCCAGCGGCTATTTGGCTTTCCAGTACTTCTGCATTTCCAGAAACAGGAATGAAGCGGTCCAGGTAATCAGCACCAGGCCGGTCAATCCCTGTAGGCCCGTGAGGTACTTGAGGTGCCCGCTGGGGGCAACATCACCGAAGCCGATGGTGGTGTAGGTGGTAAAGGAGAAGTACACGCAGTCCAGAAGACTTCCGTCGAAATTGCCGTTGAGCGTGCCCCAGCCTTTGGCATGGACCATCAGGTAGTAGGCCAGGGCAAAGCACCAGACCTCCAGGGCATGGGCCAACAGAGCGCCGAATACGCCCGCCACGATACGAAACCGGCTCCAGAGCTTGAGGCGCGGTAGCCAGTCATTCAGACGCAGCAGGCATTCGTAGTGGATGATCACCACCAGGATCACGACCAGCATGTTGATCAGCGTGACGGTGAGCATCGCAGGAACTCTAGGACGGGCGGTTCATCTCGTGCATGTCGACATGCTTAGCCAGCAGGACCGTTGGCCTCGCACTCACGACTCAGGGTGACGCTATCGCGCCGGGTGGCCTTGATATTTATCAATAATGGACCAGCGCCGGACTGAATGGGTCAACGCTGCCATGGCTTCGCGGCGCCACGGCGCAGGAGCAAGGGTAGGGCGGTCGCGAGACACGATGCCGCGCCGCCCGGACACGTCAGTCTTTGCTGGCGTTGAGCTTGCGCAGCTCTTCGTAGGTGGCGGACTGGACGAACCAGAAGCCGGAAACGATGCACCAGCCGAGGCTGCCGACCACGAACACACCCAGGGCAGGCAGGAACCCGCCGGTGAACAGCGTGATGAGCGCGAAGAGCCAGATAACGGCCAGGGAAACGTAGAGGACGATGTTGTTGACGCTGATGACGAAGTCTTTCACGAAGCCTATTCCTTGCGGGATTTCAAAAGATTGCCCCTCCAGGGGCGCGCGGATGCTATCACATTGCTTTCATTGAGGGCTTGACTTGCTGACGGCACATGCTGTTGAATGCGCGCCCTCGAATCCCCGTAACCTTTTCCCAAAGTGGTGAAGCCAGTGCCCTGCGCCATCAAACACGCCTGATACCGACGACGGTCCATCGTGCCTGATGGCTGCCCGCGCCTGCGCGCGGCGGCGCTTCATCCTCGTACCTGCCTGATCCTGTCGTCGGTTTTTCCCTATTTCCAAGGAGAAACCCATGAACATGGATTTTCGTGCCGACGCACATTCCCTTGAACTGCTCAAATACCCCCGCACACCCCATCTGCAAGGCTCGCGCCTGCAGGACGGCGACAGCGATGCCGGCCAGGTGGCCTATGGCACGTTGACCGGCCAATGGCTGGTGGTGGAAGAGAAACTCGACGGCGCCAACGCCGGCATCAGCTTTAGCAACGGTGGAGAACTCCGCCTGCAGTCGCGTGGCCACTACCTCACCGGCGGTGGCCGCGAGCGCCAGTTCAACCTGTTCAAGCAATGGGCCGTCGCCCACGAGCACTGGTTGCTGGAGCGTCTTGAAGACCGCTTCGTGCTGTATGGCGAGTGGCTGCACAAGAAGCACTCGGTGTTCTACGACCACCTGCCGCATTTTTTCTGCGAGTTCGACGTGTGGGACCGCGCCACGGGGCTGTTCCTGTCCACCGCGGCGCGCCGCCGCCTGCTCGCCGACGGCCCGGTGCTGTCGGTGCCGGTGCTGTACGAAGGCCCGGCACCGCGCCGCTACGCCGAGCTGATGGCGTTGCTCGGCGACTCGCTGGCCAAGACCGCGCAATGGCGCGAAGTGTTCGAGCAGGTGGTGCGCCGCGAAGGCCTCGATCTGGCCCGCGCCTGGCGCCAGTGCGACCGCTCGAGCCGCATGGAGGGGCTGTACCTGAAGCTTGAAGACGAGCGCCAGACCCTGGGCCGACTTAAGTGGGTGCGCCAGGACTTCGTCCAGGCCATCCTCGACGCCGACCAGCACCATGCCAACCAGCCGTACATACCCAATCAACTGGCCGCCGGCGTCGATCTCTACGCACCGCGCCTGTCCCTGGACTGGCACGGCGCACGCCGCGGCGATTGAAGGAGCTTCCTGAAATGGATATTCGACAACTGCAACAACTGGTGCCCGACCCCGGGCACGACATGGACAGCGCCGCTTGCCTGGCGGCCATCCCGGCCCTGGCACGCCTGGCCGACACCCCGCAGGATCCGACCTATCACGCCGAGGGCGATGTATGGGTCCACACCCGCCTGGTGGTCGAGGCGTTGCTGGCGCAGCGCGCCTACCGCGACGCCAGCGCCGAGCAGCGCTTCGTGCTGTTCTTCGCTGCCTTGCTGCATGACATCGCCAAGCCCGACACCACGGTGATCGACCCGCAGACCGGGCGCATCGGCCAACCCGGCCACTCGCGCCGAGGCGCGGTGGATGCGCGTCTGCTGTTGTGGCGCGCCGGCGTGCCGTTCGCGCTGCGCGAACAGATCTGCCGGATCATCACTGTGCATCAACTGCCGTTCTTTGCCCTGCAGGGTGACCGTAGCGGACGCAGCGCGGAGTTCCTGCTGCACAAGCTGTCCTGGGAGCTACCGGTGTGGATGCTCTGCGCGGTGGCCGAGGCCGACATGCAGGGCCGCCATTATGCCGGCAAGGCCGATGTGCTGACCGCCATCGAACTGTGGCGCGAGCTGGCGGCGGAGGAGGGATGCCTGTACGGCCCACGGGCGTTTGCCGACGACTACACGCGCATTCAATACCTGCGTGGCGCCCGTGTGCATCCGGACTATGCGTTGCATGAACCCCAGGGTTCCCAGGTGGTGATGCTCTCGGGTCTTCCGGCCAGCGGCAAGGACACCTGGACCGCCCGACACCACCCGGACCTGCCGGTGGTGTCGTTCGACGACGCGCGCCAGGCACTGGGCCTGCGCCACGGCCAGAACGAAGGCGCCGCCGCGCACTACGCCATCGACCGGGCCAAGGCGCTGTTGCGCGAGCGCAGGCCCTTTGTGTGGAACTCGACGCACCTGTCGGCGCAGATGCGCAGCCGTACCCTGGACTTGCTGTATGGCTACGGGGCGCAGGTGGAGATCGTCTACCTGGAGCGGCCGGAGGACGAGATCATGCGGCGTAACCAGCGACGGGACACATCGCTGCGCAATGACGATATACGGCGGATGCTGTTCAAGTGGGAGGTGCCGCTGCCGACCGAGGCGCATCGGGTGAGGTATGAGGTGGTGACGGGGTGAAGCACAAGGGCACTGTGCCAGTACGGCTGCTAGGCTCTTTTGAATGCCGCTCCTGCCTATCGAGGAGGGCAAGGCCGAAATAGCAGCGGTTCATGCGCGTTCCACGGAGGGTCACATGCTTATCCGACTCCTGTTCTCAGTGTTTTTCCTCGCTGCGGCGGTGCCGGCCAGCCAGGCAGAGGTCAAAAAACTCACTATCTACGACGATGGGGTTTCTTGTCCCGCCAACTGCGACGCACATGTCGTCTTCTCCAAAGCCATGAATGGAACAGAGTTCGCTCACAAGGAAGGTACGAAGTACAGCAAGTGCGTGAAGGGAGAAGCGTGTCGCATCTGCTTCGAGTCCGGTGAAAAGCAGTGCTTGAAGGTCATGTATCGGGGGAGTGGCCCGCACCCTGATACCTTCGACTTCACCCCGGCGTTCTATCAGCAAGCGTGCGCCAGTACACCGGCGCAGCCTGTGCTGGCAAAGGAGTGCGTAAGCTTGAGGGAAAGAGCCAAGGCATTGAGTGGGCGAATCAACTGCCTCGCTACACCGGGTGACCCCAAATGCACCGCAATCATTGCAGAGGCGAAGGCCAAACGCGAACTGGATCTCCCCAAGTACAAGAAATGTCTCCAGCTGGGGGAAGCAGCCTATAACCAACAGGTGCCGAATGCAGAGAAGCGTAAGCATGACTGCACCTACGAACTCAATGGCACGGGCAGAAACGACGCAGGGACTAAAACCTGGAGGAAGCTGCTGCATGCGGCGTGTAGGGCGGGGACCTACGTGGGGCGTGACGGCTTGGACTGCTGCAGCGGCAATACGTTTGCAGATGGCCCCTTAGGACGTGAATGCAGAGGCTTCTACCCGGTTCCGTAAACAGCGCGGCCAGAGATTGGCCCCGGCCGCAAGCTGTCTCGCGCGTCCTCGAGCCTGCTCCGACAGGATCCCGCAATTTCTGGAGTTGGCGCTGTACCTGTGGGAGCGAGTTCACCCGCGAAGGGCTGCAAAGCAGCCCCAGGGAGGAGAGGTACACCACCTCAAGGCCTGATGATCAGTGGATGGCCACCGGGTTGATATTGACCTGGGTCGAACCCTTGTACAGCGGCTGGCCCAGCACGAACAAGAACTCGAAGGCCTTGTCGCGCACCAGGGCGCGGGTGTCGATCAGCTCCAGGTTGTAGATGCCACGCTTGGCCAGCATGAACTGGTTGACCGGGAACTCCTCACCGGTAGGGTTCGGGTAGACCTCCGAGGCCCAGGTGTCGCCACCGAAGGCAACGATGCCCTGGTCGGCCAGCCACTCGGCCGCCGACAGGTCGATGCCTGGCTCGGTGGCGAGGAACTGCGCGTTGTCCTTGCCGATCAGCTCCAGCCAGCCGGTATTGAACAACACCACGTCGCCCTTGCGCAGGGTGATGCCTTGTCGCTTCAGCACCGCCTTGATGTCGTTGACGGTGAACGACGTACCGCCCGGCACGATGGCCTTGCCGTAGTGCGCGGTCATGTCCAGCACCACGCCGCGGGTGACCATCGGCGGCACTTTCTCCACGCCGAGCTTGGTCACGCCTTCGACGGTAACGAAATCGGCGGCCTTGTTGCCGTTGTAGTAGACGTTGTCGATACCGATATGGCCGATGCCGTTGAGCTGGGTGCCGACGCCGGTCCAGCCGTTGACCAGCTCGTCGTTGAAGCTGAACTTGTTCTTGCCCAGGGTCTGGCCGGCCTGTTCGCCGGGCTGGATGTTGTAGAGGTGGAAGCTGCGGTGGCGGAAGGCGGGCAGGTCCTTGCTGACGGGGACGGCCAGGGGGTAAGTCTTGCCGGTCTTGACCAGGGTGATGGCTTGCTTGACCACCTCGGGGGTGAGGAGGTTGGCGGCGCCGATTTCGTCGTTTGGGCCGTAGGGGGAGGATTGCCAGTCGGCGGCCAGGGTGGCTTGGGCGGTGGTGGCCAGGGCTAGGCTGAGTAGTAGCGGTTTGAGATAGCGCAATTCTTGGGCTCCTGAACGGGAAGTGATGTCAGGGGCGGATTCTGGGTGGAGGCCGGTGCGGGAAAAAGTGGTGGGTGGGACAAGGAGTTTTGCGTGGAGGGCAAGGAAGAGGACATCTCTGATGTTCGTGCAGGGAAGCTGTTGGGACTCCAACCAGTAGGCGCTTCCCTGATTCAAGTCAGGCAGGGGGCTAGGCTGACGATGCGGTATGCCTGATGCATCTTGTCATTTGCAATAGCTTAGGGCAGGGTCGAGGCCATGGACCTCTCTTCAAAAGGAACCGCACCATGTCGAAGATCTATCCCGGTATCGATCCCGAAGGGCTGGTCGAATACTCGGTGGTCTACACGGACCGCTCGCTCAACCACATGTCCCAGTCGTTCCAAGGTGTGATGAAGAACATTTCAACCACCCTGAAACAGGTCTACAACGCCCAGGCGGTTGCGGTGGTTCCGGGCAGTGGCACATTCGGCATGGAAGCGGTGGCACGGCAGTTTGCCACCGGCCAGCAATGCCTGGTGCTACGTAACGGCTGGTTCAGTTATCGCTGGAGCCAGATCCTTGAAATGGGCAACATTCCGGCGGCCACAACGGTGCTGAAAGCCCGGCCGGTTGAAGCGGGGCGCCAGGCTGCCTACGCCCCGGCCCCACTGGAGGAAGTGTTGGCGGCCATTGCATCGCAGAAGCCGCAGATTGTCTTCGCCCCCCACGTTGAAACGTCATCAGGGATCATCCTGCCCGATGAATACCTGAGGGCCGTGGGCGACGCCGTGCATGCGGTGGGTGGCCTGTTCGTGCTGGACTGCATCGCCTCAGGCGCGATCTGGGTTGATATGCACAAATGCGCAGTCGACCTGCTGATCAGCGCACCGCAGAAAGGCTGGAGCGCCTCACCTTGCTGCGCCCTGGTGATGCTCAGCGCTTTGGCCCTCGAGCGCATCGAATCGACGCAAAGCACCAGCTTCGCCTGCGACTTGAAAAAGTGGCTTCAGATCATGCAGGCCTATGAGCAGGGTGGCCACGCCTACCATGCGACCATGCCCAGCGATGCCCTTGCGCGGTTCAACGAAGTGATGAAAGAGACGCAAGCCTACGGTTTCGACAAGGTCTGCGACGAACAACAGGCCCTGGGTGACCGGGTGCGCGCAATGATGACCCGCAAAGGGATCAAGAGCGTGGCCGCAGTGGGCTTTCAGGCCCCTGGCGTGGTGGTGAGCTACACCGATGATGCCGATATCAAGAGTGGTAAGAAGTTTGCCAGCCACGGCCTGCAGATTGCCGCCGGCGTGCCGCTGCAATGCGACGAGCCGGCCGACTTCCAGACCTTCCGCATCGGCCTGTTCGGGCTCGAAAAGCTGCACAATATCGAGCGCACGGTCAGCACACTTGAGCAGGCGCTGGACGAGGTGATGGTTAACTAGGCGCTCGATGGGAGAGCTTGCAATGACAACAGACGATGCGAGGTCCCGATTCGAAGCCAAGCTTCTTCGTCCGTTGAAGCCCGGTGACGATAGGTCGTGGGCGTTTGCAGTTCTTCCAAGGGACGCGAGTGAGCGGCTTCCGAGGCGGGGAAGGACGTCCGTTGACGGCACGATCAATGGACATCCTTTCCGGGCAACCCTGGAACCCGATGGTCAGCTGAGCCATTGGCTGAAGGTCAGTAGCGATTTACTCGATGCGGCAGGTGTGGCCGTTGGCGATATCGTTACCCTTGAACTGGTCCCGGTGAAGAAGGAGCCTGAGCCTGATATCCCAGTGGATTTCGAGAAAGCCCTGGCAAGCACACCTGAGGCTCAAAAGGTTTGGAACAGTACGACGACCCTTGCGCGGGTGGACTGGATCCACTGGATTACTTCAGCGAAGCAACTCAAAACGCGTGAAAAGCGAATTGGGGATGCCTGCGATATGCTTGCGACCGGTAAGAAGGCGGTTTGCTGTTTCGACTCGTCCGGCTACTACAGCAAAGCATTTCGGGCGCCCGAGGCGGAAAATTGACCGTGGTGTAGCTCGGGAACATCCAGGGACGCAACCAGCCCTATGTTGATGACAAGAGAACACTTTTTAGGTGCTCTGAATCGGATTTTCCCTCTTCTCTGTAGTCCATTTCCGAAACATACTCCCACCGCCTTTCAGCCGTTGCAGCAGCCCCATCAGCCATCTAGTCTCGCCAAGTCGCCGCAAAAATCGACGACACGGTTTTGACAGACCGTCCCCTGATATACGGATCATGCGCAACGCTCTATGGCGGCTGTGCGTGGGGCACTTCGGTGCGCCGAGTTCCGATATCCTCGGTCTGTCAACCCACGCACCGCTGCCACCCATTTGTTTGACAGCAGAGATGTGGTAGCTCCAGTCAGATATCGGAGCTTTATCATGTTAAAGATCGTCCCCGATCCACCGCTACACGACAAATACACCAACCACACCCTCGAAGACCTTCTGGTCCAGATCTCTGAATACCTTGTCTGCGCCCTGACCGTCAGCCAGCAGACTGTCTTGCTGCACGCCAAACCGCCAGGCCAGGTCCTGACCCTCGCCGCCATGCATGAAATCGACAGCGCCCGCACCCTGGTGGAGGTGGCGCTGAGCCGCGTGCAGTCCCGGCATTGACTTGGCGAGCATGGGCTCGCATTTGATGTTCACCGATCAGGCCCCGCGCCGTTCGCGGGGCCGCAGGAGCAATGGTATGGATAAGGAATTGCAAATCCCACGCATCAGGAAGCTCGCCACCACTGGCGTCGGGCATTTTGGCGAGGCTGCAGAGGAGGGCGGTCAAGACCCGCTGTTCCGTGTTGTGCCGGGCCATTCAATGGACCATGCGGTTGAGCAGGCAACCGTGCTGATGTGTGCAGTGCACAAGATCAGCGATCTGGCGATGACGGAGACGGATCATTTGCCGACGTTGCTTACGGCGGTGCATTACCTCAGTGGGATGGCCAAGGCGCTGGCCCAAGATGTAAATCATGGGTTGATGATTTGCCGGAGGGTTGAGTAGGATTGCGGTGGCTGCTTTGGCTGCTTTGGCTGCTTTGGCTGCTTTGGCTGGTGTCAGCCAGTTAGACCCGGGGCCGCTTTGCGGCCCATCGCCGGCAAGGGACCATCGTCTTGGCGCTGCTGCATGGCGTACTGTGAGGGGCGCACAGAAGGCTTTTGGTGCGTCCTTGATCTAAAAGGATTTCCCGCCTCCCTTTCAACAAACGAAGTGCTAACCACATGAGTACTGGCGCACGGGTCGTGACCTAGTTGAAGATAGCTTGCGCTACACCGTAACTGACTCGTGGGCCAATCAGTTCCATGGTCGGGGTGGGTATGCAGACCAACTGTCCACTCTTCGTAGCGCATTGGAAAAAATTGCAGAGATCAAGAGGCTACATCAAGCATCTCATTACACATCCAACACGTATTACAAATTGGCCATGTGACTTTTAAAGGCCAGCCCTTATCGCTTGATCAACATCTTTTGTTAAGTGATTTCTGCCTGCATGTCCCCCCATCTGAATGTTAGCATTGCACTATGCTTTAACCTTTGAGGTGGTCGGTAATTTCAGATTCTTAGCGAACAATATAAATCGCATAGTCACCGACCCCAAATTGCTCAGAGTCAAATTCGATAGCCTTTGTTCTAGTCAGGAGGCTTGTATGGATCAGTCTCCTCAGTTCTTCGCCAATACGAATCTCGTTGGGTGAACAAGACTCGTGAATTTTAACAGCTCGATTCAGGGCGTCACTAGCGAAGTCCATTTGAAACGCGCCAGTTGCTGGGATTTCACGTTTTCTAACTAATGCCTCGCCAAAGTCCATTCCCACTTTTATTTCAAAAGCTGGCAGTTTCTTGCTGAGCAGTACCGGATTAACGACATTTGAAAGGTGGTCAATCATTGCCAGTCCGAGGCGTACTGCGATATCAGTTTGTACGGTGAACGCTGTATAATCCACAAAGGCGATGAATCCATCGCCGGTAAACTTGTGTATCGTACCGTGATGTTGGCCCACTAAGGCCCCAAGCTCCTGAAAAAATATCTTTAGGCTTTTCTCGTACTCTTCCGGGTTTTGAGCTGATAGTTTTGTGGAGTTGCATATGTCTACTGATAGAAAAACGGTGTTGGCCTTGAAGTCTTCAGGTGGATTCGCATGTGGTTTAGATTTTTCTTCAGGCGGATGATGGATTCCAGTTGTTAATTCGTCTGCAATTGCTGCCATTCGCTTTGTGCCATAGGGTTCAAGGTCACCGGTGGTGGGCGACAAAAGATGAATCGACTGATTTCCAAATTTGGTCATCGCCTCGATTAGGATATCCATTGGTATAAACATTTGCATGAAGGTGTCAATATAGCCATCACCATGCTCTGTAGTTGCAAATTTGTAGCGCTCAGGATTAGGTTCTAAGCGAATCTGCACATTTCCATGAACATCGGGCTCGCCAATGGGCGTAATGATAAAGTCAAATCTGCCAAGCATTTCCATAGCGCTACTCTATGTAGATTCCGATTTTATGGCGATAAATTACTTCGCCAGTTGAGTTTTTGACTTCGGCCTCCATTGTGTGGAGGCCTCGAAATTCGGTAGTTTCATCAAACTCAATAATTTGTGCAGGCTCAAAGACAGATGTAACGTTGCTAGCTGGAAGCGTAACTCTCTCAATGTCTCGAGGGAAGACGCCGGCTTGACTCCCAAGGGCTGCTTCCTTGCCATAGTTTCTTTTCGTGAATTGCACCACTAGCGGGTACTCCTCGTAATCCGCAAGCGATTTCAGAATGGTCAGTTTGAATTTTAGCTTCTGTTTTTTAGATAATACTTTTGATACTGAGGCGTAGGGGTGCCTAGTCCCGTTGGTGACTGTGAAGCACCTAAAGTCAATTTTATCGTTACCTATTGCGCTCGACGAGTTGAAGCCTGCCTTTTCAGTCGCACTGAAGGGAAGCAGGTCACGGTAGGCAGCGTGATTCATTTCTCTGACTTTGTACCTGAAAGCTAGGCCTTGACGGTTCGTGTAAACTTTATTGAGGTGTTCGACTTCTTCTCTAACCCCATTGTTGATTACGGTTTTTTTATTAAGATATTCTGAAGGAAAGTCTATGTCAGAGATTATGCTTTCGCCTAGCATTGCCTGATTTTTTCTGGCCATCGACTGAAGCTTTGATGCTACATCAACATAGAAAGATGTGGCAGTTACTTCATTGACTTGTGCTGATCCATACGATGCCCATAGCACCTCCTCAGTGGGGCCATAATCTAAGCCAATACGGAAGCCGAGATCGCTTCCCTTATAACCTTGAGTCTCCAAAACAGGTATTATAGTGCCCGTCATTAGGCTTTCTAACAGTGAAGCACAATTTATCGCATTGATGATGCTGTCGTCTTTAGAGTGATTGAGCCCGCCAAAGTATGCTAATACTGCATCTCCCATGAAGCGGTGGACATAACCATCAAGGCAGCGCACAATCTCAGCGGCGGCCTTTAGAATCGAGTTTTTAATAGAGACAACATCTTCAAGTGGATAGAGGAAGGAGAGGCGTGTCGAGTTTTTAATATCAATAAACAAAGAGCAAATAAAGTGATATTCTGTGTCGCTAGTACCTTGAAGCTTGCGGAAATCGGGATGACAGCCTATTGGGTTTTCGTTTATACCCTCTTTCCCAAAAAGAGGTCTGTACTGACGTTGCAGCGCGTGATCCTCCTCCGATTGGGCTTCATCCATTCCAATGCTTTCAAATGCAGGGTGAGACTCGAAAAAACTGTCTATGCCAGTGACTGATTTGGCAACTGATTTTTTTCGCTTCGACTTATTCAGAATTTCTTCGAAGGCTCGTTTGGACGCAGCGCTCATGGCTTTACTCCAACAAGGAATGATGAGAGCTTTATAAGAGAAAATATTGATAGGGGAAGGATATTTCCAGCCACCATCAGAATGGTTAGTGATTTAAGGCTATCAAATTTATTTTTGGCAATGCAAGATACTGTATGGATCTGCTCAGAAAGATCGTTTGAGAATGCTATGTAGTCTACCGACTGGAAGTTTTTAAGATATTGTACGGCGGAAATTGCGGCGACATCGCCGTAAAAAATATTTGATGCGCCCTTATGATTTGTTGGAGAGCTAAATGTGATAGGAAATATTATTTTTAGCCCTTTAGCTAAACAGATGAAGGTCATTCCTATGCCAACTATTAAGCATGCCCCCGAAATTGTGTAAGCCGCACCAGTAGGAATATTGCTGATGAGTTTTTCTATGTTAGATAGAACCCACCCCACAACTGCAGCACAATAAGAAATGGCGATGGTGCATTTTACGTTTGTAGAGATCACATAAGTGTCTAGTCGCTTTAAAATCTCGAGCTGAGTTTTTATCTTGTCCTCTATTTTAAAATCAGTAGTACTGGTAGACACTTCGCACATCTCCCTTGTTGTCCATATTCGTATGCCGCAAACCGGGCGGTCGCTGTCAATGCAGTGGCCTAATGCTATCGCAACGCATGTGGTTGCTCCACCTTTGAAATTCAGTCCTGGGAGAGCGGTTGTGCGCATTGCGCGCACAGCTCCTCTGATCACGACAATCAAGTCCTTGTGTCCAGAACGATTGCTCAGCGGCTGCGCATCGCTGTCAGCCAGCAGTGCCTGGAAAGATCGTCCGGTAGGCGAGCTGATCGATTTCTTCGGGGTGCGCAAGACAGATCATGGTGGTGCCGGAAGAAGATCTGGTGGTGCTCAGATACGTGCGCGACAGCAGCTATGTTACGCGTGAAGCCGCGGGTACTTACACAGGGCCGCAGAACGGGCAGATTGTGCACACGGAATACTGGGAGGATGTGCAGCACTCAGGCAGCTGTCAGATCGATGTGTTCATCAACAGAGCGCGACTGGTGCAGAAGGTACGCACGAAAGGACGCTGTGCAGTTGTCGAGATGGCGCCGGCGGCTCGAGCGTAATCTGGCAGACGCCAACCACAGGTGATCGACTCAGGAGGTCACCTCCCATAATACTCAATTTAACATAATATACATTATGCGTATCTTCGTATGGAGCTATCAGGCCAAGGGTGGTCAGATTGGAAGCCAGGCCAAAACGCTTGCTTCGACCTGGTACGTCAGTGGCCAGCCTGACTAGCTATCACGGATAGTCTTCACCGCCATTGGGGAACTGGCATCGATGGATACGGTTCAGTGCCATCTTCCAACCACGTACTGCACCGTGCTTCTCGATAGCCAGCAACGCGTAATTCGAGCAGCTAGGCTCGAACCTACAAGCGTTTCTGAGACGACTCGGTGCCACCCGTTGATAAAAACGAATGACACCAACGGATAGCCCGGCGATCACCGTGGCTTACGGAAAGAAATGACGTAGTAATTAGCCATCGAATCTTTTTTGCCCGTCAACGCATCGAAGCAGCCAGCTTTCACAGATACACCGATCGAGTCGATCCGATAGAACTCCCAGCCCTGAGCGGCATATTCGTTGACGACCTTTTCCAGGTAGACCGCAGCTTCATTGCCACGATGCTTGCTTGCTTGCACTTCAATGTTCGGTGGAACCTGGACCATCTTGTAAACGTACATCGCATCTTCCTTGCATCAGGGGCTTGATTGACACTTTGTCAGCCAGGGTGGCCAGCAAAATGATCTCAATAGTAGCGATGAGACAGCTGTAGCTCAAACCCCCGTAATCACTGGAATCTAGCAAGCGTAGGCATCCACGATGCGCTAGTGTGCGAGCCTGAGTAACGCGTGGGAGTCTATGCGTAGATGCGTATTGAGCATCAGCCCAGAGGGAGGCCAGATTTCAGCCTCCATCAAAGCCCCATTTCCAATCCAGCTCACTGGAACGTCAATTCTTTCGGCACCTCATACCGACTGCCGTCATAATCCAGATCGAACATCTTCGTCGTCGAACTGCTCTCGATTTCCTCACAGTCATCAACGCCTTTCACAACGCTCCGACTCCCGGTCGATATCTCAGTCACCCGCAACCTGCTGAAACCATCCTTGCCAGGTTTGCCAATCGCTAATGTGCGCTTTGTCTCGCCGAACTCTCCGGCGCAGGAACCATCCCATTCACCGTTGCCCTTGCTTACAACCAGGCCTTCCATGACCCGGCGCAACTGCGAACCGTCGTTCACGTAGAGGCTCAGTGTCTCGCTGCTGAACGGATTGACCCGCGACGAGCCTGTGTGCTGAATACGCACTCCAAATGCCCGCAGCCCAGGCGCAACCTGATACCGCGCCGTGTCCAACGTCAGGCCTGAAAACTGCACCGCGTCGGAGACGATCGCAGCCTCCTGGTAACTGCGAGCAATGATCTTGCCGCTGGCGGCTTCCGCCACCAGCACATCCAGGCCGTAATCGCCTTGCCCGTACTCATCGACGTTCATCATCATAGGCAAGGCTGCCAGTACTTGGCTGGCGTCTGCAGGATTGACCTTGCAGGCCGCAAATTCACTGGCAAGCTTCAAGGTTGGGTGCAGGTTCTGGGCCCAGGTTTGCAAATGCTGCGTACAGTCGCCCCAGGCGATCATGGGGGCAAACAACAGCGGTAACACGGTGAATCCACGCATGGAGATGCCTCATTCCTTTGATGGTTTTGCCAGGGTATGTGAGCTGGGCGCAAACTTCACATGGTTGATGGGTACACGTGCCCTGCCCGATCTTTGATAATCCTGAATTATAACTCAACTAAATGAATATTTAGTTGAGTTATATGACAAGGACTCCCTCAGTATTCCACTAAAGTTAACGCAGCGGCGGCAGACAACCCGTGCGCATCAACCCTGCCTGCCCGGCATTTGCGCGCCTCGGACCTCGAATACATGAATGCTTTGCTGTTCTCGCCCGTTTTTCTGGGTACCAATATCCTGGTTGCCAGCGCGATCATCTGCCTTGCTTTGTGGTATTACTCGCGCCCTCATCCAGGTCCCGGGCTGTGGACGCTCGGCATCTTGCTGCTGATGCCGGGCCAGTACCTTACCCTGGGCGGCACCTATTCGGCCTCGTTGCTGTACAACGTACTAAGCTACACCCTCCAGGTCTCCGGCGAGGCTGTGCTGGTGATCGGGATATTCCGTTTTCTTGGCCGTCCAGCGCCCTGGTGGCTGGTGCCGGCGACCTGCCTGACCGCCCTGCCCTGGCTGCTCTGGCAAAGCCAGGTCGGATTGCCTGACAGCGAGGTACTGATTGCCCTGTATGCCTTCGTCAGCGCCTTGATACGTGCGCTGGCCTGCTGGGCACTGTTGCGGCTACCGGGAGACCGGCGTCTGCGCAGCGCCCGGCGTTTCGCGGCCCTGAACTTCGGCCTGCTGGCCCTGTGCTCGCTGGTCGGTGGTTTTCTCAGTCTGCTCGACGACCAGCAGGACGGCGGCCCCCGCCAAGGGTTCGAGTCGATGTCCGAAATGTTCACCTACAACGTCGGCTATCCGCTGTGGATCCTTTGCCTGTTCGGCCTGACCCTGCTCACCCTGCGCCGCTTCCTGCTCGCCGCGCAAAGCTCTGCCGCACGTTTCGAGCGGTTGATGAACATCACCAGCGCCGCAGTGGTGATTGTCCGCAATGGCCGGATCGTCGACGGCAACCCGATGCTTAGGCAGCTTTTCGGCCATGATCGGGACTATTTCCTTGAACGCCCCCTCGCCCATCTGTTCAAGGCCGAGCAAGACCTTGAGCAACAGCTGGGCCGGTTCGATGGCGTGCCGCTCGACCGGGTGGCCGTGCGCAGTGATGGTGGCCAGTTCGATGCGGAACTGACGGTGGCGGCCCTCGATGATGGAACTCACGTCGCCGAGATCCGTGATGTCAGCGGTCGCAAATCGCTGGAAAAAGCACTGCGCCGAACGGCCTCGCGTGACGCCCTGACCGGCGTTATGAACCGCGGCGCCTTTACCGAACAGGCGCAGCTGGTGTTGAGCCAGGCGAAGCGCGATGGGCGCTCGCTGTGCCTGGCGATCCTCGACATCGATCACTTCAAGCGCATCAACGACAGCCATGGCCATCCGATCGGCGACCTGGCGCTGAAGGCGTTCAGTGCAGTGTGCGAACGCCAGGTCAGGCGCTCGGACCTGTTCGCACGGTTCGGCGGCGAAGAGTTCGTGCTGCTGCTTTCTGATACCGACGCGCAGCAGGCCTTTGCCTTGCTTGAGCGGCTGCGCACGGCATGGAGTGCCCATCGACTGGATATCCCGGGCGGCCAGCTGCAGTCCACCGTCAGCATCGGCATGGTCCGGGTTGATGGCGAGGCTACCTTTGAACACTGGATCAATCTGGCCGACCAGGCGCTTTATGCCGCCAAGCAAGCGGGGCGTGATCGTACTCAGGTCTACGCGGGGAGTGCTGCGTGAAATAGCCATCCCGTCTCGTCAAGCGGCTATGCTCACCAGACCCACCCCACGGAGCCTGTTCGAAAATGGACATTCGCCAGAAAACCATCGGGTTTGGTCTAGTCAGCATCCTCGCCGCCCTGTTGCTGGGTGGCAGCGGCCTGCTCGCCGAGCATGACCAGAACCAGGCGTTGCAGCGCAGCGAGGCCAGCATGGCCGCCCTGCGCAATCACATGGAAGGCGACATGATGCACGACGCGCTGCGCGCCGACGTGCTGGCCGCCCTGCTGGTCAAGCCGGGCGACACGGACACCGCCAACCAGGTGCTGGCCGACCTCGACGAGCACGCCAAATGGTTCCGCAGTGTCGTGCAGAGCAACCTCGAACTGCCTCTGGATAGCGATCTGCACCAGGCTATCAGCGAGCTGGGCCCCCTCCTCGACCACTATATCGCCAGTGCCACCTCAATCATCCAGCTGGCCTTGCAGTCACCCGAGCAGGCCCAGGCACAATTGCCGGCCTTCGTCGCGGCGTTCAAGGAGTTGGAGCAGCGCAACAGCACCCTCAGTGATCTGATCGCCGGCAACGCCGACAAGAGCCGCGAGCAGAGCACCGCCACTCTGCACCAGGGCGTCGCCGTGCTGGTCGGCGGGATGGTCCTGGCCGCCGTGGTGCTGGCGCTGTGCACTTTCCTGCTGTTGCGCTCGATCCTGCGCCCCTTGAGCCAGACCATGGCGGTGGCCGAACGCATCGCCCAAGGCGACCTCACCACCCAGATCCAGGTCCATGACCGCGACGAGACCGGGCACCTGCTGCGCTCGTTGGCCGACATGCGCGACAGCCTGGGCAACATGATCAAGGCCATCCATGAAGAGAACTTGCTGCTGCGCGAAGTGGCCGATGAACTGGGCCAGGCTTCCAGCAGCCTGGTGCAACGCACCAGCCAGCAGTCCGACAGCGCCGTGAGCATGGCCTCGGCCACCGAGCAGATGATCGCCAACCTGGCGCGGATCGCCGACCACGCCCGCGATGCGCAGGCTATCTCCGGGCAGTCCGAGCGCTTGGCCAGCGACGGCGGCGAGGTCATCCTCAACGTGGTCGGCGGCATGCAGGGGATCGACGAAGCGGTCAACCGCTCCTCTGAAACCATCACCGTGCTGGGGCAAAGCTCGGAAGAAATCCACTCGATCATCCAGGTGATCAACACCATCGCCGAGCAGACCAACCTGCTGGCTTTGAACGCGGCCATCGAAGCCGCCCGTGCCGGCGAGGCCGGGCGCGGCTTTGCCGTGGTCGCCGACGAAGTACGCGGCTTGGCCGGGCGCACGGCGCAGTCGACCCGAGAGATCACCGGCATGATCGAACGCATCCGACAAAGCACGGGCAACGCCGTCGACAGCATGCAGACTGGCGTCACCCGGGTCCGCGCCGGCGTGGAGCTGGCCACCCAGGCGGGGGCGTCGATCCAGCAGATTCGTGAAGGCGCCCGCCGCGCCGCGTCGGTTGTCGAGGAAATCTCGCAGACCATCGGCGAGCAGACCCGGGCCAGCCAGGATGTCGCGCAACAGGTCGAGCTGATCGCCCGCATGTCCAGGGACAGCACCGACACCACGCGGCAGCTGGCGTCGGCGGCGCAGCGCCTGGGCGAAATCGCCCAGGGCATGCAGGCGAGCGTGTCGCGGTTTCGCGTGTGACTGGGCAGGCGCTTGCCGGCGCCCTGCCCTCGCCCGGTGCTACTGGCTAAGCGCCTTGGCCACTGCGTTGACGAACACCGCCTGCTCGTCATACAGCGAGCCGGGGCTCTCGGCGTTCTTCCAGGTCGACCACTGCACCACCACCAGGTGCTCCGCCGGGTTGATGGCGATGCTCTGGCCGAAGATGCCCAGCGCCCAAAAGGTCTTGTCGCTGTTGGCGGTGCGCTTGGGCTCGGCATCGCTGTCCGGGGCCGGGGCGTTGTACCACCACTGGTAGCCGTACTGGCCGTTGGGCGCTGCGGCCGTCACCGATCCCTTGGCTTGGGTCCAGTGGGTCGAACGTGCTACCCAGTCGTCCGGGAGCAGCTTTTCGCCATCCGGCAGCTGGCCGCCGCTCTGCACAAACTGGCCGAAGCGCCCCCAGTCGCGCAGCGTGGCATTGAAACCGTGGCCGCCCATGTCCACCTTGCCCGGCACCAGGGCGTGCCAGACGCCGGCCTGTTGCATGCCGTAGCGGCTCCACACCCGAGTTTGCAGATACTCGGCGATGGTCATGCCGGTGGCATTCTCCAACACCCGACCGACCAGCCAGGCGCCACCGGTGTTGTACGACCAGACCTCACCCGGCTTGACCCCGGGCTTGCGCTTGACCGACCTCACCAGTTCGAGCACGCAGTGATAGGGATCAGCAGTGGCCTCGCACTGGGTCATGTGCGAAAAGTCCGAATCCTTGGAAGCGTAGTTCTCGTCCCAGATTACGCCCGAGGTGTGTTGCAACAGCTGGTGCAAGGTCACGTCCTGCCATTCGGAACCTTCCAGCTCCGGGACATAGCGGCTGATCCTGTCATCCAGCGACTGGATCTTGCCCTCCTTGACGGCGATGCCGACCAGCACGCTGACCACCGACTTGGCCACCGAGCGGGACGTCCACAAGGTCTTTGGCGTGTTGCCCTTGCCGTAGTATTCGTAGGCGATCTTGCCGTCCTTGAGCACCAGCAGGCCGGTCACACTCTGGTTGGCCAGGTATTGCGCCAGGTTATGCGTCTTGCCGCCCAACTGATACTGCACGTCGGTCAGCGCGTGGCTGGCCTGCGGCAAGGGAAATGGCGTGGCGCCGTTCGGGGCGAAGACATCGCCACCGTAGAGGCGGTAAGTGTTGCGAAAGCCCACGACCCGGGTGGCTTGGTCCCAGGTGAGCATATCCCTGGCAGCCGGCAGCACCTTGTCGAAGGGCTGCGGGCAGGGTTCAAGCCCTGGCACGCCGCAGGCCCCCTTGTTGTCGGCCGCCTGCGCCGCACCCGCCAGGGCGGCGAGCGTCAGGGCCAGGATGGAAAGACCGTTGAACGACTTCTTTATTGTTGTTGGCCGCATCGGAGGGCTCCTCGTAAAGCGCGGAAATACGCCGCCCCGAGTGTCGGCAACTTGAACGGGCGGGAAAAGCACAATAAATTTGCCTTCACTATTAAAAAAACTAACAGCCAGGAGCGTGCCCATGGCCGAAGACCGCCTGCCCCCGCTCAACGCCGTGCGTGCTTTCGAGGCCGCCGCCCGCCTGGGTAGCTATGTCGCCGCCTCCCAGGCGTTGCACGTGACCCAGCCGGCGATCGGTCGGCATGTAAAGAACCTCGAGGCCTGGCTGGGCGTGCGCCTGCTTGAGCGCTCCCCCCGCGGCGTGAGCCTCACCCTGCCCGGCGCCCATTACTACAAGGCCGCAGCCGAAGCACTGCAGATCCTCGCTGATGCCGGTGCGCGCCTGGCACAACGGGGAGACGAGCGCTGGCTGCGGATCCTCTGCGTGCCGGCGTTCGCCTCGCGCTGGCTGACACCGCGCATCGACGCCCTGCGCAGCCTGCGCCCGGACCTGAGGATCGCCATCGAGCCTAATGCCACCTTTACCAGCGTGGATGCGCGCCAGGCGGACCTGGGCATCGCCTTCGGTCTGCCGGGTGAGCTGAGCGGGGTACGCGAGGTGTTGATCCGCCCGAAGGTGTTCGCCGTCTGCGCGCCGAGCTACCTCGCGCAGTTGCCTGCGAGGCTAAGCGCTGCGGACTTGCCCGGATGCAGGCTGATCCATGTCGATGACGGCACCTGGTGGAACAGCTGGTTCGCCGCCAATGGCCTGAGGGTGCGGGTCAAGGCCGACACTTCGCATATCAGCAACGATATCGTGCTGAACCTGGCCCAACGCGGTCACGGCGTTGCCCTGGCCACAGAGGTACTGGTGGGGCGTGAGCTGCGCGAAGGCAGCCTGGTGCGCTGCGTGGAACAAGCCGTGGCGCTGGAAAGCTACCAGTTGCTGACGCCAGCACAGCCGCCGAGTGCCGATGCGTTGTGGTTCATGGGTTGGTTGGGTGACAGCCTGCGTGAGGCATATCCGGACGCGGTGTGAATCTGGCACCGGCTGGCCGGTGATCAGGGGGCAAGTCGTATTGGTGCACCATCCCTCCCACGCAGCCAGCGCTGGTCTGGCTAGAAGTCCACCGAGGTAGAGAACAACACCGACCGCGGCGTGCCCAGCCCACCGGACAGGCCACTGCCATCGCCGCCATTCCACGAACCGATCCAGTAGGCCTTGTTGGCCACGTTCTGCACGGTGGCGCGGAAGGTCACCGGCTTGTCCGAGATCTTCAGGCTGTAGCGGGCGCCCAGGTCGAAGATCGTGTAGGACGGCAGCGACAGGTTGTTGGCATCGGTGGCGTAGCGCCGGCCGGCATAGTTGGCGTTGCCGATCAGGGTCAAGCCCGGAAGCTCACGCAGGTCGTACTCGACGCCGAGCTTGGCCAGCACCTTGGGCACGCCCGTGGCCTGGTTGCCTTCGTTCTCCTTGCGTATCGATTTCGTCAGCTCGGCCTTGGTGTAGGACGCTCCGCCCAGCAGGCGCAGCCCCGGCTCGAGCTCGCCGAAGAACGACCATTCCAGGCCACGGTTGCGCTGCTCGCCGTACACGCCGTAGACCTGCGTGACCGGGTCGGTATAGGCGCTTGGTTTCTTCACCTGATAGACACTGACCGTGTGCGCGAAGGTGCCCAGGTCGAGCTTGGCGCCCAGTTCGTACTGCTTGGTCTGGTACGGCGCCATGATCGCACCCGCGTTTCGCGCGTTGTCCGGCGCGATACCGCCCTGGCTCAGGCCTTCGATGTAGTTGCCGTACAGCGACAGCTCGTCGGTGACCTTGACCAGCAGGGCCGTGGCCGGCGATACCCGGCTTTCATCGTAGGGCTTGGAGGTGCGCTGGTGGTTGCCGTTGTAGTTCGACGCGCGCACGTTCTGGTGGCGTGCACCGACGGTCCACTGCACCTTGTCATCGAGGAACGACAGGGTGTCGAGCAAGGCTTCGCTGCTCAGCCGGGCACGCATGCGCGAGGTGACGTTGCCGTACTCGCCGATCTCCGGGCGCGGGCCGTAGTCCAGGTTGTAGTAGTTGGTGCGGATGGTCGACGACAGGCGCTTGTCCTTGAAGCTGTTCTCGGAGTCGTAGCGGGTGGCCGCCAGCGACCAGGCGTGATCCACGGGCCCGGTGGCGAAACGCCCGCGCAGGCCGACTTCGCCGGACTTCTGCTCGCCATCGCGGGCCGAGCGGATCGGCGTGGCGGAGATGTCGCCGGCATCATTGAGCAGCATGCCGCTGGTCATCAGCGCGTTGTAGCCCCCTTCCCTGTGGCCCCAGCCGGCGAATGCGGTGAGCGAGTCGTTGAGGTCGTACTCGCCGCGCAGCACCACGGTGTCGGTGTCGTTGACGGTATAGCCCCACTCCGGGGCCAGCGAATGATCGCCCTTCTTGGCCTTGGGCAGGTGGGTCACCCCGGGGCTGATCGAGGAGATGCCGAAATAGTTGACCCCGTCCATGCGCTCGCGCTGGTGGTAGTAGTCCAGCGACGCCCTCGCCCGCTCGCCGCGCCAGTCCAGGGCCAGCGACGACAGCTGCATGCGGTGCTGCTGGTCGTCCACGGGGGTGTCGCCGTCGCGGTAGACGCCGTTGAAGCGCACGCCGAACTGCTTCTGGTCGCCGAAGCGGCGGCCGATATCGGCATGCATGCCGGCCAGGCCATCGGACTCGTACGAGGCGGTCAGCCGGGCCAGGGGCTCGTCGCCGGCACGCTTGGGCACGATGTTGATGCTGCCGCCGACGCTGCCGTCAGGCGGCATGCCGTTGAGCAGCGCCGACGGGCCCTTGAGCACTTCGATGCGCTCGGCGAGCTCGGTGGAGCCGCGCATGTTCGGCGCCATGCTCGGCAGGCCGTTGAAGGTGATGTCGTTGCCGGTGCTGTAGAGGCCTCGGATGAAGAAGGTCTCGAAGATGCCGCGCTTGCTCGGCACGTACACCGACGGATCGGTGGCGCCGATCACCGAGCCGATGTCCTGGGCTTGGCGGTTCTCGATGTATTCCTTGGTGTAGCTGATGGCGTTGAACGGCGTTTCGCTGAAGTCCTTGTTGCCCATCAGCCCGAGCCGGCTGCCCGAACCGACCTGGCCACCGGCATATTCCGGTGGTGGGGCGCCCAGCGAATCACGGGTGTCCTGTACCAACGTTTCCGGCAGGGTCAGGCCCTCCTCCTTCACATCGGGGGGCTGTTGCTGCGCCGAGGTGGTGGAACGTGGCGGTTGCGCGAAGGCGTTGCCGGCGATGGCGGCCATGCCCAGCAGTACGGCCATGAACAAGGCCCTGCGGGGCAGGTTCGGGGCCTGGGGATGTTGCAGTGGAGGCATGAGGGATTCCTTTCGGGACGAAATGGTAATGTTTCTCATTAGTCATTCCGTACGAGTCGGCGAATCCCTCAACAGAAATTACAGTCATTTGGCCACTATCGGCTGAGCAACCCATTTCGTTTAGGAGATCGGCCAGCCCTTTGGGGCTTCGCTGTCTTGCAGGGAACTGCTATCTCTGTGGGAGCGGCCTTGCGTCGCGAAAGGGCTGCGCAGCAGCCCCAGCAATTTTGATGGTGGCTCGGAATCTGGGGCCGCTGCGCGCCCCTTTCGCGACGCAAGGCCGCTCCCACAGGAATTACGTATGACCTGAATGCAGAATTAGCCCTGATACCCCTTCACCACCTCGTCCGCCACCCGCTCCAGGCAGGTCACGCTGGCGGTGCACAGGTACCAGGTCTGTGGATCGACGAACACCACATGGCCGTTCTTCCACGCCTTGGTCTGGCGCAGCAGCGGGTTGTCCAGGGTCTCGCGGTCCAGCGCGGCCCGGCGCTCCATCACTGCGGTGCGGTCGATCACGTAGAGGATGTCAGGGTCGGCCTGGTGAATGAACTCGTTGGAAATCGGCTGCCCGTGCAGGCCTGCCTGCATGTCGTCACTGGCCGGCTTGACCCCGAGGGTGTCGAAGATGAAGCCGTAGCGCGAGCGCACGCCATAGGCGGTGAACGCGCCGTTGTTGTGCAGCACTATCAGCGCCTTCTCCGGGCGCCCGTCGGTCACCTGGCGTACCTGGGCCACCTTGGCGTCGATGCGCGCGGCGGTTTCCCGGGCCCGCTCCTCCTTGCCGAGGATCCGTCCGACGGTCAGCAGGTGCTGCTTGGCGGTGTCGATGACGTTGCCCTGGCGGTTGTCCATGTCGATGTCGTAGTGCACCGTCGGGGCGATCTGGCTCAGTTCCGGGTAGCTCTGCGCCTGCAGCGGCGAGATCAGGATCAGGTCGGGCTTGAGCGCATGCAGGCGCTCGAGGTTGGGCTGGATGGTGGTGCCGACATCGGCGACCTTGGGGTCGTCGCGGTACTTGGCCAGGAAGCCCGCCACATAGTCCTTGGCGATGCCTACCACCGGCGCGCCGAGCTGATCGAGGGTGTCCAGCTCGCTCATGTCGAAGGCCACCACGCGCTGCGGCTGGTGTTCGACCACCGTGGTGCCCAGGGCGTGCTCGACCTTCACCGGGGCGTAGTCGGCGCTGGCAGCGCGCGCCTGGGCCGGCGGGGCCTGGTCGCAGCCCGGCAGCGTGGCCGCCACGGCGGCGGCCAGCAGTATCTTGCAGATTCCGTTCATACCAGCTCTCTCGATAGTGATGGGTTGAAGTAGTTGCAGACGAAACCGTGCGCGCTGGGCAGGATCTCGAAGGCCAGGCCGAACAGCGCGCGCAGGTTGGCCTGGGTGACCACCTCGGCGACCGGCCCGTGGCTGTGCACGGCGCCGCCCTTCATGGCGACGATGTGGTCGGAGTAGTTGGCGGCGAAGTTGATGTCGTGCACCACCAGGATCACCGTGCGCCCCTGCTCGTCGCTGAGCCTGCGGATCGCCTGCATGATCTGCACCGCGTGCTTCATGTCGAGGTTGTTCAGCGGCTCGTCGAGCAGCAGCAGCTCGGTGCGCTGGGCGATGGTCATGGCCAGGAAGGCCATTTGCCGCTGGCCACCGCTGAGTTCGTCGAGGTAAGCCCCGCGCAGAGGCTGCAGCCCCAGGAAATCCAGTGACTCGTCGATCACCTGCTGGTCGTCGGCCGTCAGCAGGCCACGGCTGTAGGGGAAGCGGCCGAAGGCGACCAGTTCCTCGACGGTCAGGCGCAGGTTGAAGTCCAGCACCTGGCGCAGGGTGGCCACGCGGCGGGCGTAGTCGGCGATGGCTATGCGGTCGATGTCCTGGCCGTCGAGCAGGATCCGCCCGCGATTGGCCGGCAACAGCCGGGCGATGCACATCAGCAGCGTGCTCTTGCCGGCGCCGTTGGGGCCGATCAGCGAAGTGACCTGGCCGGCGGGAAACGCCAGGCTCACGTCATCGAGCACGGTCTTCTCGCCGTAGGCCTTATGCAGGTGTTCGAGGGTGATCATGGGGTGCCTCGGGTTCGGACCATCAACGCGAGGAAGTACGCGCCGCACACCAGGTTGACGAGGATGCTCACGCTGGTCCGGTAGTTGAACAGGTGCTCGACCAGCAGCTGGGCGAGCAGGAACATGCCGATGGCCACGGCGCAGGCCAGTGGCAGGGTGACCTGGTGCCGGGCGCTGCGCGCCAGGGCGTAGGCGATGTTGGCGACGAACACACCCATGAACGCGGTCGGCCCCACCAGGCTGGTGGACACCGCCACCAGCACGGCGATCAGCGCCATCTGCAGGCGCAGGCAGCGGCCATGGTCCAGGCCCAGGGCGATGGCCTGGTCGCGCCCCAGCGCCAGCACGTCGAGGACCCGCGTGCCGCGCGCCATCAGCAGCGCCACCGCCGCCACCAGCAAGCCCGAGTACAGCACCTGGGTCGGCTGGGCGCGGTTGAAGCTGGTGTAGCCCAGGCTCTGCAGGATGGAGAACTCCCCCGGGCTGGTCTTGAGCTGGATGAACTGGGTGAAGGTGCCCAGCACCATGGTCAGCACCAGGCCCAGCAGCAACAGGCGGTAGACATCGCCGCGCCCCTCGCGCAGCAGCCAGCGCTGCAGCAGCCACGAGTAGCCGAGCATCAGCGCGATCGACAGCAGCGCGTTGCCCTGGGCGCCCAGCAGCGCCACGCTGGCGGTGCCCAGCCACAGCACCAGCAGGGCCTGGAACAGCAGGTAGATGCCTTCGTAGCCCATGATCGCCGGGGTCAGCACGCGATTGCCGGCCAGGGTCTGGAAGATCACCGAGGACAAGGCGATGCACACCCCGGCGACAACGATCGCGCCCAGGCGCACCAGGCGCTTGGGGATCACGTAGCTGAAGTCCAGGCCCGAACCCAGCAACAGGAACGCCAGCGCCAGGGCCGGCAGCAACAACCAGGCGGCGCGGCGCATCATTTGCACTTCCACAGGATCAGCAACAGGAACAGCACGCCGCCGACACTGCCGGCGGTCAGGCCAATGGGTACCTCGTAGGGATGGATCAGCAGCCGGCCGAGGATGTCGCAGGCCAGCAGCAGCGCCGCGCCGCACATGGCAACGATGGGCAGGGTGCGCTTGAGGTGCTCGCCGTAGCGCAGCGCCACCAGGTTCGGCACCACCAGGCCGACGAAGGGGATCGCGCCCACGGTGATCACCGTGGCCGACACGGTCACCGCCACCAGCACCAGGCCGAGGATGGCGGTGGCCGCGTAGTTGAGCCCGAGGCTGGTGGCCATGCCCTCGCCCATGCCGAGCACGGTGAAACGCTGGGCGTACAGGTAGGTGAGCACGACGATCGGCAGGATCAGGTAGATGATCTCGTAGTTGCCCTCGATCACCCGCGAGAAGTCCCCCAGCAGCCAGCCCTGCATGCTCTGCAGGATGTTGTGGCGGTAGGCGTAGAATTCGGCAATAGCGCTGAGCAGGCTGCCGTACATCAGGCCGATCACCGGCACCAGCACCAGGTTGGTGAAGCGGATGCGGCGGATGATCGCCACATACACCAGGCTTGCCAGCAGGCAGAACACCAGGGCGAACAGCATGCGTCCGCTGACCCCGGCTCCGGGCAGCACGGTCAGGGCCACCAGGATGCCCAGTTTGGCCGCGTCGAGTCCGCCGCAGGTGGCCGGCTCGACGAAGCGATTGCGCACGATCTGCTGCAGGATCACCCCGCAGACCGACAGGCCGACACCGGTCAGCACCAGGGCCGCCAGGCGTGGCAGGCGGCTGGCGGTGAGGGTCAGCCAGGCATCGTCACTGGCCGACCACAAGGCCGACCAGGACATCTGGCTGGCCCCGACCATCAGTGAAACGCCACACAGCAGCAACAACAGCGTTGGCAGCAGCACCCGACTCAAGCGGTCACTCCATCGCCTGCCGCCTCGCCGATGCGCCAGCCCTTGGCGGCCCGACGCTGCTCGAGGAAGTGCGCGTACAGCCCACCCTTGGCGGACAACTGGGCATGGGCGCCCTGCTCGCGGATGCGCCCTTGGTCCAGCACCACGATCTGGTCGGCCATGGCCACCGTCGACAGCTGGTGGGCAATGACGATCAGCGTGCGCTTGCCGCGCAGCCGTGCCAGTGCCTCGGCGATGGCCGCCTGGTTCTCGGCGTCCAGCGCCGCGGTGGCCTCGTCGATGAGCAGGATCGGCGCGTCCTTGATCAGCGCCCGGGCGATCGAGATGCGCTGGCGTTCACCGCCGGACAGCCGTGCACCGCCCTCGCCCACCGGCGTGTGCAAACCTTCGGGCAGGCGTTCGAGGATCTCCTGCACCCCGGCCAGCCGCGCCGCCTCGAGCACCTCGACCTCGCTGGCGTCGGGTTTGCCGAGGCGGATGTTGTCGGCGATGCTGCCCTGGAACAGGTAGGCGTCCTGGAAGATCTGGCTGATCTGCCCGGCCAGCTGTTCGGCGGACATCTGCCGCACATCCACCCCGCCAACCTTGACCCGGCCCTGGGTGACATCGAAGAAGCGCGCGATAAGGCGTACCAGGGTGGTCTTGCCCGACCCCGACGCGCCGACCAGCGCGGTCATGCTGCCGGGCGCGATATCCAGGCTGACCTCGCGCAGCACCTCGGGTTGGTCATCGCCGTAGCGGAAAACGACCTGCTCCAGCTGTACCGAACCGTCGACCGGCGCCTGCGGTGCGGCGGGCTCGGGCAGCGGCTCGACGGCCAGCAATTCGGCCACGGCCTGCAACTGGCCACGGGTGCCGCGCAGCACCTCGCTGTAGCCGGCCACATCCAGCAACGGGTCGATGAAGCGGGTCGCCAGTACCAGCGCGACCAGGGTGGCGATCACCGCCGCGCTGTCGAAGGCTGCACCGGCCTGCTCGCCGAGCCACAGCGTGGCGACCACCAGCAAGGCGGCGAAGCTGGCCTGCACCGCCCAGACATTGAGCACCGACGACAGCGCCGAAAGTTGGATCAGCTTGCGCGCCGCCTGCTGTTGCTGGGCCACGGCCTGCTCCAGGAAACGCGTGCCGCCCTGCTCGCCATTGAAGGCGCGCAGCACCGACTGTGCCTGGGCGAACTCGACCATGCGCTGGCTGGTCTGCGCAGTGTCGCGCTGGTAGCGCTGGTCGGCGCGCTGGCCCAGGCGCATGGTCGCCAGCATCACCAGCGCCAGCAGCGGCAGGCTGACCAGGGCCACCAGGCCCAGGCGCAGGTCGACCAGCAACAGCGCGACGAGGATCACCAGCGGCGTCACCACCCCGGTGAACAGCGGTGTGAACACATGGGCCGGCAGTTGCGCGATCTCCATCATGCCTTGGGTGGTGACGTGGCTCAGGCGCGCGGTGTTGGCGGCGCTGAACCAGCCCACCGGCAGCGTGCCGACATGCTCACCCAGGCGCTGGCGGCCACCGCGCAGCACCGCGATGCCGACGGCGATGCCGGCCTTCTCCACCCGCCGGCGCAGGTACCAGCACACCACCACGCCCAGGGCCAGTAGCGCCAGCCATTGGCCGGCAGCCTCCAGCTGGTTGCCCAGCAGGTGGCGCAGGATCGGCACCAAGGTGACGATGGTCAGCCCGCAGAGCACGCCATACACCAGCGCCAGGCGCAGGTACCGGCGCAGGAACACGGCGTCGGCGCCGAGCAGTCGAACGAAAATCTCCAGCATGATCAGTGCTCCTCCACCTGCGCGGTCGCCCGCGCCTTCGCATAACCCCCGGCAGCCCACAAGCGGGCGTACAGGCCGCGCCGAGCCAGCAGTTCGTCGTGATTGCCGCGCTCGGCGACCGTGCCCTGATCCAGCACCAGGATCTGGTCGGCGTGCATCACCGTGTCTAGACGGTGGGCGATCACCAGCAGCGTGCGGCCCTGGGCGAAGCGCGACAGTGCCTGTTGCAGCTTGACTTCGTTCTCGGCGTCGGCTGCCGCGGTGGCTTCGTCAAGCACCAGCACCGGCGGGTCGAGCAGCACCGCGCGGGCGATGCTCAGCCGCTGCAGCTCGCCGCCGGAGAACTGCACGTCCTCGCCGATTACCGCGTCGTAGCCACGCGGTTGGGCAAGGATGCGCTCGTGGATATTGGCGATCCGTGCCGCCGCCTCGATCTGCTCCTGGCTCGCCGAAGGCCGGCCCAGGGCAATGTTCTCGCGCACGCTGGCATGGATCAGGCGCACATCCTGCAGAACGAAGCCGATACGCCGGTACAGCTGGGCGCTGTCGATCTGGCGCAGGTCGACGCCGCCCAGGGTGATGCGCCCGGCGCTGGGGTCGAAGAAGCGCAGCAGCAGGCGCGCCAGGGTCGACTTGCCGGCGCCCGAGGCGCCGACCACCGCGGTCACCGTGCCAGGCTCGAGGGTGAACGACACCTCGCTCAGCACCGGATTGCGCGGGTCGTAGTGATAGCCCAGACCCTGCACTTCGATCCGTGCATCGGCCGGCAGCTTGCCGGCGCCCTGGCCGTCGGTCTCCAGCAGCGGCGTGCGCAGCAGCGTCTGCACGCGCTGGGCGGCGCCGGTGGCGTTGTTCAGGTCGTGGGTGATATAGGCCAGCAACAGCAGCGGCGCGCAGATGCCCGGCGCCACCAGGGCGAACGGCAGCACCTGCACCGGGGTGATCCAGCCCAGGCCGACGAACAGCGTGCCGAACGCCAGCACCACGCCAAGCACCGACACTGGGGCGATCATTGCGTTGGCGTTGGCCATGGCGCTGACCAGCGGCCGGGTGAAGTCGGTGAAGGCCGCGGCGAAGGCGTCCACCGCCTCGCGGTAGCTGCCATGGGCCTTGCGCTGGCCACCGAAGGCCTTGACCACCGGGATGCCGTTGACGAACTCGACCACCGCCTGGTTGATCCGCCCCATGCCTGCACCGAAGGCCTGCATGTTGCGGGCGCTGGCCTGGTGGGCGCGGGCGAAGAACAGGAAGAACAGCGGGAACGGCAGCATCGACACGATCGCCATGCGCCAGTCCATGGCGAACAGGTAGACGATCGAAGCCAGCACCGCCCCGGCGCTGCGCCCCAGGGTGGTATAGAAGTGCGCGGTGAGGCTGTGCAGGATGCCGATATCGTCCTGCATGGCCTGCTTGACCTCGCCCGAGGCGCGGCTGGTGAACCAGCCCAGCGGCACCCGCGCCAGGCGGCGGATGATCGCCAGGCGCAGCGTGCCGGTGATGTGGTTGTCGGCCAGGTGCGCGACCAGATCGCCCAGCGAGATCAGCGCCATGCCGGCGAACAGGCAACCCAGCCCCATGGCGATGACCGGCCAGGCCTGGTCGAGGCCCTGCCCGCCGGCCAGGGCCAGGCGGGCGACTTCGGCGATGGCCGCCAGCGGCGCCAGGGTCAGCATGGCGCCCAGGGCGGCGAGCAGCCCGGCAACGATCAATCGGCCGCGTATCGGCGCAAGCACCGCGGCGACCGGTCCACGGGCGGACGGGTCCGCCACCCCTTGTTCAACACTCATGAATGCTCCTTTTCAGCACGAGGCGCGGGCCGGGCCGTCCCAGGGGCGCCCTGCCCGCATGTCCTTCTCAACCTGTATTCCGCACGAGGCGGGCAAACCCGCAAGAAAATCTGCGCGCCCTCAGGCGCCGCCCAGCCGATAGCGCCTGCAGGTGCGCAGGCCGGCGGCGATGTACTTTTCCACCGAGGACACCGAGACCCGCAGCTCGTCAGCGATGGCGCGGTGGGCCATGCCGTCGAGGCGGCACAGCAACAGGGCCTGGCGCGCCTTGGGCGAGTGCCGCTGCAGGGCCCTGTCGATCGCCCCCAGGGCCTCGATCACCAACGCCCGCGTCTCCTCAGAGGGCACCCACGGCTCGGGCTGCTGGCCATGGTCTTCGAGGTAGCGTGTTTCGCGCTGGCGACGGCGGTACAGGTCGATGACCTTGCCGTTGGCGATCTGCGTGAGGTGGCAGCGCGACTGCTCGGCGCTGGGCACCTGGCCCTTGTTCATCAGGTGCAGGTAGATGTCGTGGGCCAGGTCCGCCGCATCCACCGAGTTGCCGAGCTTGCGCCGCAGCAGGTCGCACAACCAGCCGTGATGATCCTGATACAGCTGGTGCAGCTGCTGACGAAGCGCGAACGTTCCGTTGTCCACGGTACCTCTCCCTGAGCGTGGTGCATTCCAGACGGCTTGCTTTGACGTACGCCAATCTAGATGATAATTATTTGCATCTCTCACACCATAACGAATCCCTTGGATTCACGCAATGCACCCCGGTGGTGCACCCCCTCTGCGCGGCCACTCACCGCGATCCATGGATGGCAGTGAAGGCCGACGCGGGCCTTGAACGATCGAACAGCAGGAAGCTAGCTATGTTGGAACGCAACACCACCCCACCCTCGCCCCAGGCCCTGGACGAACACGAGGAACTCGCCTGGTTCGCCCAGCAGCAGCAACCCGAGCAGCTGCACCGGCAACTGGGCGCCTGGCGCCTTGGCCCCCGGGCCGACCTGTCGCTGCTCGCCCTGGCCGTGCAGACGGTGGTCGAAGCCACGCCGGGCCTGAACAGCCGCTACCACTTCAGCGACGACGGCGACCTGTACAAGACCCAGGCACCCGGTTGGTACCCGTGCCTGCGCATCGAGCACAGCGCGGCCGAGGGCATGGACGCCCTGCTGCGGGCGCGCCAGGCGGCGCCCTGGGATTCCACCACGCAGCCGCCGTTCGAGGCCCTGTTGCTGGCCGGCGACCAGCAGGCCGCGCTCGGCCTGCTCTGCCATGCGGTGCTGCGCCAGTCGCCGCAAGCCCTGCTCGAGCGCATTCGTGCCGAATACGACGCCCTGGCCGGCGACCAGCCACTGCAGTTCGAGCCGCTGTCCCAGGCGCCCTCGACGGACATCGCGCAACGCATTCTCGACGCGTTCCGCCAGGCCCTGGCGGAGCCTGGCATGACCCTGGAGGATGATTTCTTCGACATGGGCGGCCACTCGCTGCTGGCCACCCGCATCATCGGGCGCCTGCAGGGCGAGCACGGCATCGAACTGCGCTTCAGCGACTTCTTCGCTTCGCCCAACGCATCGGCGCTCGCTACCCGTGCCAAGCTGAGCCAAGGGCAAGCCAGTCAGGCCAGCGATCAGCCCGGTGATATCCAGCAGGCACCGATGGCCCTGGCCCAGGCGTCGTTGTGGCGCGCCTGCGCGGCGTTCGACTACGGCACCCTGTTCAACCTGCCCTTTGCCCTGGACTTCCACGACCCGGTGGACGAAGCGCTGCTGCAGCAAGCTTTCAGCGACCTGCTGGAGCGCCACGCCAGCCTGCGCACCACCTACCATGGCGAAGGCGACAGCGCCTGCCAGCGCATCGTGCCGCTGGCCGAACTGGGCCGCTACAAGTGGTTCTGGACCAGCGCCGAGAGCACCGGCGCAAGCCTTGCCAGCGAGGCGAAGCACCGCTTCGACCTGGCCCGCGAGCTGCCACTGAGGCTGCGCCTGCTGCGTGACCCGCACAGCGGCCATCAGGTGCTGTCGTTCCTGGTCCACCACATGGCCATCGACGAGTGGTCGCTGAACGTGATCATGGCCGAACTGGCCGAGGCTTACCTGGCCCGCGCCCAGGACCGGGCGCCGCAATGGTCGGCGCCGGCGCGCACCTTCCACGAATTCGCCCTCGCCCAGAGTGCCCAGGGCCCGAACCCGCGCCACCTGGCGTACTGGACCGAACTGCTGCGCGACGCCACCCGCGGTCTTGCCCTGCCCGCTGACGCCACGCTGCTGCCCGCCGACCAGGCGACCACCCGTGCGCGCTGGCTGGAGCTGCGTCCTGAGCCCGGCGTGCTGGAGCAACTCGGCGCCAGTGCCCGGCAGCACCAGTCATCGCTGTTCAGCGTGATCTACACCGCCATCGCCCTGTCGCTGCACAAGCTCGGCAACCTGTCGGACCTGGTAATCGGCACCTCGGCCTCGGGGCGTACGGATCCGGCGTTCTTCGACACCGTTGGGTACTTCACCACCATGGTCGCTCACCGCGTGCAGTTCGTCCCGGAACAGTCGCTGGGCGAGCTGCTGGGCGATGTGACGCGGATGATCAACGACTCTATGGCCTACGCCGACGTGCCCATGGAGACCATCCAGCAGGCGCTGGGCATGACGCCCGCCGAGGGCCTGATGTTCGATGTGTACGTGCAGATCCACGCCAACAATGCCCTCAATGGCGCCCTGCACACGCCCGAGGGCCAGGCCATTCGCTACAAGCAGATCGACCCGGACAAGAGCGAGTCGATGTTCGGCCTGCAGTTCGAGATCATGGAGGATGTGTTCGACGGCCAGCGCTCGCTGCGCCTGGTGGTCACCTACCGCAGCGATCGCTACAGCGCCGCCCAGGTCGAGCGCCTGTGCGCGATGATTTCCGCGGCGTTTGGGGTATTTGCCGAGGTGGGGGCTGGCCAACAGGCGCTGGGCGACGTGGCGTTGTAAGCATCACCAGCGTGGGAGCGGGCTTGCCCCGCGATGCAGTACAGCACCGGCTTCGCCGGTGATCGCGGGGCAAGCCCGCTCCCACGCAGTCCGATTTAAATCAGGGCTGCGAAGCAGCCCCATCGTTCAACCCTGCGGCAACCCATAGCGCTGGAACGACGACCGCTGCGGCACCCGATACTGCGCCCGGCCCAGCAACTGGTTGAGGATCACCGCATTGCGCACCGGCCCCAGCCCCAGGTCCGGCGAGCCGACGCCATGCTGGAAGATCTCCGCATTCTGCACGAACACCCGGCCACTGCCGCCATCGCAGCGCTGCGCGGTGAAATCCTCGCCGACGATGCAGTCGCCGTGCGCGTCGGTGGCCAGCACCGTGCCCTTGAGCTGCTCAAACCACTGCGGCCAGGCATGGGCATAGCCGGTCGCCGCGACGATCGCATCGGTGTCCAGGGTCGCTCGCTGGTCCAGTTGGCGGTGACGGAAGGTCATGCGCAAGCCCGCCGACCCCAGGTCCTCGACCGTCTCCACCTCGCAGCTGGACAGCAGCGTCAGCCCCGGTTCGCGCCCGCCGATGGAGCGTTCGTAGATCAGGTCGTAGATCGCGCCGATGGTGGAGAAACTGATGCCTTTGTACAGCAGGCCCTGCTCGGCCACGATCTCGCGGCGCTTGTCCCGGTCGAGGGTGTGGAAGTAGTTCATATAGGCCGGGGTGAAGCATTCCTGGCCGAGCTTGGAGTACTCCATGGGATGGAAGCCCCCTGAACGGGTGATCCAGTGGATCGAAGCTCCCGCCTCCACCTGCTCCGGCGTCAACGCATTGAACAAGGCCAGTACGCACTCCGCCGCGCTCTGCCCGGAGCCGACCACCACCACGCGCCGGCACTGCTCCAGTTCGCCCTGGCGCTTGCCGAACTCCGCCGAGTGCAGCACCGGCGCCTGGCTGCGGGTGCGCGCCCAGGCCGGCAGCCACGGCCGGGTGCCGAGGCCGATGGCCAGGTCCCGGCTGCTGTAGCGCCGCTCCAGGCCCGACACCGACACGCTGTCGATGACGAAGCGCTCGCTGCCGCCATCGTAGCGCACGCCGGTGACCTCTTCGCCGAAGTGGCAGGTCGGCAACTGGCGCGCGGCCCAGCGGCAATAGTGATCGTATTCACGCCGGGGCACCTGGAAGTGGTCGTAGTAGTAGAACTGGAACAAGCGGTCGTGCTGGTGCAGGTAGTTGAGGTAGCTCAACGGGTGGCACGGGTCGGCCAGGGTCACAAGATCCGCGAGGAACGGCACCTGCAAGGTGGTGCCCGGCAGCAGCAGGCCCTCGTGCCAGCGAAATTCCGCCTTGCGCTCAAGGAACGCGCAGCGCAGGTCCGGGTGGCGCGACAGCAGCGCGGCCAAGCCCAGGTTGAACGGTCCGATGCCGATGCCGGCGATGTCTACGGTTGCTATGTCCATATGCTCGATGATTTCCCAAAAACTACGGATGGCGCCCCGGGCCGGGCCCAGGGCGGTTGATTCAGGCAGGTGTGGCGGCAAGCAGGCGCTCGACGTCTTCGACCGTGCGGCACGCCAACAACTGTGCGGGCGACAAGCGCACCGCGAAGGCTTCGCCCAGTCGTGCCGCCAGGGGCTTGAGGTGCTGCGGCCGCAGGCCCATGGCGAGGAAGTCCCGGGCCGGCTGCGTGGCGCCGAGCACCTGCTGGTAGATCGCCAGCACCTGGGCGCAACGCTGCGGGTCACTGGGCGTCGCTGCCGGCGGCTGCTCGGTTTCGCCTTCCAGCAACGTGCGGGCGCGGCGGCGGTCCGGCTTGCCATTGGCCGTCAACGGCAACTCGGCTACCTCGACGAAGCGCGTGGGCACATGGGATTGCGCCAGCAACGCCCGGGCATGCTCGCGTAGCGCCACGGCGCCGGGTGGCGCGTCGTGGCGGCGCACATAGAGGGCGCCGATGCAGGCCTCGCCCTGTTGCGTATCGCCATAGTCCACCACCAGCACCTGCTGCACCGCCGGATGGCGGATCAGCTCGATCTCGACGTCCGGCAGCGATACGCGCACACCGCGCACCTTCACATAGCCATTGACCCGGCTGTCGAACAGCAGCACCCCGTCCTCGCGGTAGCGACCTCGATCGCCGGTACGGAAGGCCCGTACCGATGTACCCTGCTCGTCGAGCACGCTGACGAAGTCGTTCTGCACCAGCTCACCTTCCTGCAGGTAGCCCAGGGCCAGGCCCACGCCACTGGTGTGGATACGCCCGGCGACGCCCTGCGGGCAATGCTCGCCGTGTTCGTCCAGCAGCCAGTAGCGGTTGCCCGGCAATGGGCGTCCATAGGGCACCCTGGCGCGGTCCTGGTCGCCGATCTCGTGCCAGATGCTCCAGATGGTGGTCTCGGTCGGCCCGCCCAGGGACACCAGCCGCGCCGCCGGCAACAGCTCGCGCAATTCGGCGATCACCGCCGGCTTGATGTAGTCGCCGCCCTGGGCCAGCAGGCGCAGGCTGCGCAAGCCATCGCCCTGGCGGCAGGCCAGGAGCATTTCGAGGATGGCCGGCACCGAGCACCACAGGCTCACGCCGTGCCGCCTGACCAGCTGGTTCCAGCGCAGCGCGTCCTTTTCCTCGCCGGGCTCGGGCAGCACCAGCGCCGCCCCGGCGCAGAGGCTGCCGAACACGTCGAACACCGACATGTCGTGGTGCAGCGGGGTCACCGAGATGAACACGTCATCACGGCTGACCTGCCACTGCGCCAGGGTGCTGCCGATGACGTTGGCCGTGGCGCGGTTGTTCAGCACCACGCACTTGGGCTTGCCGGTGGTGCCGGAGGTGTAGAGGTAGTAGGCCGGCGCGGTGCTGGCCGACAACGCCGCCAGGCCAGTCAGGTCCAGGGCGGCCGGCGGACTCGCCAGCAGTGGCGCGGCGCTGTCGACCACCAGCGCCGGCTGGCAGTTGTCCAGCAGGTAGCGCAGGCGCTCTTCGGGCGCCGCCGCGTCGATCGGCACCCAGACCAGCCCGCTCAGGGCGCAGGCCAGGGTCGTCATGCTGTGCTCGGGGCCGCGCGGCAGGCAGATCGCGACCACCTGGCCAGGCTGCAGGCCCCGGGCCTTGAAAGCCTGGGCGATGCGGGCGACGTCCTCGCCCAGTTCGGCGTAGCTGATCCGCCGCTCGCCGTGCAGCAAGGCGATGCGTCCGCTGTCCGGGCCGAACAGGTTGTTGGCGATGCGGCCGAGGAAATCGACAGGTGCGGCCTGCGCCTCGCTGCTGTTGAGGCGGTAGTGGCCAAGGTCGATGAACTGCCGTGCCTGGACTTCGAACGCGCCCTGCCCGGCCAGTTGCGCCACCGCCTGGCCAAAGGCTGCGAGCAGCTGCCCGACCCAGCGGCCATCGACCGCTTCGCGGGCATAGTCGATCTCGAACGCCAAGCCGCCCTTGGCGGTGTTGCAGAAACGGATGTCCATGGCCACCTGGGGCGTCTGGGTCAGGCCCGCGCTCAAGGTCATCGGACCATCGAGCGCGCCCACCGGCCAGGACAGGCCATTGGTCAACACTACCGGCAATGCCGGGCCCGGGCCGTTGCTGTCGTACAGCAGGCGGGCCAGGTCCACGCCGGAAAACGCCAGGTGCTGCAGGCCCTCCAGCACATCGGCCTGCAGGCGCTTGGCGCGCTCGGCGAACGTGGGCAGTTTGTGTTGCCAGTCGAGGGCGATGAAGCTGGAACGGTTGGCGAACGCGCCGTCCTGGGGCGGCGCCACCGGCACCGCCACGCACAGGCTGCCCTCGTCGAGCCAGTGGCCGAGCACTTCCAGTACCACGGCCATGATCGTCGAGTTCTTGAACAACCCCTCGCGTGCGCCGGCGCGGCTCAATGCCTTGAACGCCGGGGCCGGGATCACTTGACGCTGGCGTGCGTATCGGGCCACGCCGACCTTGTCCAGGGCGCAGCGCCACGGTAGCCGTGGCGCGCCATCGACCTCGGCCAGCTTTGACTTCCAATACTCGGTATCGGCCTTGCGCACCTCGCTCTGGTCGTCGACAGCCGCCGTCGGCTCGCTGGCGGTCAGCGGCTGGCAGTGCCCGTCGAACAGTTCGATCATCAGGGTGGCGATGGCGCGTCCATCGAGGATCAGCGCATCGAAGCGCACGAACACCACCAGCTCGCCCTGCGGCAGCTGGAAGGCGGTGACATTCCAGGGCGGTCCAGCCAGGTCGAACAACGCGTGGGCATAGGCCTCGCGACGGACCTCGAGCTGCGCCTGGGCTTGCTCACCCGTCAACGCGCGCAGGTCGATCACCTCCAGGTTGACCTGCACCTGGTCGCTCAACGACTGGGTCAGTGCCTGGGCGTCGATGCGGGTGCGCAAGCTGTCGTGGCGGCGCACCATGTCCGTGAGGCGGCTGCGCAGCAGCGCCAGGTCCATGTGCCCGCGGTATTCGCGAAACTCCTGCATGGCCACGCCGCCCAGCGGCAGATGCTCGCCACGCCCCAGCAGGTAGGCCTGCTGCAGGGCGTTCAAAGGGCGATCCCGGCTGGCCGCGATCGTCAAAGGCTGGTGCAGCGCGCCCATGTCGGCAGCCACCGCGACGGCCAGGGCAATGAAGCGCTCGAACAGTGTCTGGACCCAATCCGCCGGCAGTGCGTCCAGGCGCACATCCCAGTTGACCAGCAGGCCGCCATCGACCTGGGCCACCTGCGCGTCCAGCGCCACCTGCGGACCCTGGGAGATCACCCAGTCCATCGGCCCGAACACCCGGCCCACGCGCTCGGAGAACAGCTCGCCACCGGGCAGGTCCAGCCCTGCGGTGAACACCACCGGCGCCAGTTGCGGCGTGCCGTGGTGGCGCGACAGGTCGCGCATCAGGTCCACGCCTGGATAGGCGCTGTGCGCCAGGCGTTCGACCAATTGCCGGTGCAGGTCCTGGCACAGCGCGGCAAGGCTGGCGACGCCGGTGAAGTCGACATCGACCAGCACCAGGTTGGCGAACTCGCCGACGATCCGTTGCACCGGTTCCAGCACCGGCTCGCGCCAGAACACCGGCACGTTCAGGCGCAGGCGGCGGTCCCCGGTGTGCTCTCCCAGGGCGGTGGCGAACAGCCCGAGCAGCAACGCCGACGAAGTGATCCGCTGCGCCCGCGCCGCCTGTTGCAAGGCGCGGTACTGCTCGGGTTCGAGCCGGGCGGCAAAGCGCTCGCTGCGCGCCGGGCCCGGGGCAAGCAAGGGCAACGTCGGCGCCGGGGCGATCTGCGCCAGGCGTGCCCGCCACCAGGCGCGGTCGCGGCTGCGAGCGTCGCGCAGGTCGGCATCGGCACGCACCTGGTCCAGCCAGTCGAAGTAGCTCGGCGTGGTCGGCAGCACGGTTTCAGGGGTGTCGTACAGCCGGGCCAGGTCTTCCATCAGCACCCGGAAGCTGGACGGGTCCACCGCAATCATGTCGGTGTCCACGTGTAGCCGAGCGGCATTGCCCGGCAACAGGCTCAGGCCGAAGCGCGCACCCTGGCCAGTACTCAGGTCCAGGCGCTGGTGGCTCCACTGGCGGCGTCTCTCCAGTAGGCGTCGCTCCACGGCTGGACCGTCCAGATCGCTGAAATCCTCCAGCTCCAGCTGGGGGCGCAGCGTCTCGTCGATGCTCTGCCGTCCCTGTCCGTCGATGCGCAGCTTGAGCATCGGGTGTGCCCGGTACAGCCCCTCAAGTGCGACTTCAAGGCGCGCCACATCGATGGCCTGGCCATCGAACTCGGCATACAGGTGAGCGCTGACGCCACCCAGTGCCGCATGTGCATCCCGCCCGATCCAACAGGCGGCCTGCATCGAAGTTAACTCTCTCATCGCTTACCCGCGTAGTTGACAAATCCATGTGTTTCGCGTCCTCATATTTACTAACGAGAATGATTATATTTCAAGGTTTTCTTTCTCACCCATCGGCCAAGGAGGCTACCCATGAAGACAGGCACCCTGCGTTTGCAAGACAGGGACACCGTGCCGCTCAGCCAAGAGGACTCGAGCTTTTCATTCACATCCGGCGACCGCGAGCTGAGCGTCAGCGGCCTGCGTGAGCGGATCGACACCCCGGCCCACGGCAGCCACCTGGCCGGCGGCGCGCTGCGGCGCAGCATCGACCAGGCCTTCGAGCGCGCCCGCCAGGCCGGGCAGGACAACCCGATCGTGGTCGGCGCCATCCCCTTCGACACCACTCAGGCATCCAGTCTGTACGTTCCCCAGGCCTATGCCTGGCAGCAACGCACCGCGGCGCCCGCCCAGGCCGGCGCGCTGCCGGCGCTGCTCAGCCAGGCCAACATCCCCGACGAACACGGTTTCAAGCGCGCCGTGCGCCATGCCATCGTCAACTTCCAGCACAGCGATGTGCGCAAGGCCGTGCTCTCGGTGCAGCGCGAACTGCACTTCGCCACGCCCGTGGACCCGGCACAGGTGCAGGCCAACCTCAAGGCGCTGAACCGTGAGGGCTACCACTTCCGCGTGCCCCTGGCCAACGGCGCCACCCTGCTGGGGGTGAGCCCGGAGCTGCTGGTGCACAAGCAAGGCACGGCCTTCGTCAGCAACCCGCTGGCCGGCTCCGTGCGGCGCATGGCCGACCCCGAGGCCGACCGCGCCAATGCACAATGGCTGGCGACGTCGGAGAAGGACCACTACGAGCACCGCCTGGTCACCGAGGACATCGCCCAGCGCGTCGGCGAACTGTGCAGCCGCCTGCAGGTCCCCGAGCGACCGTCGCTGATCAGCACCGCCGCGCTGTGGCACCTGTCCACTCGTATCGAGGGCGAACTGGCCACGGCCGATATCGACGCCCTGCAACTGGCCTGCCGGCTGCACCCGACTCCCGCCGTGTGCGGCTACCCCACCGAGCGGGCTCGGCAACTGATCCGCTTCGTCGAGCCCTTCGAGCGCGGCCTGTTCACCGGCATGGTCGGGTGGTGCGACGCCCAGGGCAACGGCGAGTGGGTGGTGACCATCCGCTGCGGCACCTTCAGCGGCCAGCGCGTGCGCCTGTTCGCCGGCGCCGGCATCGTCGAGGCCTCCAGCCCCGATACCGAATGGAACGAAGTGCAGACCAAGCTCGGCACCATGCTGCGTGCCTGCGGCCTGGACCATTGACCTCAAACCCGCTTTCCGAGATGCCCATGACCATCGAATTCACCCCCTGGCCCGCGGACCGGGCGCAGCGCTATCGCGCCGCCGGCTACTGGAACGACCAGCCGCTCAGCCAACTGCTGATCGAGCGCGCCGCCGCGCAGCCACAGGCCCCGGCGATCCTCTGCGGCGAACGCTGCATCAGCTACGGCGAACTGGACCGGCGCGCTTCCAACCTTGCCTCGCGCCTGGCCGCCCACGGCCTCGGCCAGGGCGACACGGCACTGGTGCAGTTGCCCAACGTCGCCGAGTTCTACATCGTGCTGTTTGCCCTGTTCAAGGCCGGCATCGCCCCGGTCAACGCGCTCTACAGCCACCGCCAGCACGAGCTGGGCGCCTTCGCCCGGCAGATCCACCCCGCCTTGCTGATTGCCTCGGCCGAGCATGAGGTGTTCCGCAACGACGCGTTCCTCGACGACCTGGCCAAGGAAGGCCTGCGTCCGAAGCTGACGTTGATGCTCGATGCCCTCGAAGAATGGAGCGCCAGCGCCGATGTGCGTGGCACCCACTACGCGCCCAGCCCGGCCGGCGAAGTGGCGCTGTTCCAGCTGTCCGGCGGCAGCACCGGCACCCCCAAGCTGATCCCGCGCACCCACAACGACTACGCCTACAGCGTGCGGGCCAGCGCGCAGATCTGCGCCCTGGACAGCGCCACGCGCTTTCTCTGCGCCCTGCCCGCCGCGCACAACTACACCCTCAGCTCCCCCGGCGGCCTGGGCGTGCTGCACGCCGGCGGCTGTATCGTCATGGCGGCCAACCCGGAGCCGCTCAACTGCTTCGCCCTGATCGAACGCCACGCCGTGACCATGGCCGCCCTGGTGCCCAGCGCCGTGGCCCTGTGGCTGCAGGCCGCCCCCGGGCACGCGGCCAAGCTGCGCAGCCTGCGCCTGCTGCAGGTCGGCGGTGCGAGCTTCGCCGAGGCCCTGGCGCGCCAGGTCCCCGAGGTATTGGGCTGCCGCCTGCAACAGGTGTTCGGCATGGCCGAGGGCCTGGTCAACTACACCCGCCTGGACGATAGCGACGAGCAGGTGTTCACCACCCAGGGCCGGCCGATCAGCGAGCTGGACGAAGTGCGCATCCTCGACGAACAGGGCCAGCCGGTCGCCGACGGCGAGCCAGGCATGCTCGCCACCCGGGGCCCCTACACCTTCTGCGGCTACTACCAAAGCCCCGAGCACAACGCCCAGGTGTTCGACCAGGACGGCTTCTACCACTCCGGCGACATCGTCCAGCGCAGCGCCGATGGCAACCTGCGGGTAGTCGGGCGGGTCAAGGACCAGATCAACCGCGGCGGCGAGAAGGTCGCCTCGGAGGAGATCGAGAACCTGATCGTCATGCACCCGGACGTGACCCATGCCGCCCTGGTGGCGCTGCCCGACGAACTGCTCGGCGAGAAAAGCTGCGCCTTCATCGTCTCGCGCAACCCGCAGCTCAAGCCGATCGCCCTGCGCCGCCACCTGATGGGCCTGGGTATCGCCGAATACAAGCTCCCGGACCGGATCCGGCTGATCGACGCCATGCCGCTGACCGCGGTGGGCAAGATCGACAAGAAGCAACTGCGCGCGCTGCTCGCCGTCGCCCAGACCGCCTGACCGTCCAAGGACCCGACATGACCATTCCAACCATCCACGACTATGCCATGCCGCAACGGGCCAGCTACCCGGCCAACAAGACCCAATGGCAACCCGACCCGGCCCGCGCCGTGCTGCTGATCCACGACATGCAGCGCTACTTCCTGCGCTTCTACCAACCCGACGGCGCCCTGCTCACCGCCCTGGTGCACAACCTGTCGCGGCTGATCCACTGGGCCCGCGAGCAGGGCATCCCTGTGGTCTACACCGCCCAGCCCCATGAACAGCCACCCGAGGACCGCGCCCTGCTCAACGCCATGTGGGGCCCGGGCCTGCCGGCGGCCAGCCCCGAGCAGCAACCGATCATCGACGCCCTGGCGCCGCAGCCGGGCGACACGGTGCTGACCAAGTGGCGCTACAGCGCCTTCCAGCGCTCCGACCTGCTCGAGCGCATGCGCACCTGGCAACGCGACCAGCTGCTGATCGGCGGCGTGTACGCCCATATCGGCTGCATGATCACCGCCGCCGACGCCTTCATGAACGATATCCAGGCGTTCCTGGTGGGCGATGCGGTGGCCGACTTCTCCGAGGAGGAGCACCGCCTGGCCCTGAAGTACGTCGCCACCCGCTGCGGCCATGTCACCGACACCACCGCCCTGTTGACCCAACCCGCGGGCGAGACCACACGCGACTGGCTGCATGGCCGGGTGCGCCAGATGATCGAGGACGACAGCGACCTCGACCCGCAGGAAAGCCTGATCTTCTACGGCCTGGACTCGCTGCAGGTGATGAAGCTGGCCGCCGAGCTCAAGCAGCGCGGCATCGCCGTCAGCTTCGAGGAACTGGCCAACGCGCCGACCCTGGATGGCTGGTGGTCGCTAATGCAAGCGCGGGGGGCCGCCTGATGGCCATGGCCCGCTTCACCGGCCGGCGCGTGCTGGTCACCGGCGCCGCCAGCGGCATCGGTCGCTGCGTGGCGCAGCAGTTTCTCGAGGAAGGCGCCGAGGTCATCGGCCTGGACTGCGAGGAGGCCGACGTGCCCTTCGCGCTGCTGCATGTCGACCTGACCGATCCGGCCGACGTGCAACGGGTCTGCGACCGCCTCAAGGAGCAGGCGCAGTACCTCGACGTGCTGGTCAATGTCGCCGGCGTGCTGCGCCTGGGGCGCAGCGACGAGGTGTCCTGCGAAGACTGGCAGCGCTGCCTGGATGTCAACGTGAGCGCGCCGTTCTACCTGATGCGCCAGTGGACCCCGGTGTTCCGCCGCCAGCGCCGCGGCGCCATCGTCAACGTCGCCTCCAACGCCGCCCACGTGCCGCGCCTGAACATGGCCGCCTACTGCACCTCCAAGGCCGCACTGGTCAGCCTGAGCCACTGCGTGGGCCTGGAGCTGGCGCCCTACGGCGTGCGCTGCAACGTGGTTTCTCCAGGCTCGACGCGCACGCCGATGCTCGCCGGCATGCTCGGCGACCCGGCGGGCGAACGCCAGCTGGTCGACGGCCTGCCCGGGCAGTACAAGCTCGGCGTGCCGCTGGGCAAGATCGCCACGCCCGACGACATCGCCAATGTAGTGCTGTTCCTGGCCTCGGAGCAGGCCGGGCACGTGACCCTGCAGGATATCGTGGTCGACGGCGGCGCCACCCTGGCCGCCTGAGCCTGATGCGGCACTGACAAGGACTTTCACCCGCACCGCGCTCGGCCCTGGCCGGCCGAGCGCGCACCATGGAGCTGGACATGACATTCTCACCCGCCGACCACAAGCGTCTCGAGGCCTTCTGGCAGTACTGCCTTACCCACCAGTACTTCAATGTCGGCTACCCCGAGTCGGCCGACTTCGACTACAGCCTGCTGCACCGTTTCATGCGCTTTTCCATCAACAACTGCGGCGACTGGAACGAGCCCAGCAACTACCTGCTCAACTCCTTCGACTTCGAGCGCGAGGTAATGCGCTTCTTCGCCGAGTTGTTCCGCATCCCATTCGAGGACAGCTGGGGCTATGTCACCAACGGCGGCACCGAAGGCAACATGTTCGGCTGCTACCTGGCCCGCGAGCTGTTTCCCGACGCCACCCTCTACTACTCCAAGGACACCCACTACTCGGTGGCCAAGATCGTCCGCCTGCTGCGCATCAAGGCCCAGGTGGTGGAATCCCAGGCCAACGGCGAAATGGACTACGACGACCTGGTCGCGCGAATCACCGCCGACGGTGAACGCCACCCGATCATCTTCGCCAATATCGGCACCACCCTGCGCGGCGCCACCGACAACATCGCCACCATTCAGCAGCGCCTGGCCCAGGCCGGCATCCGCCGCGAGGACTACTACCTGCATGCCGACGCGGCCCTCAGCGGCATGATCCTGCCCTTCGTCGATACCCCCGAGCCCTACTCGTTCGCCGACGGCATCGACTCGATCTGCGTCTCCGGGCACAAGATGATCGGCTCGCCGATGCCCTGCGGCATCGTCGTGGCCTGGCGCCACAACGTCGAGCGCATTTCGGTGGAAATCGACTACATCAGTGCCCGCGACCAGACCATCAGCGGCTCGCGCAACGGCCACACGCCACTGATGATGTGGGCCGCATTGTGCAGCCGGTCGCGGGAGGACTGGCGCGCACGCATCCAGCGCTGCCTGGACCTGGCCCAACATGCGGTGGACCGGCTGCGGGCGGCCGGCATCGAGGCCTGGCGCAACCCCAACTCGATCACCGTGGTGTTCCCCTGCCCCTCGGCCAGCGTGTGGAAACGCCATTGCCTGGCCACCTCGGGCGACACCGCGCACCTGATCACCACCGCCCACCACCAGGACAGCACGCAGATCGACGCGCTGCTCGACGAGCTGATCGCCGACCTCAAGGCCCGCCCCCGATACCCGCTGCAGGCGCCCCTGGTGGAGGGCCTGGGCAGTCGTACCCGGGTCTACAGCACGGCAGGACATCCTCGGCCGGAGCCGCTGCCGGGCCATCCCAGACTCGCACGTGACAGCGGCCTTGCCCGCCTCAAGGGCAGCGATATCTGAACACCGAGTCGTCTTTACAGCCATTTACATGTAAGCCTGTTCCTACAGCGTGTTGCTCCGGGACCTGGCGTACCGAAAAACAGGGGCGGGCCTGCCCGCCCCCTCGGCACCTTGACCGCACAACACGTTGCAGTCTCCTGCCTATGGCCGTTTGACGGCCCATCGCGTGACTCTATAGTCCGTTTCCTGGCAGCGCCAAGGAGTTGCGCTGGCCTTGGACAAGAACCCGCCATGTACAGGAGTCGCATGATGGCCATGCTCACGGATGACGCACTCTCGCCTCACCCTTCACACACATCACCCAGCCGCGCCGACCTGCGACGACATTTCCGTCACTGACCCCAGCCCCGCCACGTGCCCGTGACCTGCCCTGGGCGGTCACTGCCTTCGTTCGCCTTCAATAAAGACAAAAGGTGCGTCATGACTGCGACCCGTTCGCCGCAAACGGCCGTTGCGCCGTTGCTGGAAACCGAAACACTGCGCTGTCGCCCGGCCAGCCCCGCCGATATCGAAGCCCTCGCCGCGCTGTTCCAGCAGGTCTATGGGCAGACCACCCACCCTTGCCAAAGCCCGGACTATATCCGTCACTCGCTGCGCAGCGGGCAGCAGCAGTGGTTTGTCGCCCAGGCCCAGGGCCAACTGCTCGGATGCTGCTGCATCGCCCGCCGCCCCTGGAACCGCTCGTGGGAAGTCTGCCACGGGGTGATCCACCCCGATGCACGCAGGACCGGCGCCATCTCCAGCCTGATCCGCCTCGGTTTCGAGACCCACCGGCCCGAACCCATGGAGCTGGGCTTCTACATCACCCGCAACATCGCAAGCCACAGCGTCATGAACAAGATCCGCCCCGCCGTGCTGGTGGGGCATGACGGCGGCCCGGACACGGTCGACGGCCTGCGCGAATATCACCTGACCGCCATCCAGCCGGTGCTCCAGGCCGGCTTTGTCCATGTGGCGCCCTGGTACGTGACCGCCCGCGCCGCCGAATTCGTCCGCCGCCTGCTTTACCCCGCCCTGCGGCTCGGCGTCACTCCCGGCAGCTACCCGGACACCTTTCTGAGCGGTCCCACCGGCGCCGAACGCCATGGCCAGCTCAGCTACACCCACGATCCCCAGGTCGGCGCGCTGATGCTGTCGGGCCAGTGCGGTCGCTACCTGTCAAGCCAAGCTGTGCTGGCGGAGCTGGGCGCGCTGCTGCGCCAACATGCGCAGGCGGAGTACGTCAGCCTGGTGATCCTGGCAGACAAGCTGGAGCTGCTGGCCAGCCTGCGCCGCCTGGGTTTTGCCATCACCGCCTACCTGCCGGCCTGGCACCTGGAGAACGGCGTGCGCTACGACTGCATCCAGCTGGTGTTCCAGGACTTCGCCGTGCCCCCGCGCAGCCACGGCTTCGACGACGACATCGCCCGATTCGACCTGGCCTACGCGCACCTGGCCAACAACCTTTGCAGCCTTCCCGCCGACCCGGCTTCCCGGGCCGCCAGCTAACCGATCGGAGTTTTTGCAAGTGACCAAGGACCAATGGCTTAGTGTAAGAAAACAGATCCCCGACGGCGCCCGGGAACCCTGGACCGTGATGCTCTGGGTCGCCGACCTGCTGTTGTTGGCGGTGGCCTGGAACCTGTGGCTCGCCGACTCCACCGCCTTGCAGTTGCTGGGCTTGGCGCTGGCAGGCCTTGCCACCGCGCAGCTCTACCTGATCATGCACGAGGCGACCCACGGCGCCGCCTCGGCCAACCGCCGGCTCAACGATTTCATCGGCCACTGCGATGGCTGGCTGATCGCCTTGCCGTTCCTGGTCCGCCGGCGCTTCCACATGGCTCACCACACCTGGACCGCGCACCCGGTGAACGACCCGGAGAACCGCGGCATGATCGAGCGCTTCTCGGTGATGACGAAAAAACAGGAGCGCACCCTGGAGTTCGTCTGGAAGCACTGGATCCCGATGATCGCCGCCAACCATTTCCTGCTCAACTGGCGCGCGCCGTTCATTGCCCGGGCCAAGGGCGACAGTTCGCCGAGGATTCTCAAGGAGATCCGCTTCGCCCGCCTGTACCTGGCCGGTTACCTGGCGGCGGCCGTGCTGGCCTGGAGCCTTGGGCACCTGCTGGACCTGGTGCTGTTCTACGGGATCACGTGGGTGTTCCTGTTCTTCATGGTCGAGCTGCTCAACCTGCCCCACCACGCCGAGGCGCCGTTGCTGCCAAGGGACGCCGACCGCCTGCAGTTCTGGGAGCAGGATGGGGTGTCCCACGACTGCAAGGACCTGCCGCTGTGGTCGCGCTATGTGATCCTCAACTTCAACCTGCACATCGTCCACCACGCCTTCCCCTCGGTGCCGTGGTACCGGTTGGCCCAGGTGCAGAAGCTGCTGAGCGAACATGAGGTCGGCCATGCGCCGTCGCAGACCCATGAGTGGGCGTTCGCGGTGAAGAACCGGCGCCGGCCGTTGTTGCAGCTGATGGGGCATTTCTTCGATCAGCGGGGTTGAGGGGCGGCGGGGAGGTGGCGGTGCTCGATGGGTTGCCCTCGGACGACAATAGACACCCGCACTCGTCTCACAATACTGGCAGGTGAAGCCGAGCCGGGCGGCGCTCTGACTATTGTCGCCATAGCCGGTGTATCGATTTGGCTGGTCATTGGAGAGCAGGATCGAACCTTGCCGATCTGTGGCCAGAATCGAGGAGATGCTATGGGGGTGCCGCCACCGTGCCCGACTCATATTAGAAATGCCGCCTGCCATGAATACGCAGGCAATCCTTGCAACGGATCGCAATGCCGGCAACTGGCAGAATTGCCAGGTCGCCAACGCCCTCAATTCAACCAAGCCCACCAAAGCGCTTGAAGTAGCTCTCATTGGCATCCGGCAAAGGCCCATCCGCCGTCTCCAGCGCGCTGGCCAGGTACTCCTCCGCCCTGCCCTGCACCAGCCGGTACAGGTTGCGGCACAGCTGCCGGGCCGCGCGCCCTTCCCAATCCCCCGGCAACAACTCGTCCGGCAGTTGCGGATCACGCAACAACAGGCGGCGGTATTCGTGGATCAGCAGCGTGCGCGCCAGGAAACAATCCTGCGGGCTCGGCGCCTCGAGGTCCTTCATGGCTTGCCACAGCGGGCGGAACAGACGGATGAACTCGCTGTAGTGCTGGCCCAGTTCCTCGATGTTCCAGCTTTCCCGTACCTGGGCGCGCAGGGCCTTGGAGGCCAGCACTTCCTGGGCGTGGGTTTCGAAGACGATGCAGTCGTCCTCGGCGTCCTGCTCGCGCAGGGTCGCGGCGAGGTCCGCGCGGTCGGTACGCGGACAGCCCAGCAGGTTCGTGCCCATGGCGCCAAAGCCCTGCCATTCCAGCTCTTCGCGCACGGCCTTGCGCTTGCCGGCGTCGAGCTGCGACAGCAGCACCAAGGTCCAGGCGCCGTTCCAGGCCGGCAGGCTGGCGCTGTAGACACGCTTGAAGGCTTTCTCGAAACGCCGCCGGCCGGTGCCGGTAAGGCTGTAGTAGCTGCGCCGGCCGACCTTCTCGGCGGTCAGCCAGCCTTCCTTGGTCAGGCGGAAGATCGAGGTACGGATCAGCCGTTCATTGATGCCCATCGGTTCCAGCAGGTTGATCAGGCTGCCCAGCCAGACCGTGCCGCCATGGGGTTCGATGGCATCGCCATAGAGGGTAATGATCAGGGAGCTGGCGCGGATCGGCGTCTGCTCCTGGAAACGGGTGATCAGGTGATTCAGGGGGGCAAGGCTGCTCATGGGGGAACGAGGCGCGGCTAAAGCCTCGACTATACCTGCCTGCCGCGACCGCGCAAGGCTCATGCACCGCCCTCGGCCTTGGGCCTGAAGCCGGAGTCGCCCATGCGTGGGCGGTCGGCTTCGGGCGCGGTCAGCGGCGGGCACTCCACCAGCGCGGTCATGCAGCGCCGGGCCAGGCTGTGGTATTCGGCGGTGCCGCGCTGTTTCCAGGCCAGCTCCTGGTCGCTGAGCGGGCGCTTGACCTCGGCCGGCGCGCCAACCACCAGGCTTTGCTCCGGGCAGGTGAACCCCGCCTTGACGAAGGCCGTGGCGGCAACGATGCAGCGTGGGGCGATATGCGCGCCGTCCATGACCACCGCGTTCATGCCCACCAAGGCGTCCTCGCCTATCCGACAGCCGTGCAGCACCGCGCCATGGCCAATATGGCCGTTGCGCTCGACCAGCGTGTCGCCGCCGGGGAAACCGTGCATCACGCAGGTGTCCTGCAGGTTCGCGCCCTCTTCCAGGATGATTCGCCCGAAATCGCCGCGCAACGAGGCCAAAGGGCCGATGTAGCAGTTGGGGCCGACCAGCACGTCGCCGATCAGCACGGCGCTGGGGTGTACATAGGCGCTGGGATGAACCACTGGGGTGAGGCCTTCGAGGCGATAGCAGGGCATGGGCTGGGGCTCGATATGATTCAGAAGACCAAATGATCCTGTATCAGATCAAATCACTTAGTCAATGCCAACCTGATGTATCGCTTTCTTCACAAAGCTTCAGGACAGTGATGACCTAATTGCTGGGCAAGCTAGCTCCCACAAATGGCTATAGCAGCGAGACAGCGTGGGAGCGGGCTTGCCCCGCGATAGCGTCACTCGCCTCAAATACAGATACGCAATTACAATTTCAATGTTGATTTTGCGTATCGCTTTGTACATATACTTGCACCAGCACCACGAACAATTCCAAGAAAAGCCGGCCCCAGCCGGCGCCGAACGTGCAGCCTGAGGTATCCCCATGCCAAGCAACCTCATCGTGCAGGCCCCGGCGGACGGCGTCCGTCTGATCACCCTGCACCGCCCGCAAGCCCTCAATGCCTTGAACACGGCGCTGCTGGAAGAGCTGGCCGCAGAACTGGACGCCGCCGACCAGGATCCAGAGATCCGCGCCGTGGTCATCACCGGCAGCCGCAAGGCCTTCGCCGCCGGCGCCGACATCAACGAGATGGCCCAGCGCGACCTGGTCGGCATCCTCAACGATCCGCGTGTGGCCCACTGGCAGCGCATCGCCGCCTTTGGCAAACCGCTGATCGCCGCCGTCAACGGCTTTGCCCTGGGTGGCGGCTGCGAACTGGTGATGTGCGCCGACATCGTCATCGCCGGCAGCGACGCCCGTTTTGGCCAGCCGGAAATCAACCTCGGCATCATCCCCGGCGCCGGCGGCACCCAGCGCCTGCTGCGCGCCGTGGGTAAGCCGCTGGCCATGCAGATGGTCCTCGGCGGCGAAGCCATTGATGCCCGTCATGCCCTACAGGCAGGCCTGGTCGGCGAAGTCACCCAGCCCGAACTCACCGTAGAGCGCGCCCTGCAGGTGGCCGCCACCATCGCCGCCAAGGCACCGCTGGCGGTGCGCCTGGCCAAGGAGGCGCTGCTCAAGGCCCAGGACATGGACCTGGCCTGCGGCCTGCGCTTCGAACGCCACGCCTTCACCCTGCTGGCCGGCACCGCCGACCGCGACGAGGGTATCCGCGCCTTCCAGGCCAAACGCCCGGCCCGATTCCAAGGGCTGTAAGCCTTCCACCGACTGACGGAGCGAGCCAGTCATGTCCTTCCAGCACATCCTGTTTTCCATTGGCGACGACGGCGTCGCCCTGCTTTCGCTGAACCGGCCCGAGCAGCTCAACAGCTTCAACAGCGCCATGCACCTGGAAGTGCGCGAGGCGCTGAAGCAGGTGCGCCAGAGCGAAACCGCCCGGGTGCTGCTGCTGACCGGCGAAGGCCGTGGCTTCTGCGCAGGCCAGGACCTGGCCGACCGCAACGTCGCGCCCGACGCGGAGCTACCGGACCTCGGTCAGTCCATCGAACAGTTCTACAACCCGCTGGTGCGCAGCCTGCGCGACCTGCCGCTGCCGGTGATCTGCGCGGTCAATGGCGTGGCCGCCGGCGCTGGCGCCAACCTGCCGCTGGCCTGCGACCTGGTGCTGGCGGCGCGCTCGACAAGCTTCATCCAGGCGTTCTGCAAGATCGGCCTTGTGCCGGACTCCGGCGGCACCTGGCTACTGCCGCGCTTGATCGGCATGGCCCGGGCCAAGGCACTGGCCATGCTAGGCGAGCGCCTGAGCGCCGAGCAGGCCGAGCAATGGGGGCTGATCCACCGGGTGGTGGACGATGCCGCGCTGCGCGACGAAGCGCTCAAGCTCGCCCGCCACCTGGCGACCCAGCCCACCTATGGCCTGGCCCTGATCAAGCGCGCCCTCAACCAGAGCTTCGACAACCGCTTCGACGAACAGCTGGAACTGGAGCGGGACCTGCAACGCCTGGCCGGGCGCAGCGAGGACTACCGCGAGGGCGTCGGCGCCTTCATGAACAAACGCACACCTGTGTTCAAGGGGCGCTGACCATGGCCGCACTCGACAATCATGCCCTGGTGGCGGTGATCGGCGCTGGCGCCATGGGTGCCGGCATCGCCCAGGTGGCGGCCCAGGCCGGCCACCCGGTATGCCTTTATGACAACCGCCCCGGCACCGCCGCGCAGGCCATCGAAGGTATCGACCGGCAGCTCGGCCGGCTGGTCGAGAAAGGCAGGCTCAGCCCTGACAACCACAGCGCCATCCGCGCTCGCCTGCAACCGATCGACAGCTTCGACGACCTGGCCGATGCCCGCCTGGTGATCGAGGCCATCGTCGAAAGCCTGCCGATCAAGCAAGAACTGCTGCGCCAACTTGAAGCCCGGTGCGCCGACGACTGCATCCTGGCCAGCAACACCTCTTCGCTGTCGATCACCAGCCTTGCCGCCGGGCTCCGGCACCCGCAACGGGTGATCGGCATGCACTTCTTCAACCCGGCACCGCTGATGGCGCTGGTGGAGGTCGTGTCCGGGCTGGCCACGGCGCCGACACTGGCGAGCACCCTGTACGACACCGCCCGGAACTGGGGCAAGCAACCGGTGCACACCCGTTCGACGCCGGGCTTTATCGTCAACCGCGTGGCTCGGCCCTTCTACGCCGAAAGCCTGCGCCTGCTGCAGGAGGGCGCTGCCGACTGCGCCACCCTCGATGCCCTGCTGCGCGACGCCGGGGGCTTTCGCATGGGCGCCTTCGAGCTGACCGACCTGATCGGCCACGACGTCAACTACGCGGTGACCTGCTCGGTGTTCGAGGCGTTCTATGGCGACTTCCGCTTCCAGCCATCGCTGGTGCAAAAAGAGCTGGTCGATGCCGGGCGCCTCGGGCGCAAGTCTGGCCAGGGCTTCTATAGCTATGCCGAAGGCGCCGAGCGGCCACAGGCCGCGGCAATCACCAGCCAGGCGCCTGTCGAGTGCTGCACCGTGGAAGGTGACCTGGGCGTCCTGCAGCCCCTGGTCGAGCGCCTGCGCGCCAAGGGTATCGGCGTCACCGAGCGCGCTGGCAGCGGCGTGCTGCGGGTGGGGGATGCCACCCTGGCGCTGTCCGATGGCCGCCTGGCCAGCCAGCGCGCCCGCGAGGACGGTTTGCGCAACCTGGTGCTGCTGGACCTGGCCCTGGACTACGCCAGCGCCACGCGCCTGGCCATCAGTCACGGCGCCGAGTGCAGTGCCGAGGCCCTTGGCCAGGCCGTCGCCCTGCTCGCCCAGGCCGGGCTGAGCATCTGCCCGGTGGCCGACCTGCCCGGCCTGGTGGTGCTGCGCACCGTGGCGATGCTCGCCAACGAGGCCGCCGACGCCGTGCTGCAGGGCGTCGGCACGCCCGGCGATATCGACCTGGCCATGTGCGCCGGGGTCAACTACCCACGCGGCCCGCTGGCCTGGGCCGACGACCTGGGGGTCGGTTTCACCCTGGACGTACTCGACAACCTGCAACGCAGCTACGGCGAGGAGCGTTACCGCCCGTCCCTGCTGCTGCGCCGCACCCACGCCGAAGGAGGCCATCTGCATGGCTGAACAATCCGCACACACCCTGGCCCGCGCCTGTGCCCAGGCCATGTTCGCCCGCGACGCCGCCAGCCAGGGCCTGGGCATCGAGCTGCTCGACGCCGGCCCCGGCAGCGCCCGGCTGGGCATGCGCGTGCGCGCCGACATGATCCAGGGCCACGGCACCTGCCACGGCGGCTACCTGTTCGCCCTGGCCGACTCGGCCTTCGCTTTTGCCTGCAACAGCTACGATGAAGCCGCCGTGGCCCTGGGTTGCAGCATCGACTATGTGGCGCCGGCACGCCTGGGCGATCAGTTGCTGGCCACCGCCGGCGAGCAGAGCCGCAAGGGCCGCACCGGCAACTACGACGTGCGCATCGAGAACCAGCAGGGCGAGCTGATCGCCCTGTTTCACGGCAAATCCTACAAAGTACGCGGCACCGTGCTGTCGCCGGAGACCTCCCATGACTGATGCCACCCTGCCCCACGCGCTGATCATCGATGCCGTGCGCACGCCCATCGGTCGCTATGGCGGCGCCCTGGCGAGCGTGCGCCCCGACGACCTCGCCGCGGTGCCGATCAAGGCGCTGATAGCGCGCCATCCCGAGCTGGACTGGAGGGCCGTGGACGATGTGATCCTCGGCTGCGCCAACCAGGCCGGCGAAGACAACCGCAACGTCGCGCGCATGGCCGGCCTGCTGGCCGGGTTGCCGATCGAGGTGCCCGGCACCACGATCAACCGCCTGTGCGGCTCGGGCCTGGACGCCATCGGCAACGCCGCCCGCGCCCTGCGCTGCGGCGAGGCCGGGCTGATGCTGGCCGGCGGCGTCGAATCGATGTCGCGGGCGCCCTTCGTCATGGGCAAGTCGGAACAGGCCTTCGGTCGCAGCGCGCAGCTGTTCGACACCACCATCGGCTGGCGGTTCGTCAACCCGCTGATGCAGGCGCAATACGGCATCGACTCGATGCCCGAGACCGCCGAGAACGTCGCCGAGCGCTTCGCCATTTCTCGCGAGGACCAGGACGCCTTCGCCCTGTGCAGCCAGCTCAAGGCCGCCGCCGCCCAGGCCAATGGCCGCCTGGCCCGGGAGATCGTCGCGGTGGATATCCCCCAACGAAAAGGCCCGGCCAAGCGCGTCGAGCACGACGAACATCCACGGGGCGACACCACCCTTGAGCAACTGGCGCGCCTGGGCACGCCGTTCCGCGACGGTGGCAGCGTCACCGCCGGCAATGCCTCGGGGGTCAACGACGGCGCCTGCGCCCTGCTCCTGGCCAGCCCCGCGGCAGCCCGGCTACATGGCCTCAAGGCTCGCGGCCGGGTCCTTGGCCTCGCCGTGGCGGGCGTCGAGCCGCGACTGATGGGCATCGGCCCGGTGCCAGCCACCCGCAAGGTGCTGGAACTGACCGGCCTGTCCCTGGCCGACATGGACGTGATCGAACTCAACGAAGCCTTCGCCGCCCAGGGCCTAGCCGTGCTGCGCGAGCTGGGCCTGGCCGACGACGATCCCCGGGTCAACCCCAACGGCGGCGCCATCGCCCTGGGTCACCCGCTGGGCATGAGCGGCGCACGGTTGGTCACCACCGCCCTGTACCAGCTGGAGCAGACCGGCGGCCGCTACGCCCTGTGCACCATGTGCATCGGCGTCGGCCAGGGCATCGCCCTGGTGCTCGAACGCCTCTGATCAGCCGCCAGAGACGCCACGCGACGCGGGCAGTATGCTGCCTGCCATGACACTCAGGGCTTCGGCCCACGACAAGAACAACTCGAGTGAAACCATGAACCTCTACCACGATGCCGACCGCGCCCTGCTCGACCCGATGGAAACCGCCAGCCTCGACGCGTTGCGCCAGCACCAGCTGGAACGCCTGCGCTGGAGCCTGAACCACGCCTACGCCAACGTGCCGCTGTATCGCCAGCGCTTCGATGCCTGCGGCGCCCACCCCGATGACCTGAAGTCGCTGGACGACCTGGCGAAGTTCCCCTTCACCGGCAAGAATGACCTGCGCGACAACTACCCCTACGGCATGTTCGCCGTGCCCCAGGACCAGGTGGTGCGCCTGCATGCCTCCAGCGGCACCACCGGCAAGCCGACGGTGGTCGGCTACACCCAGAACGACATCGACACCTGGGCCAACGTGGTGGCGCGCTCGATCCGCGCCGCCGGCGGGCGCCGTGGCGACAAGGTACATGTGTCCTACGGTTACGGCCTGTTCACCGGCGGCCTGGGCGCGCACTACGGCGCCGAGCGCCTGGGCTGCACGGTGATCCCCATGTCCGGCGGCCAGACCGAGAAGCAGGTGCAGCTGATCCGCGACTTCCAGCCGGACATCATCATGGTCACGCCGTCCTACATGCTCAACCTGGCCGACGAGATCGAGCGCCAGGGCATCGACCCGCACGACCTCAAGCTGCGCCTGGGCATCTTCGGCGCCGAACCCTGGACTGACGAACTGCGCCGCTCAATCGAGCAGCGCCTGGGCATCGATGCGCTGGACATCTACGGGCTATCGGAAATCATGGGCCCGGGCGTGGCCATGGAATGCCTCGAGACCAAGGACGGCCCGACCATCTGGGAGGACCACTTCTACCCCGAGATCATCGACCCGGTCAGCGGCGACGTGCTGCCGGACGGCCAGCTTGGCGAGCTGGTGTTCACCTCGTTGAGCAAGGAGGCATTGCCCATGGTGCGCTACCGCACCCGTGACCTGACCCGCTTGCTGCCCGGCACGGCACGGCCGATGCGGCGCATCGGCAAGATCACCGGGCGCAGCGACGACATGCTGATCATCCGCGGGGTCAATGTGTTCCCGACGCAGATCGAGGAGCAGGTACTGAAGATAAAACAGCTTTCAGAGCTTTATGAGATCCATCTGTATCGCAATGGAAACCTCGACAGCGTCGAGGTGCATGTGGAACTGCGCAGCGACAGCCAGTACCTCGACGAGGGCCAGCGCAAGCAGGTGGTGGGCGAGCTGGCGCGGCAGATCAAGACCTATATCGGTATCAGCACGCAGATCCAGTTGCAGCCTTGCGGCACGCTGAAGCGTTCGGAGGGCAAGGCTTGTCATGTGTATGACAAGCGACTTGCTGGCTGACGGCAAGCACTGAGAATGGAGCCCCGGCATGGTCCGGGGCTTTTTTTTGCCTCGAGAAAGCCGGGGGCGCGTTGCCCTGTAGGAACGGCCTTGCCGAGGCGTCGGACCGGTCGGATAGGGCTACGCAGCAGCCCCAGCAACCCCAATGCGATACACAAATCTTATTTGATACATCAAATACTGTTTGATGTTGTGTTTTGTATCGCTTATAAATGACCCACGCCCCAAGCAGCCCACAACCGGGAGCCTGAACATGTACGCACAGCTCGTAGAAACCGGCGTCAAGCGCCTCAAGTCCCTGGAGGAGATGTCGCCCGAAGAGCGCGCCTTCCAGGAGAAGATCGACGCCGAGATCAAGATCGAAGCCAAGAACTGGATGCCCGAGGCCTACCGCCAGACCCTCATCCGCCAGATCTCCCAGCACGCCCACTCGGAAATCGTCGGCATGCTCCCGGAAGGCAACTGGGTCACCCGCGCCCCGTCGCTCAAGCGCAAGCTGCAACTGATGGCCAAGATCCAGGACGAAGCCGGCCACGGCCTGTACCTGTACAGCGCCATGGAAACCCTCGGCGCCGACCGCGACGAAGAGATCGCCAAGCTGCACAGTGGCAAGGCCAAGTACTCGAGCATCTTCAACTACCCGACCCTGAGCTGGGCCGACATGGGTGCGGTGGGCTGGCTGGTGGACGGCGCGGCGATCGTCAACCAGGTGGTGCTGCAGCGCACCTCCTACGGCCCCTACTCCCGCGCCATGATCCGCATCTGCAAGGAAGAGAGCTTCCACCAGCGCCAGGGCTACGAACTGCTGCTGACCATGATGCGCCACGGCACCCAGGCGCAGAAGGACATGGTCCAGGACGCCATCGACCGCCTGTGGTGGCCGGCGCTGATGATGTTCGGCCCCAGCGACGAGCACTCGCCCAACAGCGCCCAGTCCATGGCCTGGAAGATCAAGCGCCAGACCAACGACGAACTGCGCCAGCGCTTCATCGACCAGACCGTGCCCCAGCTCGAACTGCTCGGCTGCACCGCGCCAGATCCGGCGCTCAAGTGGAACGAGGCCCGCGGCCACTACGACTTCGGCCAGATCCAGTGGGACGAGTTCTACGAAGTGATCAAGGGCAACGGCCCGTGCAACCAGGAACGCCTGGCCACCCGGCGCAACGCCATCGAAAGCGGTGCCTGGGTGCGCGAGGCCGCCGTGGCCTATGCCCGCAAGCAACAGAACAAGAACGCCGCCTGAAGCGGCGAATGATGCGGAGATATCCCCAATGTCTGTCTGGACCCTGTTCGAAGTCTTCGTGCGCAGCAAGCACGGCCTGAACCACAAGCACGTTGGCAGCGTGCACGCCGCCGACGCCGCCATGGCCATCGAGAACGCCCGCGAGCTGTACACCCGCCGCAGCGAGGGAGTGAGCCTGTGGGTGGTACCCTCGGCGCTGATCACCGCCTCCTCCCCCGACGAGAAGGACCCGCTGTTCGCCCCGGCCGATGACAAGGTCTACCGCCACGCCAGCTTCTACGAGCTGCCGGCCGAAGTCGGACACATGTGAGGCACGCCATGCACAAGCAAGGACTGATTCAATACCTGCTGCTGCTCGGCGACAGCGCCCTGGTCCAGGGCCAGCGCCTGTGCGAGTGGTGCGGCAAGGCCCCGGCGCTGGAGGAAGAACTGGCGCTGATGAACGTCGGCCTCGACATGGTCGGCCAAGCCCGCAACTGGCTGGACTATGCCGCCGAATTGCAGGACGACGGCCGCGATGCCGACGCTCTGGCCTTCCGTCGCGACGAGCGCGCCTACCGCAACCTGCTGCTGGTCGAGCAGCCCAACGGCGACTATGCCGTGACGATGCTCAAGCAGTTCCTCTACGACGCCTGGCACCACGCCATGCTCGATGGCTTGAGTGCCTCGGGCGATGAGCGTATCGCCGGCATCGCCGCCAAGGCCCTGAAGGAGGTGACCTATCACCTGCGCCGTTCCGGCGAGTGGGTGCAGCGCCTGGGTGGCGGCACCGAGGAAAGCCGTCGACGCATGCTCGAGGCCATTCCGATGCTGTGGCGCTTCACCGTCGAGCTGACGGTCGCCAGCGACAGCGAAGTACAGCTGGCCCACGCCGGCATTGCCGCCGACCCGACGCAGGTCGCCCAGCGCTGGCACGCCGCTGTGGAGGCAATCTTCGCCTCGGTCGAGCTGCCGCTGCCCAACGCCGCCAGCCACTTCTACCTGGACGGGCGCAAGGGCCTGCACACCGAGCACCTGGGCCTGCTGCTGGCCGAGATGCAGTTCTTGCCGCGAGCCTACCCCGATGCGACCTGGTGAACTGATCGTGGGTGACCGCGGCGCCCGCGCCCTGCGCGACGGCGACCTGACCCAGGCCTGGGCGGTGCTGGCCGAGGTGATGGATCCGGAGGTGCCAGTGGTCAGCGTGGTCGACTTAGGGATCGTCCGCGACCTCGACTGGCGCGCCGGCCACCTGCACCTGGTGGTCACCCCGACCTACTCCGGCTGCCCGGCCACCGAGGTGATCGAGGGCGACATCCGCCAGGCGCTAGAACAAGCAGGGTTCGCCGAGCCCGAGCTGGAGCGCAGGCTTACCCCGGCCTGGAGCACCGACTGGATCAGCGACCAGGGCCGCGAGCGCCTGCGCGCCTACGGCATCGCTCCACCCGCCGGCAGTGCCAGCCTGCGCGGGGCCTCGCCCACGGTGTGCTGCCCGCAATGCGCAAGCCGCGATACCGAACTGCTCAGCCAGTTCGGTTCCACCGCCTGCAAAGCCCTGTACCGCTGCCGTGCGTGCCTGGAACCGTTCGACTATTTCAAATGCCTTTGAGCCGTGGAGAACGCCATGAGCCAGTTTCACAGCCTGACCGTCCGGCAAGTGCGCCAGGAGACCCGCGACGCGGTGTCCATCGCCTTCGACGTGCCCGCGCACCTGCGCGAAGAGTTCCGCTTCACCCAGGGCCAGTACCTGGTCATGCGCACCCGACTGGATGACCAAGAGGTACGCCGCTCCTACTCGATCTGCAGCGCGGTGCAGGACGGCGAATTGCGCGTGGCGGTCAAACGCGTGCCGGGCGGTCGTTTCTCGGCCTTCGCCAACGAAGTGCTCAAGGCCGGCCAGCAGTTGGAGGTGATGCCGCCGTCGGGCAGCTTCTTCGTGCCGCTGGACCCGGCGCGCCGGGGTCATTACCTGGGCGTGGCCGCCGGCAGCGGCATCACTCCCATCCTGTCGCTGGTCGCCACCACCCTGGCCTGCGAGCCCCGCAGCCGCTTCACCTTGCTGTACGGCAACCGCGCCAGCAACAGCGCGTTGTTCCGCGATCGCCTGGAAGACCTGAAGAACCAGTACCTCGACCGCCTAAACCTGATCTTCGTTTTCAGCCGCGAGCAGCAGGATGTCGACCTGTACAACGGCCGCATCGACGCCGACAAGTGCGGCCAGCTGTTCGCCCGCTGGCTCGACGTGCAGTCACTCGACGCCGCGTTCATCTGTGGCCCGCAGGCGATGACCGAGACCGTACGCTACAGCCTGCAGGCCAATGGCCTGGCCAGGGAGCGCATCCACTTCGAACTGTTCGCCGCCGCCGGTGGCGAGGCCCGTCGCGAAGCTCGCGAGGCGGCACGCCAGGTGGATTCGGCGGTCAGCCACGTCACCGTGATCAGCGACGGCCGCGCCCTGGTCTTCGACCTGCCGCGCAACACCCGCAGCGTGCTCGAGGCCGGCAATGCCATCGGCGCCGAGCTGCCCTGGTCATGCAAGGCCGGCGTGTGCTCGACCTGCAAGTGCAAGGTGATCGAGGGCGAGGTGGAGATGGACAGCAACCATGCCCTGGAGGACTACGAAGTGGCGGCCGGGTATGTGCTGTCGTGCCAGACCTACCCGCTGAGCGACAAGGTGGTGCTCGATTTCGATCAGCTTTGAGATCGAGGCGCCTGCATCCCTGTAGGAGCGGCCTTGCGTCGCGAAAGGACCGCAAAGCGGTCCCCGGGATCTGCAACATTGCAAAGATTGCCGGGGCTGCTGCGCAGCCCTTTCGCGACACAAGGCCGCTCCTACAGGGACGGTGCAAGCAGCAATACCGCGTGACCTGAAAAAACAATTACAACAGCCAGAGAGAACGCTCCCCATGACACCCGAACACCTCGAATCCATCAGCAAGCACCCCGCCTTCGTGCAACTGATCCAGCGCAAGCGCCGCCTCAATGGCTCGCTGACCCTGACCATGCTCGTTGCTTACTACGGCTTCGTCCTGCTGGTGGCCTTCGCCCCCGGCGTGCTCGGCCAGTCCCTCAGCGGCGGGGTGACCAGCGTCGGCATGCTGGTGGGCGTGCTGATGGTGCTGCTGTCCTTCGCCCTCACCGGCGTCTACATGCACCGCGCCAACCGCGTCATCGACCCGCTCAACGAAGTGGTCAAGCAGGAGTGCGCGCGATGAACTGGACTGCCATCTCGATGTTCCTGGTGTTCGTCTGTTTCACCCTGCTGGTGACCCGCTGGGCCGCCCTGCGCACCCGTTCGGCCAGCGACTTCTACACCGCCGGCGGCGGCCTGACCGGCATGCAGAACGGCCTGGCGATCGCCGGCGACATGATCAGCGCCGCGTCCTTCCTCGGCATCTCGGCGATGATGTTCATGAACGGCTACGACGGCCTGCTCTACGCCCTGGGTGTGCTGGCCGGCTGGCCGATCATCCTGTTCCTGATCGCCGAGCGCCTGCGCAACCTGGGCAAGTACACCTTCGCCGACGTGGTGTCCTACCGCCTGGCCCAGGCCCCGGTGCGCCTGACCTCGGCCTTCGGCACCCTGGCCGTGGCGCTGATGTACCTGGTGGCGCAGATGGTCGGCGCCGGCAAGCTGATCGAGCTGCTGTTTGGCATCAGCTACTTATACGCGGTGATGCTGGTGGGCGTGCTGATGGTGCTGTACGTCACCTTCGGCGGCATGCTCGCCACCACCTGGGTGCAGATCATCAAGGCGGTGATGCTGCTGTCGGGCACCACCTTCATGGCCTTCATGGTGCTCAGGCACTTCGGTTTCAGCACCGAGGCGATGTTCGCCAGCGCCGTGGCCGTGCATGCCAAGGGCCAGGCGATCATGGCGCCGGGGGCGCTGCTGTCCAACCCGGTGGACGCCATCTCCCTGGGCCTGGGCATGATGTTCGGCACGGCCGGCCTGCCGCATATCCTCATGCGTTTCTTCACCGTCAGCGACGCCAAGGAAGCGCGCAAGAGCGTGTTCTACGCCACCGGTTTCATCGGCTACTTCTACCTGCTGCTGATCGTCATCGGCTTCGGCGCCATCGTCATGGTCGGCACCGAGCCGTCCTACCGCGACGCCACCGGTGCGATCATCGGCGGCGGCAACATGGTCGCGGTGCACCTGGCCCAGGCCGTGGGCGGCAACCTGTTCCTCGGCTTCATCTCGGCGGTGGCCTTCGCCACCATCCTCGCCGTGGTTGCAGGCCTGGCGCTGTCCGGCGCCTCGGCGGTGTCCCACGACCTGTACGCCTGCGTGGTGCGCAAGGGCCAGGCCAGCGAGCAGCAAGAGATGCGCGTGTCGCGCCTGGCCACGCTGGGGATCGGCCTGTTCGCGGTGTTGCTGGGGTTGCTGTTCGAGTCGCAGAACATCGCCTTCCTTTCCGGCCTGGTGCTGGCGGTGGCCGCCTCGGTCAACTTCCCGGTGCTGCTGCTCTCGATGTTCTGGAAAGGCCTGACCACCCGCGGCGCGGTGGGCGGCAGCCTGGCCGGGCTGGTCTCGGCGATCGTCCTGGTGGTGCTAGGCCCGGCGGTGTGGGTCAACGTGCTGCACAACGAGCGGGCGCTGTTCCCCTACAGCAACCCGGCGCTGTTCTCCATGTCGCTGGCCTTCCTCGCCGCCTGGGCCTTCTCGGTCACCGACGGCTCGGAGCGGGCGCGCGAAGAACGTGGGCGCTACCTGGCCCAGTTCATCCGCTCGATGACCGGTATCGGCGCCGCTGGCGCCAGCAAGCACTGACCTCAAGAACAATAACAATGTCGGGTACAACCACAATGAACCGCACGCACCTCACGTCAGCCGCCTGGCTGGCCACCCTTGCCCTGCCCTTGCCAGCCATGGCGGACTTGATCGCTGACAGCCACGCACGCCTGGAACTGCGCAACCACTACATCAACCGCGACTTCCGCCAGGGCAACGCCCCGCAGAACAAGGCCGAGGAATGGGGCCAGGGCTTCACCGCCCGCTTCGAGTCGGGTTTCACCGAGGGGCCGGTCGGTGTCGGGGTGGACGCGATGGGCCAATTGGGCATCAAGCTCGACTCCAGCCGCGACCGGCGCAACACCGGCCTGCTGCCGTACGGACCGCGCAGCCTGGAGCCGGTGGACGACTACAGCGAACTGGGTCTGACTGGCAAGCTGAGGGTGTCCAAGAGCACCCTGCGCCTGGGCACCTTGCAGCCCATCCTGCCGGTGGTGGTGTACAACGACACCCGCCTGCTGGCCTCGACCTTCCAGGGCGGCCTGCTGACCAGCCAGGAGCTGGACGGCCTGACCTTCAACGGCGGCCGCCTGACCAAGGCCAATCTGCGCGACTCTTCCGGGCGCGACGACATCGGCTACGGCGCCGCCAGCAGCGACCACTTCGATTTCGGTGGCGGCAGCTACGCCATCACCCCGCAGGCCAGCGTCAGCTACTACTACGCCAAGCTCGAGGACATCTACCGCCAGCAATACCTCGGTTTTCTGCATACCCAACCCTTGGCCGAAGGTGTCAGCCTGCGCAGCGACCTGCGCTACTTCGACAGCCGCGGCGACGGCGCCGAGCGCGCCGGGCGCATCGACAACCGCAACTTCAACGCCATGTTCACCCTGGGCGTGAAGGCCCACAAGTTCACCGCCACCTGGCAGCAGATGTCCGGTGACAGCGCCTTCCCGTTCCTCAATGGCGGCGATCCCTACACCGTCAACCTGGTCACCTACAACACCTTCACCCGCGCCGGGCTCGACTCCTGGCAGGTGCGCTACGACTACGACTTCGTGGCGATGGGCATCCCCGGACTGAGCTTCATGACCCGCTACACCGACGGCCGCCACGCCGAAACCGCCACGCTCAGCAACGGCCGCGAGCGCGAGCGCGACACCGACATCACCTACGTCATCCAGAGCGGCCCGTTCAAGGACGTCAGCCTGCGCTGGCGCAACGTCACCTTCCGTTCCGGCAACGGCCTGACCAACGCCGTGGACGAGAACCGCCTGATCATCGGCTACACCCTGGCGCTCTGGTAACCGCGCCCCTTCAAAGGAGAACAGCATGTCCGCCGCCCCTACCCTGCAAAGCTTCATTGCCGGCCGCTGGATCGGCCAGCATGGCGCCCAGGCCCTGCGCAGCGCCCTCGATGGCCACGTCCTGGCCTACAGCCACGAAGAGCGCCCGGATTTCGCCGAGGCCGTGGATTTCGCCCGGGCCCAGGGCCTCAAGCAGTTGCTGGCCATGGATTTCCAGCAGCGTGCCGCCCGCCTCAAGGCCCTGGCGCTGTACCTGGCCGAGCGCAAGGAGCAGCTCTACGCCCTGTCCCACCATTCCGGCGCCACCCGCGCCGACAGCTGGATCGACATCGAGGGCGGCAACGCCACGCTGTTCGCTTATTCCAGCATGGGCCGGCGCGAACTGCCGTCGGGCAACCTGGTGCATGAAGGGCCGGCGATCCCGTTGGGCAAGCAAGGCCATTTCGCCGGCAGCCATATCCTGGTGCCACGCACCGGGGTGGCCGTGCATATCAACGCCTTCAACTTCCCGATCTGGGGCATGTTGGAGAAGTTCGCCCCGACCTTCCTCGCCGGCATGCCGTGCATCGTCAAGCCCGCTACCGCGACCAGCTACCTGACCGAAGCCGTGGTGCGCTTGATGAATGAATCAGGCCTGTTGCCCGCTGGCAGCCTGCAACTGGTGATCGGCAGCACCGGCGATCTGCTCGACCGTCTGCAGGGCCAGGACGTGGTGACCTTCACCGGCTCCGCCGACACGGCGGCCAAGCTGCGCGTGACCCCGAGCCTGATCCGCCATTCGGTGCCCTTCACCGCCGAGGCCGACTCGCTGAACTGCGCCATCCTCGGCCCGGACGTCAGCCCCGACAGCGAGGAGTTCGAGCTGTACATCAAGGAAGTGGCGCGGGAGATGACCACCAAGGCCGGGCAGAAATGCACGGCGATCCGCCGCGCCATCGTCCCGGCCAGACACCTCGACGCGGTGGCCACCCGCTTGCGCGAGCGCCTGCGCAAGGTGGTGGTGGGCGACCCTGCGGTCGAGGGCGTGCGCATGGGCGCGCTGGCCTCCCACGACCAGCAGCGCGATGTCGGCGAGCGCGTGCGCCAGTTGCTGGACAGCTGCGACCAGTTGCTGGGCGCCAGTGACGGTTTCACCCCGCTCGGCGATGGCGTGGCCGAGGGCGCGTTTTTCGCCCCGACCCTGCTGTTGGCCCGCGACCCGCATGCCGAAGGCGGCGCCCATGACATCGAGGCGTTTGGCCCGGTGAGCACACTGATGGCCTACGACGACCTCGACGAGGCCCTGGCCCTGGCCGCGCGAGGCAAGGGCAGCCTGGTGGCATCGCTGGTGACCGCTGACCGCTCTGTAGCGGCCAAGGCCATCCCGGTGGCGGCGGCCTGGCACGGGCGGCTGCTGGTACTCGACAGCGAGGCAGCCAAGGAATCCACCGGGCATGGCTCGCCATTGCCGCAGCTCAAGCATGGCGGCCCCGGCCGAGCGGGTGGCGGCGAGGAGCTGGGTGGCCTGCGCGCGGTCAAGCACTACCTGCAACGTGCCGCCGTGCAAGGCTCGCCAAGCATGCTGATGGCGGTGACCGGTGAATACGTGCGCGGCGCCGAGGTGATCGAGACCGAGGTGCACCCGTTCCGTCGCCATTTCGACGACCTGCACATCGGCGAATCGCTGCTGACCCACCGTCGCACCGTGACCGAGGCCGACCTGGTCAACTTCGGCTGCCTGTCGGGCGATCACTTCTACATGCACTTCGACGAGATCGCGGCGAAGCAGTCGCAGTTCGGCAAGCGCATTGCCCACGGTTACTTCGTGCTGTCGGCGGCGGCCGGGTTGTTCGTCAGCCCGGGCGAAGGGCCGGTGCTGGCCAACTATGGCCTGGACACGCTGCGCTTCATCACACCGGTGGGGATCGGCGACACCATCCAGGCGCGCTTGACCTGCAAGCGCAAGATCGACCAGGGCAAGACCAGCCCGCAAGGGCAGGCGCAAGGGGTGGTGGCCTGGGATGTGGAAGTGACCAACCAGCTAGACGAGCTGGTGGCCAGTTATGACATCTTGACATTGGTGGTGAAGCGGTAAGCGCGATTGGGTGGCGATTCGCGCTCCCTGAGCGGCCTTGCCGGGGCGCCGGACCGGTCGGAAAGGGCTGCAAAGCAGCCCCGGCATGTCCAAGCCTGACGTCACTACTCAACACATTGAAAGCCCCGACACTAAAGGCAATATGCCACCTCGCACATCCGCCCTACATCGTGCAACGCCCCTCGGCGCTATAGTCGCCCCACCGCCCCACCGCCAGCCCCCCTTCCTGGCGGTGGGTGCGCCGTACCGAGAACAATGCCAAGGAAGCAACGCGATGATCCCCATGTCCCTCCCCTTCAAGTCCCTGTTCCTGCTCGCCGGCCTCGCCGCCCTGACCGGTTGCCAGACCGCCAGCCCCAGCGCCGACACCCTCAAGCAACGCGCCGAAGTCACCCTTGGCGTGCCGGTGAACAAGGTCAGCAACCTGCGCAGCGACTCCAACACCACCTACTTCAGCGCCAGCACCGCCAAGGGCCAGTATGACTGCCAGGTGGCCAGCGGAGGCCTGGTCGCGGTCGCTGGCATGGGCCTTATCACCCCGTCACCGACCTGCTGGAAAGAAGGCCAAGCCCCCGTCTTCCAGTGACGCTCAGGCATCAGCCTGAACCACCGGTGCCGTTCCCCTCTCGCGCAGGGCGCGCAACGCCGCGCGCAACTCGGCAGGTCGCACCGGCTTGGCCAGCACCGCGATGCCCCGTGCCTGCAAGGCGCCCTGCAGCCTGTCGATGTCGTGACCGGTCATGATCAGCGCCGGCACATCGGCGCCGCGCTGCGCGCGTAGCTGGTCGATACAGTCGATGCCGGTGGCCTGCGGGCCCAGGTCGTAGTCGGCGACGATCACATCGCAGTCACTGATCAGGCCAAAGGGCGAACACTCGGCCTGCACCTCGCATCCCCAGCGCTGCAGCAAGGCGCTAGTGGCCTGCAGCACGTTGTCGTCATCCTCCACCAGGCACACCCGCAGCCCCGTGAGCAGGCCCGCCTGCACGGCCTGGTCGACCGTGGCCCGCGACACCTGCGCGCAGGCTCTGGACAGCCCCTTCAAGGTCACGCAGGTGCCATGCCCCAGGCGCGAGCGCAGGCTGACCTCCAGGCCCATCAACCGCCCCAGCCGCTTGACGATGGCCAGGCCGAGGCCAACGCCCTCAACATCCTTGTCGCGCACTTCGCGCACCCGGTAGAACTCCTCGAACACTCGGCCCTGGTGCTCCTCGGCGATCCCTCTGCCCTGGTCGCAGACGACAATGGCCAGGCCCTGGCCGCGAGGCCGCACGCCGATCAGCAGCGGGCGTCCGGCGGCGTACTTGAAGCTGTTGGACAGCACGTTCTGCACCATGGTCGCCAGCATGCCCGGGTCGGCGCGAATCCAGTGATGGCTGGACACCAGGCGCATCTCGACCCCGGCCCAGCGCGCCGCCTCGCTGTTCTGGCGCAGCAGTTCGCGCAGAAAGCCGTCCACCGCGAAAGCCTCCCACTTCGGCTGCACCCGGCCGTTGTCCAGGGTGTACAGGTCGAGGATCGAGCGGAACAGCTGCGAGACATTGAGCAGCGAACGGTCGATGCTGTCCACCAGGCGCCGCTCCTCCTCACCCAGGCGCGCCTCGCGCAGGCAGGCGGTGAACAGGCCGATGGAGTGGATCGGCTGGCGCAGGTCATGGCTGGCCTGGGCCAGGAAGCGGGATTTCTCGCGGGTCGCGGCCTCGGCCAGGGCCGTGGCCTTGCGCGTGCGCTCCAGTAGCAGGTGGGCGTAGAACGGGATCAAGGTGCTGGTGGTCAGCAGCATCGGCAGCAGGAACGGCTGTTCCTGCCAGTAAGGCGTCAGCCGCCACACCACCAGCAACGCGGCCAGGGCCAGCACCGTGGCGATGGCCAGGTAGCGCGAGCCGAAGCGCATGCCATTGCCCAGGTTGATCCATACCATCACCGCATACAGCGGCAATGCGGTCTCGCCGCCGACCACCAGGCCGAAGCAGGTACCGGTGTAGTCGCCGAGCATGCCGAAGATCCGCCGCGCCGGGTAATGCCCCGGCCAGCGCTTGATGGCCTGGCGCATGCCGATCGACACCACTACAAAACCTGCGTAGTAGAGCAGTACCGGCAGGTAGGTGGCCGGCGAGCGTCCCGGCAGGAAGCCCAGCAGCGCCACGTAGCTGATCGCGCAGGAGGCGACGATGATGCGTAGGTTGGCCTGGTCCAGTTCGTTGTTCTTCTCGAACCTCATGGGGTAACGTCCTTGTGCGCCAGTCGGCATTTGCGGCATGCATCATAAGAAAATGCCGCAGTTGACTGCTAAATTAGCATGTGCCGGACGACAGGGAGTTCCTCGACGTGAGTTGCCGCATCATCGTGGCGGATGACCATCCGCTGTTCAGGGAAGCCATGGTCAACACCGTGCGGCGCATCCTGCCCGACGCCCGGTTGGAGGAAGCCGGCAGCCTGGCCGGAGTGCTGCGCCTGGCCACACTGGGCGAGACGCCCGACACCCTGATCCTCGACCTGCGCTTTCCCGGCCTTACCTGCATCGGTCGCCTCGCCGAGCTGCGCCGGCAGTTGCCGCGCACCACGCTGATCGTGGTGTCGATGGTCGATGACCCGCAGGTCATCTGCGAAGTCATGGCTGCGGGGGTCGATGGCTTCATCGGCAAGAGCGTAAGCCCTGGGGAAATCGGCGCGGCCATCCTCGCCATTCGCGCCGGCGAGGTGGTGGTCAACTATGTGCCCAGCGGCCTGCTGCCGCAACGGGAGGCCTCCAGCGAACTGGAACAGCTCACCGAACGCCAGCAGGACGTGCTGCGCCTGATTGCCCAGGGCAAGACCAACAAGGAGATCGCACGGGCGCTGGATATCTCGCCGTTTACCGTACGCATCCATGTGTCGTCCCTGCTCAAGACCCTCAACGTACCGACCCGCACGGCGGCGGCCGTGAAGTATTCCGGAAACTGAACGACCGCTTGTCGCCAAGCAAGGGATGAGATAGACCTTCCCACCCCCTGCACGATCCCCATGCATGAGCAGCGAATGTTCCGCCGCACGCGTTGAAGGAGGATGCCGGCATGAACGAGAAACACCGGATGGGTGGTGGTGACGTGCAGAGCGACTGGCCGGAACTGGAGCCAGACCGACGCAACGACCAGCCCGATCCCGATGATGCGGATGCCGCCCCTGACCTTACCGAGGAAGAAAACCGCCCCGGCGTGCCGGCCATCGATCCGGAATCCGGGGCCTAGGACCTGGCGCGGACTTGCTCGCTGGCCAAGGGCATGTGCACTACCAAGGGCGCGAATCAGACCCGCCAGTGCACATCGGTGATGCCGTGCCGCTCGGCCAGCGGTCGGCTGACCTTTTTGATCTTTTCCCGCCCGAACTTCGGAATGATCCCCAACCCCGCATCGCAACTGGCCCAGTGCCAGGCTTCGGCATTGTCCATGTGTTCCTGGCGGATGATGAACCGCCGTGGCTCTCCGTGCAGCCGGTATTCAATGGTGTACAGCTGGGGACTAGGCATCGCCGCAGGCCCTCCTCTTCTCCATGGATGACTCTTTGACTGATCGTGGTGCGCCATGAAAATTCAAAAAAAATGCCAGACACGGTGAAGGAAGGGCCAGCCCATTACGCATCGCCGCCGCCCCATGGCTGGGTTGGAGGTGGAGGCCGTGTCACCGTGCAACCGTTTTGAGCCGTCGCAATCCGCCACAGCTCACCCATTGTTGCCCTGCTCTGGCCAACGTTAACCAGCGTGCGGGGTGCATGGGCTCGACACCGGGCAAATCATTTGCACTTATTCGCGTGGCCGGCGGTCACACCACTGAATGCCCACTTCGCACAACGGAGCTCCCATGCCCATGATACACAGCTGCCAGGCGCTCGCGCTTGAGCAGAATCGCCGGCTGTTCGCCAGCGCCTACCAACTCGACCATGCCGCCATTGTCCTGCTCGAAGGAGATGGGCTCGACGCCAATCGCTTCGACCATTATCAGAAACTACGACGCAAGGCTGCTGTACGCTATCAGGAAGCCATCGAACACCTTGCACTGATTCAAGGTACCCGCTCGTCGCCAAAGTGAGCGGCAGCCTATAATCTGCGCCCAGTGCCCGGCGATTCACCCTGGGCCATTTCCAGGTCCGTACAAGGCTGATGCCATGAAGTCGTCCAGCAAATCGCCCCTCGCCTCGCCGCACAATCCGGCGCTCAGCCCCAGCCACCTGGACTTCCCCGTGGTCGGCATCGGTGCCTCGGCCGGCGGCCTGGAGGCGATCCGCCGGTTCTTCCAGCACACCCCGGACAATTCCGGCATGGCGTTCGTCGTCGTGCTGCACCTGTCCCCGGACCACCAGAGCCAGGCCGACCGGATCATCCAGGCCGTCACCCGCATGCCGGTGCGCCAGGTCAGCGAGCCGGTGCCGATCGAACGCAACCATGTCTACGTGATCTCGCCGGCCAATCGCCTGTCGACCAACGACGGCTACCTGCGGGTCAGCCCGGCCAAGCGCAACCGCGGCGATCATGTGGCCATCGACCTGTTCTTCCGCGACCTGGCCGACGTGCACAAGGATCACGCTTTCTGCGTGGTGCTCTCGGGAACCGGCAGCGACGGCGCCGTAGGCCTGTCGCGCATCAAGGAGCAAGGTGGCCTGACCCTGGTGCAGGCACCCGAGGATGCCGAGTACCCCGACATGCCCCGTGCGGCGCTGGCCACCGGCATGGTCGACCTGCTGCTGCCGGTGGATGAAATGCCTGCGCGCCTGGTCGAGTTGTGGCGTACGGCGCGCCAGGTGAAGTTACCGGAAATCGAAGACGACAGCCTGCCGCCGCCACTGGGAGAGCGAGAGGGCGACCCGGCCGCGAGTGACCCGTTGCTGGATGAGATCCTGCTGACGTTGCAAGGCGAGACCGGCCACGACTTCAGCCATTACAAGCGTGCCACCGTGCTGCGTCGCCTGGAGCGCCGGCTGCATGTGACCGGCCAGACAGACCTGGCCGGCTATCTCGACTTCCTGCAACGCCACCCAGAGGAATCGCGGGCGCTGCTGGCCGACATGCTGATCGGGGTGACCAACTTCTTCCGCGACCGCGAGGCGTTCGAAGCGTTGCAGCGCCATGTGATGCCCGGCCTGGTCAACATGGATGCCATTGAAGAGGCGGCGCACGAAGTGCGCATCTGGTCGGCGGGCTGCTCTACCGGCGAGGAGGCCTACAGTTTGGCGATGCTGGTGGCCGAACAGTTGGCGGTGGAGCAGCGTAGCGTCCAGGTGCAGGTATTCGCGACCGACCTCGACGAACGCGCCATCGGCCTCGGCCGTGCCGGGCAGTATCCAGACGCCATCGCCACCGACGTGTCGGCGGCGCGCCTGCGCCAGTTCTTCATCAAGGAGGATCAGCACTTCCGGGTGCGCAAGGAAATCCGGGAAAAGGTTCTGTTCGCCCGTCATAACCTGCTATCCGATCCACCGTTCTCCCAACTCGACCTGATCGTTTGCCGCAACCTGCTGATCTACCTGGACCGCGATGTGCAACGCGACATCCTGCGCCTGTTCCATTTCGCCCTGCGTCCAGGCGGCCATCTGTTCCTGGGCAGCTCCGAGTCGACGGACCTTGCGGCCGACCTGTTCGTCGCCGTGGACAAACGCAACCGCATCTTCCGCGCCCGGGAGGTGCAGACCACCAGCCATCCGGCGCGCCTGCAGGCCCCGGAACCTGCGCTCGCGTCACCTGCCCGGGCACGTAGCAGTCGCCGCTTGTCCTACGCCGAGATCCATCACCGCGCCCTCGCCCGCTGCACGCCGCCCAGCCTGGTGGTCGATACCGAGGGCAATATCCTGCACATGAGCGAAGGCGTCGGACGCTTCCTGCGTCACGCGGGTGGCGAGCTCAGCCACAACCTGCTCAACCTGGTCATCGCCCCGTTACGACCCGCCCTGCGCAGCACCTTGCTGCAAGCGCAAGGCAGCGGCCAGGCGGTGACCTCGCGCAGGGTCGAGGTCAACCTCGACGAATACTCGACCTCGGTGCAGATCCTGATCCAACCCCACCAGGATGACCCCAGTGGCACCGACTGCCTTCTGGTGGTGTTCCAGAGCATCGAAGTCGACGGCAATGCAGGCCCCAGCCCTGCTCTCGAGCAGAGCGAAGGCATGTTGTTGACCAACCTGGAGCGGGAACTGCATCGCACACGGCTGCAATTGCAGGAAACCATCGAGCAATCGGAGTTTTCCAGCCAGGAGCTGACCGCTTCCAACGAGGAAATGCAGGCGATCAACGAGGAGCTGCGCTCGGCCAGCGAGGAACTGGAAACCAGCAAGGAAGAGCTGCAGTCGATCAACGAAGAGCTGCTGACGGTCAACTACGAGCTCAAGACCAAGGTCGAGGAGACCGACAAGGTCAACGACTACCTGAGCAACCTGATCGCCTCGACCGACATCGCTACGGTGTTCGTCGACCGCAACCTGTGCATCCGCTGGTTCACCCCCCGAGCCACCGACATCTTCAGCATGTTGCCGGTGGACACCGGCCGTTCGCTGCTCGACATCACCCATCGCCTGGACTACCCAGGCCTGGCTGACGATGCCCGTGCGGTGGTCGAACGCGAGACCACCATCGAACGCGAAGTGCTCGGCCACAACCAGCACTGGTACCTGGCCCGCCTGCTGCCCTACCGGGCCAGCGAGCGCCACGTCGACGGCACCGTACTGACCTTCATCGACATCAGCCAGAGCCGCGCCGCGGAGGAACGCCTGCGCCAGGGCGAGGAACGCATGCGCCTGGTGGCGGAAAGCACCCATGACTTCGCCATCATCCTGCTTGACGAACAAGGCCTGATCACCGACTGGAACACGGGGGCCGCGTTGATTTTCGGCTATGGCAAGGACGAGGTTCTCGGCCGTCACTACCAGCTGATCTTCACCGAGCAGGACCAGGCCAGCGGCGTGCCGGAGCGTGAACTGCGCAGCGCCCGCCTCCATGGTCGTGGTCAGGACGAGCGCTGGCACGTACGCAAGGATGGCAGCCGTTTCTATTGCAGCGGCGAGGTGTCGCGCCTCAAGGGCAGCAGCTTGCGGGGCTACGTCAAGATCGCCCGCGACCTCACCGGCCACAAGCGCCTGCACGACGAGCAGAGCAAGCAACTGGCCGAGTCGCAGAGCACCAGTCACATGAAGGACGAGTTTTTCGCCGTCATGTCCCATGAACTCAAGCACCCGCTGAACCTGATCCAGCTCAACGCCGAGATCCTGCGGCGGTCGCCGTCGGTGAAAGCCGCCAGCGCTGCCAGCAAGGCCATCGGCGTTATCTGCGACGCGGTCTCCAGTCAAGCGCGGATCATCGACGATCTGCTTGATGTCGCTCGCATCCGCACCGGCAAACTCAAGCTCAAGACCCAGGTGATCGACCTGGGCACGGTACTTCAGGGGATCCATGCCGTGGTGCTTAACGAACAGCATCCTTGCGCCGTGCGCCTGGCACTGCCTGCGGATGGCGCGCCTGTTCACGTGGAGGCCGATGGCACGCGGCTCGAGCAGATCATCTGGAATCTGCTGAACAACTCATTGAAATTCAGCCCCGCAGGCAGCGAGATTCGCGTGGTACTCGCCAGACAGGACGCCCATGCCCGCCTGGAGGTGATCGATCAGGGTGTCGGCCTGACCGAGGACAGCCTGGAGAGCGTTTTCGACCTGTTCACCCAGGCCGCCCCACAGCTGTCCGGCAACCGCGACGGCCTGGGTATCGGCCTGTCACTGGTGCGCCAGCTGGTCGAGGCCCATGGCGGGACGGTGGCGGCGTATTCCCCGGGGCTGGGTTGCGGCACGACCTTCACGGTCTGCCTGCCACTGTGCGCGCCCGGGCGTCAGGCCCCGAACGAGGCATCCGGGCAGACCAGCGACGGCCGCCTGGACGGCGTCAAGGTGCTGCTGGTGGACGACTCGGTGGAAATACTCGAGGTCATGCAGCAGTTGCTGGAGATGGAAGGCGCGCAAGTCGAGGCCTATAGCTATCCGCAAGCGGCGCTGGAGGCCGCCGCCAGCGGGCGCTACGATATCATCCTGTCCGATATCGGCATGCCGGTGATGGACGGCCACGCCCTGATCAAGGCGCTGCGTGCCCTGGGGCACCTGCGCTACACGCCGGCCATTGCCCTGACCGGCTATGGTGCCAGCGCCGACCAGTACCGCTCACGCCAATCAGGCTTCGACCGGCACCTGAGCAAACCGGTGGGGTACGACGACCTGGTCGAGGCCATAGAGACATTGTGCGGATCGGAGCCCTATTGAGCTTGGGCTGGCACAGCGTCGTCAAGACGCATTCCATCGCCCCCTGCCCCACTCACGCATGCACGCTCCATTGCACCGCATCCGCAGCGATGGGCAATTCGTCGATGGCGTGGATCATCCCGCTGACCAGGGCCTCCTCCGGCCCCAGGATACGCGGATAGGCCATCAAGTAACGCGGCACGTCCAGCACGTCGCTGGCGCCTTCGGTTCGTTCGGCGACGATCTGCGCATACAGGCGCAGGTCGTAGTCCAGGCTCATGGCGTATTCGGCCATGCGCGCATGGTCCACCGAGCCGTGCAAGGTCCAGTGGAAGGGATGGAACAGGAACTTGCTGCAGGCACAGGCGGTACGGTGAACACCGGCCAGAAACAGGATGTTGCCCATCGACTCGACCGTGCCCAGGTTGTGGGTATGCACCGGCACCGGCAAGGCGCGCAGGAAGTTGTACAGGGTAAAGCCGTAGCTGCATTCGCCGCCCATGGTGGCGATGTTCACTTGCAACAGCTCGGCGCCCTGCTGCAGGGCCTTGGAGCAGGTATTGATCAGATTGCCGCAGGTCGCGGAGTTGATCGGGCCGGTGTAGTGGATGATATGTCTGGCCATGTCGTCCTCCAGGGTCAGTCAGGCGTGTGCTTTTGCGCAAGGTCACTGCCCGGCGCCGCCAGGTCGTGCTCGCCGATCTGCTGGTAATGCTTGCGCAGCGCATGCAGTTCGGCCGGCCCCATGTCTTCGAGGTCGAGCAGGGCCTTGTGCGCCCGCTTGGTGGTGCGCAGCAGCTCGTCGATCTTGATGTGCAGCTCATCGTTGTCGCGGTTCTGGGTGTTCTGGATCAGGAACACCATGAGGAAGGTGATGATCGTGGTCGAGGTATTGATCACCAGTTGCCAGGTGTCGTTGAAGTGGAACAATGGCCCGCTGACGCCCCAGGCGATGATCAGCATCAATGCGATGACGAAGGTCACCGGGCGTCCACTGTGGCTGGCCAGCCATTGGGCAAACCGGTCGAATTTCATGCGTTGGGTCTCCTCCAGGCCGGTGGCCTGGTTTCACCGGGCAGTCCCTCGATGTCCGGGTCGTCCGGCTGCACTTGCGGTTGTCCCTCACCCGGTTGCACCGTGGCTTGCGGTTGATCGTCGTCAAAAGCATTTTCGCTGTTCATGGCTCACCTCGGTTTGCGCGCCGGCATGCGGTGGAGGCGCGCAAGGCGAGCAAAGTTCCAGTTTTTCTCGCCAACCACGCACTGTACCGCGGTTGTTCACCCGCTAAATGTTTGCCTCGCAGTCCTTCAGGCAACCGGTCCGAAAATCGGAAAATCATTGCAGTGCGATGACTCACGGCCCAGTCATAACTGAACACAGACCTTCCTGTGTTCGACCAGAGGTAAGCCATCATGGCTAACAATCAAGACAAGGGCGGCGACCGTAGCGCCGACACCAACGTGGGCAACGCCGGCCAGCAAGGGGGCCACGGCTCGGCGGGCGACATGACCGACCGGCAAAAAGGTGGCCAACGACCTGATGACAAGACCGACAAGGAGTGGGCGCAATCCCAGGACACCGGGCGACAAGGCGGGCAATCGCTGGAGCAGCCTGAGGACAAGGAAAACCTCTCCGACACCGGAACAGTCGGCGGCCAACAACGTGACCCAGGCCAACGCATGGACAAGGAACGCTGATTGCAAAGGCGTTCCCCAGGGCGACAGCGTTCGCCCTGGGGAGGTATTGGACAGTTGCGGTACAAGCACGAAGCAAGGCCGCGCTTTAGCTGACGAGGTAAAGCCCATGATAGGCCCCGATCATCCAGATCCTTATGTCGATGAAATACCGCACGACCCCGGCGACAAGGTACCGCCGCCCGATCCGAAACACGAGGCACCCGACTGGCCGGAAGGCCAAGTGGCACCCGAGGAACAATCTGACGGATGACCGCACCTTGACCTTGGGCGGCGGGAGCACAGCCCTTCGCCTCCCAGGGCCCATCGAAAACGGAGATCGAAAAATGACTGCTCAACTGAATGGCAAGCGCGTTGCCTTCCTGGTCACTGATGGTTTTGAACAGGTGGAACTGACGGGGCCTCGCGAAGCGCTCGAAACAAATGGAGCGGTAATCGACATTCTGAGTGACAAGGAGGGAACCGTTCGCGGCTGGAACCATGACAAGCCTGCCGATGAGTTTGCGGTGGACGCCACCTTCGAGAGCGCCCACCTTGATCTTTACGATGCCATTGTGGTGCCGGGGGGCGTACAGAACTCCGATACCATTCGCCTGATGCCTGCAGCGCAGAAATTGGTGAAAAGCCACGACTCGGCAAGCAGACCCTTGGCGGTCATTTGCCATGGCGCTTGGCTGCTGGTATCGAGTGATCTGGCCAAAGGCAGACGGATGACCAGCTACAAGACCTTGCAGGATGATAATCGCAACGCTGGCGGCAACTGGGTAAATGAAGAAGTGGTGGTGGACGGCAATCTGATTACCAGTCGCCAGCCAGACGATATTCCGGCCTTCAACGAGCAGTTGATCAAGGCGCTGGCCGGTAGCTAGGCAGTCCTTCGTTCCGTCAGTGGGAAGCGGCATCGGAAGAGGATTGAGAACAGGCCAGCTCACGCGCCCTGGCAACACCCCATAGCAGGGCGGTCGTCATGGACTGCCCCGGGCGCGTCCCATAGGCTTCTTCGTGGATCAATGCACCGTCCTGGCGATAGATGCCCATGAACAACTGTGTGGTTCCAACACGTGAAAGGCGCACCTGGACATCTATAGTCCAGCCGGTATCAAGTATTTCAGTGTGCGTACGGCAATGTAGCTGCGCATCCATCCAATCCCAATACGTCTGACCTCTTTCTCTCATCACGTTCTCCCACGTTGAGATCTAAGTAAGACACATTGTCGGAAACTAGGCTGACCACCGATCGTTTTTTTGGAACCCTTTCAACACGTTGAGAGGCTGATCGCTGACTTATCAGTCATAGAAAGAACCAAACGGCGGTGCCTTGTCGCCAACAAAGCTCCGCCAGGGCCGCCAGCGCCACTCGTCAATCCTGATGAACCCTCTCGCGCCGCTACCAGTCGCTACTGATAAGTACACGAACACAGGGGGCTCTCGTGAGCGAGATCCGTATTGGTATTTCCGGTTGGCGCTATGGCCCATGGCGCAAGGACTTTTACCCCAAGGGGCTACGCCAGGACGACGAACTGGCCTTCGCCTCGCGAGCGGTCAACAGCATCGAGATCAATGGTTCGTTCTACGCGCTGCAGACACCGGAACGCTATGGTCATTGGCGTGACCAAACACCCCAGGGCTTCGTGTTCTCGGTCAAGGCGCCGCGTTATATCACCCATGTGCGCAGGCTTCGAGAGATCGACGAGCCGCTTGCCAACTTCTTCGCATCGGGCCCGCTAATGCTGGGCGACAAGCTGGGGCCATTCCTGTGGCAGTTTCCGCCGAGCCTGAAATTTGATGCGCAACGCTTCAGCGATTTCCTGGCCAAGCTGCCGCGTGATCGCAACGCTGCCCGCCTCCTTGCCCGCCAGGCGGCCGAGCGCCTGCAAGAAAACGGCGGCACGGCCATCCGCGGCAACCAGCGCCTGCGCCACGCCGTGGAAATTCGCCACCCCAGCTTCCTCTGCGACACCTTTATCAACCTGCTGCGCAAGCACAAGATTGCCTTGGTGGTCGCTGACAGCGCGGGCAAATGGCCTTATGTCGAGGAGATCACGGCCGATTTCGTGTACCTGCGCCTGCATGGCGATGTCGAGCTCTACAGCAGCGGCTACACCGCCAGCGCACTGCGCCGCTGGCGCCTGCGCATCCAGGCCTGGGCTGCGGGCGGCCAACCGGAAGATGCCCGGCGCGTCGTACGCCGGGCCCCTGCAAAACGCGCATCCCGTGACGTGTACTGTTACTTCGACAACGACCAGAAAGTGCATGCCCCCTACGATGCCCGCCGCCTGCTGGCCAAGCTCGGCCTTGACGGCGAGCTGGTGACCGAGCCTGGCGTCGAGCCGCAGGAGCCTCTATGAACGGGACCCTGCCCACTCCCCGCTGCATCATCGACAAGGTGACCGCCGTGCACCGCCTGACGGTGCTGACCCTCAACGTGCACAAGGGCTTTACCCTGTTCAATCGCCGTTTCATCCTGCCAGAGCTGCGCGAGGCGGTGCGCGCCACCGGGGCCGACCTGGTGTTCCTGCAAGAGGTGCATGGCAGCCACCACGGGCATGCCGAACGCCACCCGACCTGGCCGACGACGCCTCAGTACGAATTCCTCGCCGACAGCATGTGGCCGCAGTTCGCCTACGGGCGCAACGCGGTCTATCCCCATGGCGACCATGGCAACGCCCTGCTGTCCAAGTTTCCGATCCGCGCCCACGACAACCTCGACGTGACAATCCACGGCAACGAGGAACGCGGCCTGCTGCATTGCCTGCTCGAAGTGCCTGGCCATGAGCAGGTACACGCGATCTGCGTGCACCTGGGGCTGCGCGAGGCCCATCGCCAGCGCCAGGTCGGCCTGCTGCTGGCATTGCTCGACAGCCTGCCGCCGGACGAGCCGGTCATCATCGCCGGTGACTTCAACGACTGGCGCCTGAAAGTGGATTCGCGGCTCTCAGAATACCTGGTCGAGGCCTTTGGCAGGCCGGCGCGCAGCTTTCCCGCCCGCCTGCCGCTGCTGCGCCTGGACCGCATCTACCTGCGCAATGCGCAAGCCTGCCAAGCGCGGGTGTTGTCCCGATACCCCTGGTCACACCTCTCCGACCATGCCCCACTGGTGGCGCAGGTGACGCTATGAAACAGTCCTGGAGCAACGGCAACCGTGTCGAACTGTTGATCAACGGCGAGCAGTACTACCCACGTGTGTTCGAGGCCATGGGCCAGGCACGCGAGGAGATCCTCCTGGAGACCTTCATCATCTATGACGACAAGGTCGGCCAACCTTTGCGCCAGGCCCTGATCGACGCCGCGCGGCGCGGGGTGCGGGTCGAGGTGGCGGTGGACGGCTATGGCACCGCGGACCTGCCCGACGACTTCATCGCCTCGATGACCGAGGCCGGGGTGCGTTTCCATGCGTTCGATCCGCAACCCCGGCTGGCCGGCATGCGCACCAACCTGTTCCGCCGCCTGCACCGCAAGATCCTGGTGATCGATGGGCAGCGCGCGTTCATCGGCGGCATCAATTACAGCGCCGACCATCTCGGCGACTTCGGTCCGCAGGCCAAGCAGGACTACGCCGTGGAGGTCGCCGGCCCGGTGGTTGCCCAGGTACATGCATCCTCCTGCCGCCTGCTTGCACCGGTGCTGGACACCGCCAGCCAGGTCCGGCCGACCGGCATTGATGCGGGCCCGGCCAGCGCCGTGCTGGTGGAGCGCGACAACCGGCGGCATCGCAACGATATCGAGGTCTGTTACCTGCAGGTCTTCCGTGAAGCCAGGCAACGTATCGTCGTGGCCAATGCCTACTTCTTCCCGGGCTACCGTCTGCTGCGCGAGCTGCGCAACGCCGCTCGGCGCGGGGTCGAGGTGACCCTGATCCTCCAGGGGCAGCCCGACATGCGCTGGGTGCGCGCGCTCTCGCGGCTGCTCTACAACTACCTGCTGCGCGATGGCGTGCACATCCACGAGTACTGCCAGCGCCCGCTGCACGGCAAGGTGGCATTGGTGGACGACGAGTGGTCCACCGTAGGCTCGAGCAATCTCGACCCACTGAGCCTGTCGTTCAACCTGGAGGCCAACCTGCTGGTTCGCGACCGTGCGTTCAACGATGTGCTCTACCAACACTTGAGCGAGCTCACCCGCGAACACTGCAAGACCGTGACGCTGGAGCGCATGGTGCGTGGCTACTGGTGGCGCGCACCCTTGATCTTCCTGGGCTTCCACATCACCCGCTATTTCCCGCGTATCGCCGGCTGGTTCCCGGCGCACCGGCAACGCCTGCAGTCGTTGCAAGCCGACAGCGAGGCCCCGGCCGGCTACCACGGGGGTAAGACCTGATGGCCACGCCACGCTGGAAGACCTGGGGCAAACGCCTGCTGACCGTGCTGTTCCTGGTGCTGGTCCCGGTGCTGCTGTTCACCCTGGCGCGTAACCTGGACTGGAACGAAGTCCGCCAGTCGCTGCTGGCCTACCGACCCTCGACCCTGGCCCTGGGGTTGCTGCTGGCCCTGTGCAGCTACCTGGTGTTCGCCAGCTACGACCTGCTCGCCCGGGCCTACACCGGCCATCGCCTGCCGGCCCGCCAGGTGCTGCCGGTGGCGTTCGTGTGTTATGCGTTCAACCTCAACTTCACCACCTGGGTCGGTGGCGTGGCCCTGCGTTATCGCCTGTACGGCAGGCTGGGGCTCGACACGCCAACCATCACCCGCATCCTCACCCTGGGTCTGTTGACCAACTGGATGGGCTACCTGTTGTTGGCCGGCACCGTGTTCGCCCTTGGCATGGTCAAGCTGCCGGAAAACTGGGCGGTGGGGGCTGGGGGTCTGCGCCTGATCGGCGTACTGATGATGGCGGTCGCGTTGACTTACCTGTTCGCCTGCGCCTTCGCCAAGCGGCGAACGTGGGACCTGCGCGGGCACGAAGTCACCCTGCCGGGCCTGCGCCTGGCGCTGTGCCAGGTGGCCCTGGGCGCGAGCAACTGGGCACTGATGGCAGCACTGATCCACCTGCTGCTGCCACCAGACCTGTTCTATCCGTCGGTATTGGGCGTGCTGCTGATCAGCTGCGTGGCGGGCGTGGTCGCCCATATTCCCGCAGGGCTCGGCGTGCTGGAGGCCGTGTTCCTCGCCCTGCTCCATGGCCAGCTCGGTCAGGGCGAGCTGGTCGCCGCGCTGCTGGGTTATCGAACGTTGTACTACCTGATTCCGCTGTTGTTGGCGGTGTTCACCTACCTGATCCTCGAGAAGCGCGCCAAGGCCTTGCGCCAACAGGCCAGGCCGGCCCTCGACAAGCGCTGATGGGCCATCGCCCGGGAGGTACATCATGCGGTTCATTCTGTACATGGCACTGCTGGGCACCTTGGCCAGCGGGCAGGTGCTGGCCGAAGGCTGTGATGTGGTCACCCGCTCCTCCAGCGAGGCGGTCAAGCCGGTACAGCAGCACACGTGCTACAGCTACGGCAACATGCCGGCCGAAGCGATCGCCTGGTCGTGCAGCAACGAAAGCAAGGAAATGCTCAACAGCCAGAAGCGCCGGGTCGAGCGTTGCGCCGACGGCAGCGTCGGCAGCTGCATCGCGCCGCTGACCCAGGAGACCCTGGCCAACCCCGATGCCGCCGGACGTGGTGAGCCCTCTACCCGCCCAGCCGTGCCCAAGGATGCGCGGATCATCACCTATTACTACGACACCCCGAGCCTGGGCCAGGCGCGCAGCGATTGCGAGCGCAACAACGGGGTCTGGCAGACTCACTGACGCAGAGGAGAACGACCATGCCACGTGGAGACAAAGACAAGTACACCGACAAGCAGAAACGCAAGGCCGAGCACATCGAGCAGAGCTACGAGGACAAGGGCGTGTCCAAGGACGAAGCCGAAGCCCGCGCCTGGGCCACGGTCAACAAGCAGTCCGGAGGCGGCGAGCGCAAAGGCGGTTCCGGGCAGAAGAAAAGCCCTGCGGCCAAGGCCCAGGCGCGGGCGCGGGCTTCATCGGCCCGGCGCGCGGTGGCGACCAAGCATGGCGTGCCTCGCCCCGGACAGCGGCTGGAGGACATGACCAAGGCTGAACTGATGGACCGTGCGCGCAAGCGGCACATTGCCGGGCGCTCGAGCATGCGCAAGGGAGAATTGATCGAGGCCTTACGCAAGGTGGCTTGAGACGCGCCGGCGTCCCCCCGAGGCAAGCTCGGCGCTGTGCCGTTGCCGTTGCCGTTGCCGTTGCCGTTGCCGTTGCCGTTGCCGATCAAGAGTCTAGCGCCATAGCCCGCTAGCGACAGCTGCGTCAGCCCAGGCG
>NZ_JBLIYX010000014.1:0-148921 GCF_057480955.1 Pseudomonas sp. P65(2024)
ACGGTCTCCGAAGTAAAAGCACCCTGCGAAAGCGTACGCCTCGCAGGGTGCCGGGGTGACCATCTCATTAAGTAACCCGCCGTAAGGGCGGAAAGGTGACTAAATGTCGATATCGTCTACGAATGCGCATGAAAATTTCAAAACCCACACCCTGAAGCGCCAGACCCAGACCCAGACCCAGACCCAGACCCAGACCCAGACCCAGACCCAGACCCAGACCCAGACCCAGACCCAGACCCACCCACTTCCTTGCCCAATCCCCCATCAGCCGCTATCGTCCAACCCCAAGCAAATTCATCCGATGACTGGACGTACCCACCTCGTGACCCCGCTCATCAAACGCTCCCTGGTAGAACAAGCCGTAGACCAGCTCCGCGACCGCATCGCCAAGGGCACCTGGTCGATAGGCCAGCGCCTGCCCACCGAACCGGAGCTGGCCAGCGACCTGGGCATCAGCCGCAACACCGTCCGCGAGGCCATGCGCGTCCTGGCCTTCAGCGGCCTGGTAGAAATCCGCCAGGGCGACGGCAGCTACCTGCGTACCGCCGTGGACCCCTTGCAGGCCGTGCAGGTCATGTCCCGCTGCGCAGTCGAACACGCCCGCGAAACCCGCCATATTCTTGAAGCAGAAGCCATCGGCCTGGCCGCCGTGCGCCGCACCGACACCGACCTGCAGGCCCTGCGCGAGGCCCTGGAACACAGCGCGCGGCATTTCCATGGCGATGTCGACGCCTACGTCGAATGCGACCTGGTGTTCCACCAGCGCCTGGTGGACGCCGCCCACAACCCCGCCCTGAGCGAGCTGTACCGCTACTTCTCCAGCGTGGTCCGCGCCGCCCTGCAGCACAACATGACCAGCGTCCCCCGTTGCCAGGCCGTGTTCGACCTGCACGGGCAGATCCTCGACGCCCTCGAACAACGCGATCCGGAACGGGCCAAGCACCTGAGCCGGACACTCATCGAATCCTGACAACGAGAAGGCCATGGCCGAACAACTGACCCGCAACACCGCTCCCCGCGAGGCGGAGCTCGATGAACTGCTGATCGACGCCGAAGCCGACGACGAGCAGGTCCAGCAACAGCCCGTGGTGCTGCGCAGGCCCTGGCTGTTGCTGCTGGGCCTGGTGCTGGTGGCGCTGAACCTGCGCCCGGCGCTGTCGAGCATGTCGCCGGTGCTCGGTCAGGTATCCGAAGGGCTGGGGCTCAGCGCATCGCAAGCCGGGCTGCTGACTACCTTGCCGGTACTGTGCCTGGGGCTGTTCGCGCCGCTGGCGCCGATCCTGGCGCGACGATTCGGCAGCGAGCGGGTGATCTTCGGCATCCTGCTGACCCTGGCGCTGGGCATCCTGGTGCGCAGCACCCTGGGCGCCACTGGCGTGTTCCTCGGCAGCCTGATGGCGGGGGCGAGCATCGGCATCATCGGCGTGCTGCTGCCAGGTATCGTCAAGCGCGACTTCCCCCAGCACGCCGGTACCCTGACCGGCGTCTACACCATGGCGCTGTGCCTGGGCGCCGCGATGGCCGCCGGGGCCACGGTGCCCTTGACCCGCCACTTCGATGACAGCTGGGCGCTGGGGCTGGGCTTCTGGCTGCTGCCTGCCTTGCTGGCGATGCTGGTCTGGCTGCCCCAGTCCCGTCAGGGCCATGGCGTGCACAAGGTGGCCTACCGCGTGCGCGGGCTGTGGCGCGATCCGCTGGCCTGGCAGGTGACGCTTTACATGGGCCTGCAGTCATCGCTGGCCTATATCGTGTTCGGCTGGCTGCCTTCGATCCTGATCGGCCGCGGGCTGAGCCCGACCGAGGCGGGGCTGGTGTTGTCCGGCTCGGTGATCGTGCAACTGATCAGCTCCCTGAGCGCGCCCTGGCTGGCCACGCGGGGCAAGGACCAGCGCCTGGCCATCGTGGTGGTGATGCTGGTGACCCTGGGCGGGCTGTTCGGTTGCCTGTATGCGCCGATCGAGGGGCTGTGGGGCTGGGCGATCCTGCTCGGGCTGGGGCAGGGCGGCACCTTCGCCCTGGCACTGACCCTGATCGTGCTGCGCTCCAAGGACGCCCATGTGGCGGCGAACCTGTCGAGCATGGCCCAGGGCGTGGGCTACACGCTGGCATCCATGGGGCCATTCGCAGTAGGGCTGGTGCATGATCTGACCGGTGGCTGGAGCGCGGTGGGCTGGATCTTCGCGGTGCTGGGCGTCGGGGCGATCCTGTTCGGTCTCGGCGCCGGGCGGGCGCTGCATGTGCAGGTCAGCAGCGAGCACGTTTGAGGCTCTGGCTTGATCCGTGATCGTCATTCACGACGCGAATGGGCATGGTGTTGCTGGCATCCAGGCAGTATCTTGCGGGTTTCGCACCTAGCGCAGGAACAGTCCATGAGCGATGCCAGCAGCGCCCTGATCACCCGTTTCTACCAGGCCTTCCAGCGCCTGGACGCCGAGGCCATGGTGGCCTGCTACAGCGAAGACATCGTCTTCAGCGATCCGGTCTTCGGCACCCTGCGCGGGCGTGACGCGGGTGACATGTGGCGGATGCTCACCGCCCGCGCCAAGGACTTCACCCTGACCTTCGACGACGTGCGCAGCGATGGCGCGCACTGGGTGGCGACCTACCTGTTCAGCCAGACCGGGCGGGTGGTGGTCAACGATATCCAGGCGCGCTTCGTGATCCGCGACGGGCTGATCTGCCAGCACGACGATACCTTCGACCTGTGGCGTTGGGCGCGTCAGGCGCTGGGCATGCCGGGTGTGCTGCTGGGCTGGACGCCGATGTTGCAGAACAAGGTGCGCCAGCAGGCATTCAAGGGGCTTCGCGCATTCCAGCAGGCGCGTTGAGGCGTTAAGCTGACGACCTTCTTCCGTTGCACCGAACCGAGCCGTGAGCGAAACAGCGCCTTCCCCCGACTGCAAACCCTGGTACGTCTACCTGGTGCGTGCCGCCAATGGCTCGTTGTACTGCGGTATCAGCGATGATCCGCAGCGGCGCTTCATCAAGCATCAGAAAGGGCAGGGCGCACGTTATTTCAAGACCAGCCCGGCGCAGGCGCTGGTGTATGTGGAGCAGTGGCCGGACAAGGGCGAGGCGTTGCGCCAGGAGCGGTTGGTGAAGAAGCTGCGCAAGGCGGCGAAGGAGGCGTTGGTGGCGTCCTATGCCGGATTCGGGGGGTAGTGGTCTCGCCGACGGTGGGGCGGGTTTCGTCCGTGGTCATGATAGATCGCTGGGACTGATTTGCTGCCCTTTCGCGACGCAAGGCCGCTCCCACAGGGAAACGTGATCGCCTGTGGGGCGCGAAAGGGGCGCAACGCGCCCCGGCGATTTCAGTCCTTGCGCCGCTTCAGCTGGTCGATCAATTGCGTCGGCAAGCCCTTGATCACCAGCGTCCCAGCCTCTTCGTCATACTCCACCTTCGAGCCCAGCAAATGCGCCTCGAAGCTGATCGACAACCCCTCGGCACGCCCGGTAAAGCGGCGGAACTGGTTGAGGGTACGTTTGTCGGCCGGAATCTCCGGCGACAGCCCGTAGTCGCTGTTGCGGATATGGTCGTAGAACGCCTCGGGGCGGTCCTCGTCGATCAGACTGGAGAGTTCCTCCAGCGTCACCGGCTCGCCCAGCTTGGTCTGGGTGGTGGCGTAGTCGACCAGGGTCTGGGTTTTTTCCCGGGCAGACTCTTCCGGCAGGTCTTCTTTCTCGACGAAGTCGCTGAAGGCCTTGAGCAGGGTGCGGGTTTCACCCGGGCCGTCGACGCCTTCCTGGCAGCCGATGAAGTCGCGGAAATAATCCGAGACCTTCTTGCCGTTCTTGCCCTTGATGAACGAGATGTACTGCTTGGAGTTTTGGTTGTTCTTCCACTCGGACAGGTTGACCCGCGCCGCCAGGTGCAACTGGCCCAGGTCCAGGTGGCGCGACGGTGTGACGTCGAGTTCGGCGTTCACCGCCACGCCTTCGCTGTGGTGCAGCAGGGCGATGGCCAGGTACTCGGTCATGCCCTGCTGGTAATGGGCGAACAGCACGTGGCCACCGGTGGAAAGGTTGGACTCTTCCATCAGCTTCTGCAGGTGCTCGACGGCGACGCGGCTGAAGGCGGCGAAGTCCTTTTCCTCATCCAGGTACTGCTTGAGCCAGCCGCTGAACGGGTAGGCGCCGGACTCGCCATGGAAAAAGCCCCAGGCTTTGCCTTGCTTGGCGTTGTAGCTGTCGTTGAGGTCGGCCAGCAGGTTCTCGATGGCGTCGGAGGCTGCCAGTTCGCTGTCGCGCGCATGGAGCACGGCGGGGCTGCCATCGGGCTTCTTGTCGATCAGGTGAACGATGCAATGACGGATTGGCATGGAATTCTCGGTGGTCTGAGCGGTGAAAAGCCGCGCTGCAAAAGTCGCTCAGTTTACCTCAGGGCGGGGGCGATGCAGTGGCCAGATATTGGCACAAATGGCGGTTGTTCGTTTTTTGTTCATTTTTTTGCGATTTTTCCGAAAACCCCCGAAAAACCTGCACAAAATCAATGTCGGCAGCGGATATTTCTCGATTCCTGTGGTAGCTTTGCGCGGTCTTGCGCCCCTTGGGTGGCGCATTGCTGGCAGATCGCTTGCGCGGTGTCGAACCAAACGCCGATTTGCGTATCTACATACGCGATCGACGCGGCCTCTGGATTGTCCCGGGCTGGCCCGACCACCGACCTAGCATGCTGCACAACCTCTGATTTGATAGGGAAGGAACACCACCATGGCACTGACCAAAGACCAACTGATTGCCGACATCGCTGAATCCATCGACGCGCCGAAAACCACCGCGCGCGCTGCTCTGGAGCAACTGGGCCAGATCGTTGCCGACCAACTGGAAAACGGCGCCGAAATCACCCTGCCAGGCATCGGCAAGCTGAAAGTCTCCGAGCGTCCTGCCCGTACCGGCCGCAACCCTTCGACTGGCGCTGCCATCGAAATCGCTGCCAAGAAAGTCGTCAAGTTCGTTCCAGCCAAAGTGCTGACCGACTCGATCAACAAGTAATTGTTGATGCGTTGACGAAACCGCGCCCGGCTTGCCCGGGCGCGGTTTTTTCATGCCTATGATTTGCGCGCGGCATGCCATTGCTGGCGTGCGCTGTCGTCCTGGAAGCTCCAGGCGATCATGCGGCTCTGCTTCTGCCCCTGGCCCATCTCGACGATGCGCACGGTCTTCACCCCGGCCTTCTTCAAGGCCGCCTCGATGCCCGGCAGGTTGCTGGCCTTGGACACCAGGCTGGTGAACCACAGCACCTGGGCCGCGTACTGCACGCTTTCAGCGACCAGTTGGCTGACAAAGCGGATCTCGCCACCTTCGCACCACAGTTCGTTGTTCTGTCCGCCAAAGTTCAGCACTGGCAGCTTGCGCTTGGGGTCCTGCTTGCCGAGATTCTTCCACTTGCGCTGGCTGCCGCGGGTGGCTTCCTCGCGGGAGGCGTGGAACGGCGGGTTGCACAGGGTGACGTCGAAGCGTTCGTCGGCCTGCAGCAAGCCACTGAGGATGTGCCTGGGCTGCGCTTGCTGGCGCAGGCTGATGGCCTTGTCGAGCTTGTTGGCCTGGACGATGGCCTTGGCCGAGGCCAGGGCCACGCCGTCGATGTCGGAGCCGGTGAAGCGCCAGCGGTAGTCGCTGTGGCCGAGCAGGGGGTAGATGCAGTTGGCGCCGACGCCGATATCCAGGGCGCGCACCTGGGCGCCGCGGGGGATTTCGCCGCCGTTGTCTTCGCCCAGTAGGTCGGCCAGCACATGGATGTAGTCGGCGCGGCCGGGGATCGGCGGGCACAGGTAGTCGGTCGGGATGTCCCAGTGCTGGATGCCGTACTGGGTCTTGAGCAGGGCGCGGTTGAACACCCGCACGGCCTCGGGGTTGGCAAAATCGATGCTGGGCTTGCCGTAGGGGTTGGTGATGGTGAAGCGGGCCAGGTCCGGGTGCGCCTTGATCAGGGCGGGGAAGTCGTAGCGGCCCTGGTGGCGATTGCGCGGATGCAGGGTGGGTTTGTTGGTCATGGTCGGATCCGGTGTTGCAGGCCCTGGGGCTGCTTTGCAGCCCTTTCGCGACACAAGGCCGCTCCCACAGGATAGTGGCGCCTTTCAAGCTGGCGCCGTCCTGTGGGAGCGGCCTTGTGTCGCGAAAGGGCCGCAACGCGGCCCCAGCGGTCTATCAGGTTGTTACAGCGCCGCAATCCGCGCATGCTGCTCGGTGAAGTTGGCCAGGGCCTGCTCCGACTCGGCCAGCTTGGCGCGTTCCTTCTCGATCACCGCAGGCGGTGCCTTGTCGACGAAGGCGGCGTTGGACAGCTTGCCACCCACGCGCTGGACCTCGCCCTGCAGGCGCTGGATCTCCTTGCTCAGGCGCGCAAGTTCGGCGTCCTTGTCGATCAGGCCGGCCATCGGCACCAGCACCTGCAGGTCACCCACCAGCGCGGTGGCCGACAGCGGCGCTTCGTCCTGCTCACCGAGCACGGTGAACGACTCGACCTTGGCCAGTTTCTTCAGCAGGGCTTCGTTTTCCTGCAGGCGACGCTGGTCGTCGGCGTTGGCGTTCTTCAGGAACAGCGGCAGCGGCTTGCCCGGGCCGATGTTCATCTCGGCGCGGATGTTGCGCAGGCCCACCATCAGCTCCTTGAGCCACTCGATGTCGCCTTCGGCGGCGGCGTCGATGCGGCTTTCATTCGCTTCAGGCCATGGCTGCAGCATGATGGTCTTGCCTTCGATGCCGGCCAGCGGCGCGATGCGCTGCCAGATCTCTTCGGTGATGAACGGCATGAACGGGTGCGCCAGGCGCAGGGCGACTTCCAGCACGCGCACCAGGGTGCGACGGGTGCCACGGGCGCGCTCGACCGGGGCGTTCTCGTCCCACAGCACCGGCTTGGACAGCTCCAGGTACCAGTCGCAGTACTGGTTCCAGATGAACTCGTACAGGGCCTGGCTGGCCAGGTCGAAGCGGAATTGCTCGAGCTGACGGGTAACCTCGGCTTCGGTGCGCTGCAGCTGCGAGATGATCCAGCGGTCGGCCAGCGACAGCTCGTAGGCCTCGCCGTTCTGGCCGCAGTCCTCGCCCTTGTCCAGCACGTAGCGGGCGGCGTTCCAGATCTTGTTGCAGAAGTTGCGGTAGCCTTCGACGCGGCCCATGTCGAACTTGATGTCACGACCGGTGGAGGCCAGCGAGCAGAAGGTGAAGCGCAGGGCGTCGGTGCCGTAGCTGGCGATGCCTTCGGGGAACTCGGCCTTGGTCTGCTTGGCGATCTTCTCGGCAAGCTTGGGCTGCATCATGCCGCTGGTGCGTTTTTCCAGCAGGGCGTCGAGGGTGATACCGTCGACGATGTCCAGCGGGTCGAGGACGTTGCCCTTGGACTTGGACATCTTCTGGCCCTGGCCGTCGCGGACCAGGCCGTGCACATAGACGGTCTTGAACGGTACCTGCGGGGTGCCGTCCTCGTTCTTGATCAGGTGCATCGTCAGCATGATCATCCGGGCGACCCAGAAGAAGATGATGTCAAAGCCGGTGACCAGCACGTCGGTGGAGTGGAATTTCTTCAGGAACTCGGTCTGTTCCGGCCAGCCCAGGGTGGAGAAGGTCCACAGGCCCGAGCTGAACCAGGTGTCGAGCACGTCGTCGTCCTGACGCAGTTTTACCTCGCTGCCCAGGTTGTGCTTGGCGCGCACTTCGGCCTCGTCGCGGCCGACGTAGACCTGGCCGGCCTCGTCGTACCAGGCCGGGATGCGATGGCCCCACCACAGCTGGCGGCTGATGCACCAGTCCTGGATGTCACGCATCCAGGAGAAGTACATGTTCTCGTACTGCTTGGGCACGAACTGGATGCGGCCGTCTTCCACGGCGGCAATGGCAGGCTCGGCCAGCGGCTTGGTGGAGACATACCACTGGTCGGTCAGCCACGGCTCGATGACGGTGCCGGAACGGTCGCCCTTCGGGACCTTCAGGGCGTGGTCGTCGATGCTGACCAGCAGGCCCTGGGCGTCCAGGTCGGCGACCATCTGCTTGCGCGCGACGAAGCGGTCGAGGCCGGCGTACTGGGCTGGCAGCGAGGTGTCGATACCTTCGTTGACGCTGCCGTCGAGGTTGAACGCCTGCACGGCGGCCAGCACGGTGGCGTTCTTGTCGAAGATATTGAGCAGCGGCAGGTTGTGGCGCTTGCCGACCTCATAGTCGTTGAAGTCGTGGGCCGGGGTGATCTTCACGCAGCCGGTGCCGAACTCGGGGTCGCAGTAGTCGTCGGCGACGATCGGGATGCGGCGGCCGACCAGCGGCAGTTCGACGAACTTGCCGATCAGCGCCTGGTAGCGCTCGTCGGTCGGGTTGACGGCGACGGCGACGTCACCGAGCAGGGTTTCCGGACGGGTGGTGGCGACCACCAGGTGGTCCTTGCCTTCGGCGGTCTTGGCGCCGTCGGCCAGCGGGTAGCGCAGGTTCCACAGGTGGCCCTTCTCGTCGTGGTTCTCCACTTCGAGGTCGGAAATCGCCGTGTGCAGCTTGGTGTCCCAGTTGACCAGGCGCTTGCCGCGGTAGATCAGGCCGTCCTCGTGCAGGCGCACGAAAGCCTCTTTGACCGCTTCCGACAGGCCGTCGTCCATGGTGAAGCGTTCGCGGCTCCAGTCCACCGACGAGCCCAGGCGGCGGATCTGGCGGCTGATGTTGCCGCCCGATTGATCCTTCCACTCCCAGACCTTCTCCAGGAACTTCTCACGACCGAGGTCGTGACGGTTCTGGCCCTTGGCCTCGAGCTGGCGCTCCACCAGCATCTGGGTGGCGATACCGGCGTGGTCGGTGCCCGGTTGCCACAGGGTGTCGCGACCCTGCATGCGGCGGAAACGAATCAGCGCGTCCATGATCGCGTTGTTGAAACCGTGGCCCATGTGCAGGCTGCCGGTCACGTTCGGTGGCGGGATCATGATGGTGTAGGACTCGCCTGCACCTTGTGGAGCGAAATAGTTCTCGGACTCCCAGGTGTTGTACCAGGAAGTTTCGATGGCGTGCGGCTGGTAGGTCTTATCCATGCGCGGCGGGACCCTTAGGCATTAATTCGGGAAAGCCGGGAAGTATAACCAAGCTGCGCGCTTCAAGACAGGTGTAGCGCCCATCGCGGGGCAAGCCCGCTCCCACGTGTTGTCGTGGGAGCGGGCTTGCCCCGCGATCCGGACGAATGGTTACTCGGAGCGCTTGAGCAACCGCTCCAGCCGTGCATCGAGGCGACGCTTGATTTCGGTCTCGATGTGCGGGGTAAAGTCGTTGATCACGTCCTGCATGATCAGTTGCGCGGCGGCGCGCAGTTCGGCGTCCAGGTGCAGCAGGGTGTCCTGGCGGCGGGTCTGGGCATCCTCTTCAGGCGCTTTGGCGGGCTCGGCTTCGACAACCGGTGGCGTCGCGCCGGCAGGTTCGTCCAGCAACAGGGGAATCTGCTCCACCGTCTCGGTCAGCAGCGGCGGTTGCAGGTCGGCGTCGCCCAGCAGCTCGCGGATCGACTCGAGGTCGTCGAGCAGGTGGGCGGAATGGGTCAGGGAGTTCAGCTGCTTGTCCATCGTCGTCAGAGTCGCTGTAAGCGGTGATCTTGCAGAGCATAGCCCTGTTCGCGGTAGAAACGGAATCGCTCGCGGGCGGCCAGGCGGATGGCCGGTTCCTCGACGACGATCTCGGCGACCCGCTCGAACTGGCCGACGAAGGCGGGAACATCGCCGCCCAGGTTGATCAGCAGGTCACGGTGTTCGCCGGCATCAGTGCCGACACCCAGCGCGACAATGGCGTCCGGGTGCTGTTCGGCGTGGTCGTGGGGCACGAAGGCCTCGCCCTTGAACTGCCACAGGCGCAGGTCGAGCTCGCTGCGTTGCGCCTCGTCCTGGCAGTGCAGGTAGATCCGGTGGCCGAGGCGCCAGGCCTTTTCACACAGCTTGCAGGCGAAATCCAGCCGCACCGACAGCGAGTCGCTGGGCAGGATGTAGAAATCGACTTTGCTCATGATCGTTCAGTGCCGACCGGTGGCGCGCGGGGCGCCACCGATCTTGCGCCATCAGGCGCCGGCGCGGTCCAGCAGGTACTGGGTGAGCAGTGGCACCGGACGACCCGAGGCGCCCTTGTCCTTGCCGCCGCTGATCCAGGCGGTGCCGGCGATGTCCAGGTGCGCCCAGTGGTAGGCCTTGGCGAAGCGCGACAGGAAGCAGCCGGCGGTGATGGTGCCGGCCTTCGGCCCACCGATGTTGGCAATGTCGGCGAACGGGCTGTCCAGTTGCTCCTGGTACTCGTCGAACAACGGCAGCTGCCAGGCGCGGTCGTCGGCACGCTTGCCGGCGTCCAGCAGTTGGCCGACCAGCGCGTCGTCGTTGCCCATCAGGCCCGAGGTGTGGCTGCCCAGGGCGACGATGCAGGCGCCGGTCAGGGTGGCGATGTCGATCACCGCCTGTGGCTTGAAGCGCTCGGCGTAGGTGAGGGTATCGCACAGCACCAGGCGGCCTTCGGCGTCGGTGTTGAGGATCTCGACGGTCTGCCCGCTCATGGTGGTGACGATGTCACCCGGACGGGTGGCGCCGCCGCTCGGCATGTTCTCGGCGCAGGCCAGCAGGCACACCAGGTTGATCGGCAGTTGCAGCTCGAGCACGGCGCGCAGGGTGCCGAACACGCTGGCGGCGCCGCACATGTCGTATTTCATCTCGTCCATGCCGGCGCCGGGCTTGAGGCTGATGCCGCCGGTGTCGAAGGTAATGCCCTTGCCGACCAGCACGAACGGTTTCTCGCTCTTCTTGCCGCCCTGGTAGTTGAGCACGATCAGCCGCGGCGGCTGGTCGCTGCCCTGGCCCACGGCGTAGAACGCGCCCATGCCCAGGTCCTTGATCTTCTTCTCGTCCAGCACCTCGACCTTGAGGCCTTTGTGTGCCTTGCCCAGGTCCTTGGCCTGCTCGGCGAGGAAGCTCGGGTGGCAGACATTCGGCGGCAGGTTGCCCAGGTCGCGGGTGAAGGCCATGCCGGTGGCGATGGCGCTGGCGTGCTTGACGGCGCGCTCGGCCTCGGCCTGGCCAGCCTTGGCGGTGAGCAGGGTGACTTTCTTGATGGCGCGGGGTTCGGCCTTCTGGCTCTTGTAGCGGTCGAACACGTAGTTGCCGTCGAGCAGGGTCTCGGCCAGCAGGCGGTACTTGCCGTAGTGGCCGTCGCGGCCGGTGACGGCGATGTCGTCCAGGGCCAGCACGGCGTCGCTGCCGCCCAGTCCCTTGAGTACGCCGGCAACACTGGCGACCAGCTTGCGCCAGGCGCGATCGCCGAGGGCTTCGTCCTTGCCGCTGCCGACCAGCAGCACGCGCTCGGCCTTCAGGCCCGGCAAGCTGTGCAGCAGCAGGGTCTGGCCCGGCTTGCCGGCCAAGTCGCCACGCTTGAGCAGCGCGCTGATCGCGCCTTCGCTGGCCTGGTCGACGGCCTTGGCGGTGGCGCCGAGCTTGCGCCCTTCACCGACGGGTACGACCAAGGTCGCGGTCTTGACGGATACAGCGGCTACGCTCTTTACAACCAATTCCATGTCTGGGGTCCCCGAATGATCTGTCTGTCAGTGGGCGCTGTCTTGTGCAGGCGCTCGGAACACGCGGCTGGCGGGCGATGCCTGCCAGCGGAAAAGCTGCCAGTTTGAGCCTGCCGCGAGCACAATGACAACCCCGATATGCGCCATGCTGCGTGGCCAAGTGACAGGCGCGGTCAATCACAGGATAATGCGCGCACTTTTACATGGAGGTTCGCCTTGGCGAACCGGCATTGGTCTTGGCTGTCCGAATCGTTCGTTTGGCTGTCCGCCCCTGACAACCCAGGAGTGTCTGGTTTGATCGTCTTTCGTTATCTGTCCCGCGAGGTCCTGGTGACCTTGAGCGCCGTCAGCGCCGTGCTGCTGGTGATCATCATGAGCGGGCGCTTCATCAAATACCTGGCCCAGGCGGCCCAGGGCGCGCTCGATCCAAGCGTGCTGTTCATGATCATGGGGTTCCGCCTGCCGGGCTTCCTGCAACTGATCCTGCCGCTGGGGCTGTTCCTCGGCATCCTGCTCGCCTATGGCCGGCTCTATCTCGAAAGCGAGATGACCGTGCTGTCGGCCACCGGCATGAGCCAGCAACGCCTGCTGACCGTGACCATGGTGCCGGCGGCGCTGGTGGCCCTCTTGGTCGCCTGGCTGAGCCTGAGCCTGGCGCCCCTGGGCGTTGCCCAGGTGCAGAAGATCATCGCCCAGCAGGATGCCCTGACCGAGTTCGACACCCTGGTGCCGGGCCGTTTCCAGACCTTGCGCGACGGCTCCCGGGTGACCTACACCGAGCAGTTGTCCGATGACCGCATCAAGCTCGGCGGGGTGTTCATCTCCGAGAAACGCTTCAACCAGGACAAGACCAAGGACCGCGCGCCTTCGGTGCTGGTCGCCGAAAAGGGCCACCAGGAAGTGCAGGCCGACGGAAACCGTTACCTGGTACTGGAGAACGGCTACCGTTACGACGGCAACCCAGGCCAGGCCGACTACCGGGCAATCAAGTACGACACCTACGGCGTGCTGCTGCCCAAGCCGGAAGTCGCCGAGGAAGTCACCGAGCGCGAAGCGATCCCGACTTCCGAACTGTTCGGGCAGGAAGGCATTCGCGAGCGTGCCGAGCTGCAATGGCGCCTGTCGCTGCCACTGCTGGTGTTCGTCGTGACGTTGCTGGCGGTGCCGCTGTCGCGTGTCAACCCACGCCAGGGCCGCTTCCTCAAGCTGCTGCCGGCGATCCTTTTGTACATGGCCTATCTGACGATGCTGATTTCCGTGCGTAGCGCCCTGGAGAAGGGCAAGCTGCCCATCTCGCTGGGCATGTGGTGGGTCCATGGCCTGTTCCTGCTGATCGGCCTGGCGCTGATGTACTGGGAGCCGCTGCGTCTCAAGCGCGCTGCCCGTCGTGCGGAGGTGGCCCGTGGTTAAACTGGACCGCTACATCGGCAAGAGCGTGCTGTTGGCGATCGTCGCCGTGCTCGGCATCATCCTCGGCCTGGCGTCGCTGTTTGCCCTGATCGACGAACTGAATGACCTGAGCGCGACCTACACCTTCCTGGACGCTGGCAGCTTCGTCCTGCTGACCGCCCCTCGGCGGCTCTACGACATGCTGCCGATGGCGGCCCTGATCGGCTGCCTGATCGGCTTGGGCAGCCTGGCCAGCAGCAGCGAACTGACCATCATGCGCGCCGCCGGTGTGTCCATCGGTCGCATCGTCTGGGCGGTGATGAAGCCGATGCTGGTGCTGATGCTGGTCGGCCTGCTGATCGGCGAGTACGTGGCCCCGGTAACCGAGAACAAGGCCCAGGCCGACCGTTCGTTGGCCCAGGGCGGTGGCGAGGCGCAAAGCTCCAAGCGCGGTATGTGGCACCGCCAGGGCGAGGAGTTCGTGCACATCAACTCGGTGCAGCCCAATGGCCTGCTGCTGGGCGTGACCCGCTACCGCTTCGACGCCGAGCGCAAGATCCAGACCTCCAGCTTCGCCCGTCGGGCGCAGTACGTCGAAGGCAAGTGGATGCTCAACGATGTCTCCACCACCTACTTCCGCGGCGACCACACCGAAGTGGTCAAGAGCCCCGAGGAAGTGTGGGACGTCTCGGTGACGCCGGAGCTGCTCAATACCGTGGTGCTGGCGCCAGAGTCGCTGTCGATCACCGGGCTGTGGGACTACATCCACTACCTGGCCGACCAGGGGCTGAACAACTCGCGCTACTGGCTGGCGTTCTGGACCAAGGTCCTGCAGCCGATGGTCACCGCGGCGCTGGTATTGATGGCGATCTCGTTCATCTTCGGCCCGTTGCGTTCCGTGACCCTGGGTCAGCGCGTGTTCACCGGCGTGCTGGTGGGCTTCGTGTTCCGCATCGCCGGGGACCTGCTGGGGCCATCGAGCCAGGTGTTCGGCTTCCCGCCGTTGCTGGCAGTGGTGATCCCCGCTGGGATCTGCGCGCTGGCCGGATTGTGGTTGATGCGCCGGGCGGGTTGATGGCCTGAGCCACACAAAGAAGCCGACCCTTGGGTCGGCTTTTTTGTGCACAACATGACGATGATGCCCGCCCAGGCTACTTCTTGCGCTTGGGCAAGCGCACCAGCTGTGTCTCGGAGTAAATGTCGTGCCAGCTACGCTGGCGCTTGTCGATCAACGACCAGAAGAACCCCAGCCCCAGGCACAGCCACGAGGCGATGGATACCAGAAAGCGCAGCAGCGCCTGCCACAGGCTGATGGCGCTGCCGTCGGCGTTCTGCACGCGTACTCCCCACACCTGCATGCCCAGGGTCTGGCCGCCATGGGTCCAGAACTTGGCGAAGAAGCCGAACAGGGCGAACAGCAGGATCGTCGACAGCAGCGGGTCGCCATCCAGCGCGCCGGCTTCTGTCAGCTCACGCATGCGCGCCTCGCCGATGATCGCCATCTGGATCATCTTGTAGGCGCCGGCGGTGACGATCAGCAGGGCGGTGCACAGCAGGAAGTCATAGAACATCGCCGCCAGCCGGCGACCCAGGCCGGCGGGGGGGAAATCACCCTGGGGTGAGAGCAGGGACTTGGACATGCAGTACGGCTCCGAATGGCGAGGCCGCCATTCTACGGGCAAAAAAAAACCCCTGCACTTGGCAGGGGCTTTTTGAGTCGGGTAATCGCTTATGCGACAACCTGAACTTTGTCAGCCTGCAGGCCTTTCTGGCCTTGCACGGCTTCGAAGGTGACTTTCTGGCCTTCTTTCAGGCTCTTGAAGCCGTTGCCTTCGATGGCACGGAAGTGAACAAACAGATCAGCACCGCTTTCTGGGGTGATGAAGCCGTAACCTTTTTCGTCGTTAAACCACTTGACGGTACCGCTCTGACGAGTCGACATTGTCTTTCTTCCTATGAAACTCAATTTTAATGACAGTTACTTTCGCATCATTTTGTAAGCGAAAGATTACCGGGCTGGGTTGCAGGAAAGTAAGAGACGTCGAACGGGTTGTAGCAGATTGCGGCTACTGGCCCAGGTCACGAACTGTTGCGACCCATGCAAACACAGTGCGATGACTCTACGCCAACTGCCGAGCGAAAAACAAGCCCTTCCAGCGGGTGAAAATCGGGGTTTTCCCGATAACCGAACGATTTGTCGGAAACGGCGTGGCGCCTGGGCTGGCGCTATGTTCAGAAGTTATTGGACAGGTTCGAAAACGAATATGTCGAACCCGTCCAATCCACTCATTCAGCCACGGTAGTAACGTTGTGCCACGAAAGGCATTTTGCTGACTTTCAGGGCAACTTGCTTGCCACGGACGACGGCAAACAACGCCGTGTCGAGGGCCGCATGTTCGGTATCGACATAGCCCATGGCCACGGGCGCGCCGAGCGTCGGACCGAAGCCGCCGCTGCACACTTCGCCGACCACCTTGCCAGCCTGGTCGACGATCTGCGCGCCCTCACGCACAGGCGTGCGTTCCTGGGGAAGCAGGCCGACCCGCTTGCGCGCCACGCCAGCCTGTTGCTGGGCGAACACGGTGTCGGCGCCAGGGAAGCCGCCCGCGCGGGTGCCATCGGCGCGGCGCACCTTGGAGATGGCCCACAGCAGGCTGGCCTCGATCGGGGTGGTGGTGGTGTCCATGTCGTGGCCGTACAGGCACAGGCCAGCTTCCAGGCGCAGCGAGTCGCGCGCGCCCAGGCCGATCGGCTGGACCTCGGGCTCGGCCAGCAAGCGGCGGGCCAGGGCTTCGGCGGCGGCGGCCGGCACCGAGATCTCGTAGCCGTCCTCGCCGGTGTAGCCCGAGCGGCTGACGAAGCAGTCGTTGCCGAGCAGGCTGACCGGGCGGAACTGCATGAAGGTCATGCCGGTCACTTCCGGAGCCAGGCGCTCCAGCACCTTGACCGCCGCCGGGCCTTGCAGGGCGAGCAGGGCGCGCTGCTCGAACAGTGGCTGGATCTCGCAGCGATCACCGATATGTTTGCGCAGGTGCGCCAGGTCCTGGTCCTTGCAGGCGGCGTTGACCACCAGGAACAGGGTGTCGTCACCCAGGTTGGCGACCATCAGGTCGTCGAGGATGCCGCCCTCGGCATTGGTGAACATGGCATAGCGCTGCATGCCCACCGGCAGGTCGACGATGTCCACCGGCACCAGGGTTTCCAGGGCACGGGCGGCGTCGCTGCCGCGCAGGATGATCTGACCCATGTGCGAGACGTCGAACAGGCCGGCCTGCTCGCGGGTATGCAGGTGCTCCTTGAGCACGCCCAGCGGGTACTGTACCGGCATGTCGTAGCCGGCGAAGGGCACCATGCGTGCTCCCAGCTCCAGGTGCAGGGCGTGCAGTGGGGTCTTGTGCAGTGTTTCGGACATCGGTGACTCCTCGTTTTTGTTCGGGTCAACATTCGATGATGTTGACGGCCAGACCGCCGCGGGCGGTCTCCTTGTATTTGCTTTTCATGTCGGCGCCGGTCTGGCGCATCGTGCGGATGACCTTGTCGAGTGAGACGTAATGCTGCCCGTCGCCGCGCAGGGCCATGCGCACCGCGTTGATCGCCTTCACCGAGCCCATGGCGTTGCGCTCGATACAGGGCACCTGCACCAGCCCGCCGATGGGGTCGCAGGTAAGGCCCAGGTTGTGTTCCATGCCGATCTCGGCGGCGTTTTCCACCTGCTGCGGGGTACCCCCCATCACTTCGCACAGGGCGCCGGCGGCCATCGAGCAGGCCACGCCGACCTCGCCCTGGCAGCCGACCTCGGCGCCGGAGATCGAGGCGTTTTCCTTGTAGAGGATGCCAATCGCCGCCGCGGTGAGCAGGAAGCGCACCACGCCGTCCTCATTGGCACCGGGGACGAAGCGCATGTAGTAGTGCAGCACCGCCGGGACGATGCCGGCCGCGCCGTTGGTCGGTGCGGTGACCACGCGGCCGCCGTAGGCGTTTTCCTCGTTCACCGCCAGGGCATAAAGGTTGACCCAGTCGAGCACCGACAGCGCATCACGCAGGCTCGCCTCCGGATGGCGGCTGAGCTGGCGATACAGTGCCGGCGCCCGGCGCTTGACCTTGAGCCCGCCGGGCAGGATGCCCTCGTGGCGGCAGCCGGCCTCGACGCAGTCCTGCATCACCTGCCAGATGCGCAGCAGGCCGGCACGGGTCTCGGCTTCCGGGCGCCAGGCGGCTTCGTTGGCCAGCATCACCTGGCTGAACGACAGGTGCTGCGCGGTGCAATGGCCGAGCAGTTCCTTGCCGGTCTTGAACGGGTAGGGCAGCACGGTGCTGTCTTCGACGATGCGGTCATGGCCCGCCGCGTCCTCGTCGACCACGAAGCCGCCCCCCACCGAGTAGTACTCGCGGCTGCGGATCTGCAGCCCGGCCTGGTCGAAGGCACGGAAGATCATGCCGTTGGGGTGAAAGTCCAGCGGCTTGCGGATCATCGCCAGGTGCTGCTTCTCGACGAAGACGATTTCGTGCTCGCCGAGCAGGCGCAGGTGGCCGCTGTCGCGGATCGCCTGCAAACGGGCTGGGATGGACTCGGTGTCGACGGTATCGGGGTGTTCGCCTTCCAGGCCCAGCAGCACGGCCTTGTCGCTGCCGTGGCCCTTGCCGGTGGCGCCGAGCGAGCCGTACAGCTCGGCCTTGACCGTGGCCGTACCGGCCAGCAGGCCATCACGGCGCAGGCCTTCGGCAAAGCGCGCGGCGGCACGCATCGGCCCGACCGTGTGCGAGCTGGAGGGGCCGATGCCGATCTTGAACAGGTCGAAGACGCTCAGGGACATGGTGCAACCTCCTGGGTGAGTCGGCATGCGCGGGAGTGGACTGCGTGGGAGCGGGCTTGCCCCGCGATAGGGCCGATACCGCAAATCGCGGGGCAAGCCCGCTCCCACAAAGCCTGCTCCCACAGGCTCACTCCTACATGGAAGAGCTATCAGACGTCCTGATAGCTCTCGATCGACGGGCAGGCGCAGACCAGGTTGCGGTCGCCGAACACGTTGTCGACGCGGCCCACCGGTGGCCAGTACTTGCCTTCCACCAGGCTCGGCAGCGGGTACACCGCCTGCTCGCGGCTATAGCCGTGGGTCCATTCGCCGGCCAGCTCCGCCGCGGTGTGCGGGGCGTTCTTCAGCGGGTTGTCGTCCTTGTCCAGGCTGCCGTTCTCGACGGCGCGAATCTCCTCGCGGATCTGGATCATCGCGTTGCAGAAGCGGTCCAGTTCCTCTTTGGACTCGCTTTCGGTCGGTTCGATCATCAGCGTGCCGGCCACCGGGAAGGACATGGTCGGGGCGTGGAAGCCGAAGTCGATCAGGCGCTTGGCCACGTCGTCGACGCTGATGCCGCTGGTGTCCTTGAGCGGACGCAGGTCGAGGATGCACTCATGCGCCACCAGGCCGTTGCCACCGGTGTACAGCACAGGATAGTGCTCTTCCAGGCGGCGGGCGATGTAGTTGGCGTTGAGGATCGCCATCTGCGAGGCGCGCTTGAGACCGGCGCCACCCATCATGCGAATGTACATCCAGGTGATCGGCAGGATGCTGGCGCTGCCGAAGGGTGCGGCACAGACCGCGCCCTGGGTGTTTTCCAGGGCGGCGTGACCGGGCAGGAACGGCGCCAGGTGCGACTTGACGCCGATCGGGCCGACGCCCGGGCCGCCACCGCCGTGGGGGATGCAGAAGGTCTTGTGCAGGTTCAGGTGCGAGACGTCGCCGCCGAACTTGCCCGGGGCGCACAGGCCGACCATGGCGTTCATGTTGGCGCCGTCGATGTACACCTGGCCGCCGTTGTCATGGATGATCGCGCAGATCTCGCCGATGGCTTCCTCGAACACGCCGTGGGTCGACGGGTAGGTGATCATGATCGCCGCCAGGCGCTCACGGTGCTCGATGGCCTTGGCGCGCAGGTCGTCGATGTCGACGTTGCCACGGGCGTCGCAGGCGGTGACCACCACGCGCATGCCGGCCATGTGCGCGGTGGCGGGGTTGGTGCCGTGGGCCGAGGACGGGATCAGGCAGATGTCGCGGTGGCTGTCGCCGCGGCTGCGGTGGTAGGCGCGGATCGCCAACAGGCCGGCGTACTCGCCTTGGGAGCCGGCGTTGGGCTGCAGCGACACGGCGTCATAGCCGGTGGCGGCGCAGAGCATGGCTTCCAGCTCGGTAGTCATCTGCAGGTAACCCTGGCTCTGCTCGGCCGGGGCGAACGGGTGCAGGTTGCCGAACTCGGCCCAGGTCACCGGGATCATCTCGCTGGCGGCGTTGAGCTTCATGGTGCACGAACCCAGCGGGATCATGCTGCGGTCCAGCGCCAGGTCCTTGTCGGCCAGACGGCGCAGGTAGCGCATCAGCTCGGTTTCGCTGTGATAGCGGTTGAACACCGGGTGCTCGAGGATTGCCGACTGGCGCAGCAGGCCGGCCGGCAGGCGCACGGCGATGGTGTTGGCCAGGGCGGTGAAGTCAGGGATGGCCTGGCCGTCGGCGAACAGCTGCCACAGGGCCTCGACATCGGCCTGGGTGCTGGTTTCGTCCAGCGACAGGCCCAGCTGGGCGGCGTCGACCTGGCGAAGGTTGATGCCTTGGGCGCGTGCCTTGTCGTGCAGTGCGCTGGTGCTCTCTCCCGTGGCCAGGGTCAGGGTGTCGAAGAAATCGCCGGTGACGACCTTGATGCCCAGCTTGGTCAGGCCGGTAGCGAGGATCGCGGTCAGCGCGTGGGTGCGTTCGGCGATCCGCTTGAGGCCGGCTGGGCCGTGGTACACGGCGTACATGCTGGCGATGTTGGCGAGCAGCACCTGGGCGGTGCAGATGTTGCTGGTGGCCTTCTCGCGGCGGATGTGCTGCTCGCGGGTCTGCATGGCCAGGCGCAGGGCGCTCTTGCCGAAGCGGTCGATCGATACGCCGACCAGGCGGCCCGGCATGTCGCGCTTGAACGCATCGCGGGTGGCGAAGTAGGCCGCGTGCGGGCCACCGAAGCCCAGTGGCACACCGAAGCGCTGGGCGCTGCCGATGGCCACGTCGGCGTCGAATTCGCCCGGCGGGGTGAGCAGGGTCAGGGCCAGCAGGTCGGCGGCCACGGCCACCAGGGCGCCGGCGGCGTGGAAGCGCTGCACCACTTCGCGGTAGTCGAACACGTCACCGTTGCTGGCCGGGTACTGCAGCAGGGCGCCGAAGAAGGCGCTGACGTCGCCCAGTTCACGCTCGTCGCCCACCACCACCTCGATGCCCAGCGGCTCGGCGCGGGTGCGCAGCACGTCGAGGGTCTGCGGGTGGCAATGCACGGAGGCGAAGAAGGCGTGGCTGGCCTTGTTCTTCGACAGGCGCTTGCAGAAGGTCATGGCCTCGGCGGCGGCGGTGGCTTCGTCGAGCAGCGAGGCGTTGGCGATCGGCAGGCCGGTGAGGTCGCTGATCAGGGTCTGGAAGTTCAGCAGCGCTTCCAGGCGGCCCTGGGAGATCTCGGGTTGGTACGGGGTGTAGGCGGTGTACCAGGCCGGGTTTTCCAGGAGGTTGCGCAGGATCGGTGCCGGGGTGTGGGTGTTGTAGTAGCCCTGGCCGATGTAGCTCTTGAACAGCTGGTTCTTGCTGGCAATCGCCTTCAGCGCGGCGAGGGCGTCGGCCTCGCTCTGGCCGTCGTCGCTGCCGAGCACGCTGGTGCCCTTGATGCTGTCGGGGATGACGGCGGCGGTCATCGCTTCCAGCGAGTCGAAGCCCAGGGTGGTGAGCATGGCCTGCTCGTCAGCGGCGCGCGGGCCGATGTGACGGGCGATGAACTCGTTGGCGGTGCCGAGGTTGATGGTCATGATGCGGTACCTCAGGCGTCGTCGTTGGCTTTGAGCAGGCGGTCGTAGGCGTCCTGGTCGAGCAGGGCGTTCACTTCGCTCATGTCGGCAGGGATGAAGCGGAAGAACCAGCCTTCGCCCAGCGGGTCTTCGTTGACCAGCTCGGGGCTGTCGTTCAGGCCTTCATTGACAGCGACCACTTCACCGGTGAGCGGCATGTACACGCCGCTGGCGGCTTTGACCGATTCCACGGTGGAGGCTTCGGCGCCCTTGTCGTACTGCTGCAGCTCCGGCAGTTGCACATAGACCACGTCGCCAAGGGCGTTCTGGGCGTAGGCGGTGATGCCCACGGTGACGCTGCCGTCAGTTTCGACGCGCAGCCATTCGTGATCTTCGGTGAAACGCAACTCGCTCATGGGAATTCCTCGGGAAGCAGGGGGCGTTGGGCGCGGTAGGCTCCGCGCTCTTAAGGTTGGAATTCCCTTAGCAATAATGCGGCCAGCTACTAAAAATCCTTAATAATCAATTACTTGTCTAAGTATAGTAGGATTTTTGTCATTTTTATGGAACGAAATCGATACAGGTAGGCCGGGAATCAAAAGCGTTGCGGGATCAAACCCTTGCAAAGACGCATGCAAATGGATGTGTACCGATATCGATACGGCGTAATGAAATCGATACAATTGATACGCCTGCTTCAACCTCTGGTTGGGATTCCATATTTGCGCAAGCGCTGGGCGATGGCCGTGTGCGAAGTCTGCAAGCGTCCCGCCAGCTGCCGGGTCGAGGGGTAGCTGGCATACAGCCGCTGCAACAGTTCGCGCTCGAAATCCCCCACCGCCTGTTCCAGGCTTGCTACCTCGCCATCCTGCCCACGGGCCACCGAGGTGCCGGCGATGTCGAGGTCGCCGATGTCTACCAGGTTGCTTTCGCAGATGGCCGCAGCACGGAAGATCACGTTTTGCAGCTGGCGCACGTTGCCCGGCCAGGGGTTGGCCAGCAGTGCGGGGTGCGTGGCCGGGGCCAGGCGGCAGGCCGGGCGCTGGATCTGGGTGCAGGCCTGCTGCATGAAGAAATGCGCCAGCGACAGGATGTCCTGGCCGCGCTCGCGCAGCGGTGGCACCTGCAGGTTGAGGACATTGAGGCGGTAGAACAGGTCTTCGCGGAAGGTGCCCTCGGCGACCATGCGTTCCAGGTCGCGGTGAGTGGCGCTGATGATGCGCACATCCACTTTCACCTCGCGGTCACCACCGACCCGGCGGAAGCTGCCGTCGCTGAGAAAACGCAGGAGCTTGGCCTGCAGGTAGGGCGACATCTCGCCGATCTCGTCGAGGAACACCGTGCCCTGGTTGGCCAGCTCCATCAGCCCGGGCTTGCCGCCACGTTGCGCGCCGGTGAAGGCGCCGGGGGCATAGCCGAACAGTTCACTCTCGGCCAGGCTCTCGGGCAGCGCCGCGCAGTTGAGGGCCAGGAACGGCGCGGCATGGCGGCTGCTGATGGCGTGGCAGGCACGGGCCACCAGTTCCTTGCCGGTGCCGGTCTCGCCGTGCACCAGCAGTGGCGCATCGAGGGTGGCCACGCGCAAGGCGCGGGCCTTGAGGGTGCGGATTGCCGGTGAGTCGCCGAGCATGGCGTCGAAACCCTCGGCGTGATCGTGGTGCAGCGCCGACAGGCGCTCGCCCATGCGGTTGGGCGGGTAAAGGGTCAGCAGGCCGCCGGCGTGGGTGATCGGCGTGGCATCGAGCAGTAGGCTCTGGCCGTTCAACTGCATTTCGCGCATGGGCAGGTGGAAATTGTTGTCCAGCAGGGCCTGGAGCAGGTCCGGATCACCGAACAGTTCGCCCACCGAACGCCCGGCGGACTCACGTCCGCACAGGGCGATCAGCGCCGGGTTGGCCAGCAGCACCTTGCCCGCGCTGTCCACCGCCAGCACCGGGTCGCTCATGGCGGCGAGCAGGGCGTCGAGCTGCAGGTGGCGGCGCTGGCCGGGGAGGATGTCGACCACCTCCACCGACTGCACGCCGTGCACCTCGAGCAGGGCGTCGTGCAGCTCTTCAAGCACGGCGGGGCTCAGGGTCGGGGCGTCGATGTAGACGTTTGGCGGGACCATCTCCACGGCATCGAGGTTCAGGTTGCGGGCGCCGAGCAGGGCCAGGACTTCCTGGGTGATGCCGACGCGGTCGATGAAGCTGACGTGGATGCGCATGATGAGCGAGGCTTTGGCCGGGATGGGCGTCAGTATGCCTCGGCCATGGTGGAAACCCAATCGCGGGGCAAGCCCGCTGCCCCGTGGTTTGTGGGAGCGGGCTTGCCCCGCGATTGGGATTACTCCAGATGGTCGGGCCTGATCGGGTCGCCCGACTTCACATCCAGCGTGGTGCGAATGTCTTCGAACATGTAGTCATACAGCTTGTGCGGCGAGCCGAGGTTCTCGAACTTCTTCGGTGGCGGCAGGTACGACTGGGCCTTGCGGCTCAACTGCATCAGAAAACTCGGCAGTACCTGGTCCTTGGCCAGGAAGAATTTCTCATCGACGGTCTTGCCCTCGATGTGGCCGTGCATGCGGAACTGGATACCTCTGCCTTCCTTGGGGTCGGTCGCCGCCTCGTATTCGATATTGAGGTCGTAGCTGTGGTCGTTGGTGTTCAGCGCGGTGCGCTCAATGTGTACATGACCGGGCGCGTACTGGGCCATGGCAGACTCCTCCGGAAGGTTGAAAACGGCGGGCGCCCGGCGCCCGCCAACTGCATTCAACGGTAGCTGATACCGGGCTTGGCGGTGGAAACCCGCGTGCCGGCGGTGCCCTTGACGATGTCCTCGATGTTCTCCAGCGAGCTGATCACCGCCACCTTGCCGGTGTGACGGGCGAAATCGCAGGCGGCCTGGACCTTCGGTCCCATGGAGCCGGCAGCGAAGCCCAGCTTCTCGAGTTCGTCCGGGTGGGCCTGGGCGATGGCCTTCTGCGTCGGCTTGCCGAAATCGATGTACGCCGCATCGACGTCGGTGGCGATGATCAGCAGGTCCGCTTCCAGTTGCTCGGCCAGCAGGGCAGAGCACAAGTCCTTGTCGATCACCGCCTCGATACCCTTGAGCTTGCGGTTTTCGTCGTACAGGGTGGGGATACCACCGCCGCCGGCGCAGATCACGATGCTGCTTTTTTCCAGCAGCCACTTGATCGGGCGGATCTCGAAGATGCGTTTGGGTTTTGGGCTGGCCACCACGCGGCGGTACTTGTCGCCGTCGGGCTTGACCACCCAGCCTTTTTCCTTGGCCAGGCGCTCGGCCTCGTCCTTGGCGTAGACCGGGCCGATGAACTTGGTCGGGTCCTTGAACGCCGGGTCGTTGGCGTCCACTTCGACCTGCGTCAGCAGGGTGGCGAACGGCACCTCGAAGTCCAGCAGGTTGCCCAGCTCCTGTTCGATCATGTAGCCGATCATGCCCTCGGTCTCGGCGCCGAGCACGTCCAGTGGATAGGCTTCATCTGCCTTGTACGACAGCCCCTGCAGGGCCAGCAGGCCGACCTGCGGACCGTTGCCGTGGGCGATGACCAGTTCGTTGCCGGGGTGGATCTTGGCGATCTGTTCGGTGGCAGTGCGGATATTGGCGCGCTGGTTGTCGGCGGTCATCGGCTCGCCGCGGCGCAGCAGGGCGTTGCCGCCCAATGCAACAACGATACGCATGGGAAATGTCCTTTGGCGCAAATGTAATAGTCTGGTCGGGACCTGTGGGAGCCGGCAAGCCGGCTCCCACAGAGTCAAGGCCGCTGTCAGAGATCAGCCAGCGTCGACACCAGGATCGCCTTGATCGTGTGCATGCGGTTCTCCGCCTGCTCGAAGGCGATGCACGCCGGCGACTCGAACACGTCATCGGTCACTTCGATGCCGTTGGCCAGGTGCGGGTACTGTTCGGCGATCTGCTTGCCGACCTTGGTCTCGGAGTTGTGGAACGCTGGCAGGCAGTGCATGAACTTGGTGCGTGGGTTGCCGGTGGACTTCATCAGTTCCTTGTTCACCTGGTAGGGCAGCAGCAGCTTGATGCGCTCACCCCAGGCCTCGACCGGCTCGCCCATCGATACCCAGACGTCGGTGTGGACGAAGTCGACGCCCTTGACCGCGGCTTTCGGGTCTTCGGTCAGGGTGATACGCGCGCCGCTCTCCTCGGCGTATTTCTGGCAGCGCTCGACCAGGTCATCATGGGGCCACAGGGCCTTGGGCGCGGCGATGCGCACGTCCATGCCGAGCTTGGCGCCGATCAGCAGCAGCGAGTTGCCCATGTTGTTACGGGCGTCACCCAGGTAGGCGTAGCTGATGTCGTGCAGCGGCTTGTCGCTGTGCTCACGCATGGTCAGCACGTCGGCGATCATCTGCGTCGGGTGGTACTCGTCGGTCAGGCCGTTGAACACCGGCACGCCGGCGAACTTGGCCAGTTCCTCGACGATCTCCTGCTTGAAGCCACGGTACTCGATGGCGTCATACATGCGCCCAAGCACGCGGGCGGTGTCCTTCATGCTCTCCTTGTGGCCGATCTGCGAGGAGTTTGGGTCGATATAGGTGACGTTGGCGCCCTGGTCGTAGGCGGCGACTTCGAAGGCGCAGCGGGTGCGGGTCGAGGTCTTCTCGAAGATCAGGGCGATGTTGTTGCCCTTCAGGTGCTGCTGCTCGGTGCCGGTGTACTTGGCGCGCTTGAGATCGCGGGACAGGTCCAGCAGGTACTTCAGCTCGCGGGTGCTGTGGTGTTCGAGGCTCAGCAGGTTGCGGTTGTGGATGTTGAACGCCATGACGGTTCTCCTTGGATTCGGTGAGGTGCCCGGCCGCTGTCTCGTGGAGGCGACCGGGTGCGATGGACGTTTAGTAGTCGATAGGGTCGCGCACGATCGGGCAGGTCATGCAGTGACCGCCGCCGCGGCCCCGGCCCAGCTCGCCGGCGCTGATGGTGATGACCTCGATCCCGGCCTTGCGCAGCAGGGTATTGGTGTAGGTGTTGCGGTCGTAGCCGATGACCACGCCCGGCTCCACGGCCACCACGTTGTTGCCGTCATCCCACTGTTCGCGTTCGGCGGCGAAGCTGTTGCCGCCGGTCTCGACCACGCGCAGCTTGACCCCCAGGTGCTCGCCGACCACCTCGATGAACGACTTGTTCTCGCGGCGCACGTCCATGCCATAAGGCTTGCTTTCGTCCGGACGGATGATGAACGGCACGATCTCCTTGACCACTTCCGGGAAGACCGTGACCAGGTCGCGGTCGCAGAAGCTGAACACGGTGTCCAGGTGCATCGCGGCGCGGGACTTGGGCAGGCCTGCGACGATGACTTTCTCCACCGCGCCCTTGGCGAACAGGTTCTGTGCCAGCTGGCCGATGGCCTGGCGCGAGGTGCGCTCACCCATACCGATGAGCACGACGCCCTTGCCGATCGGCATCACGTCGCCGCCTTCGAGGGTGGCGTTGCCATGGTCCTTGTCCGGGTCGCCGTACCAGACCTGGAAGTCGGCGTTGGTGAATTCCTTGTGGAACTTGTAGATGGCGGTGGTCAGCAGGGTTTCCTGGCGTCGCGCCGGCCAGTACATCGGGTTGAGCGTCACGCCGCCGTAGATCCAGCAGGTGGTGTCGCGGGTGAACTGGGTGTTGGGCAGTGGCGGCAGGATGAAGCTGGAGTGGCCCAGGTAGTCGTTGTACATCTTGACCACGCTGGCACCTTCGCTTTCCGGCAGGTCCTGACCGGCCACACCGCCGATCAGGAATTCGGCCAGGTGGCGTGGATCGAGGCCTTCGAGCCAGCTGCGCACTTCATTGGTGAGGCCGACGCCGACGGTGTCGGAGGTGATCTTGCGGTCGAGAATCCACTTCAACGCTTCGGGTTGCTGGACGATGTCGGTCAGCAGGTTGTGCATCTCCAGCACATCGACGCCGCGTTCGCGCATCTTGGTGACGAAGTCGAAGTGGTCGCGTTTGGCCTGGTCGACCCAGATCACGTCGTCGAACAGCAGTTCGTCGCAGTTGCTCGGGGTCAGGCGCTTGTGCGCCAGGCCCGGGCTGCAGACCATCACTTTGCGCAGCTTGCCGGCTTCGGAATGGACGCCGTATTTCTGTTTCTCAGTGGACATGGTGAATCCTCCTGTAAAGCGAAGACGTGGGGTTCAGAGAGTCAGGAAGCCGTCGTACAGGCCGTAAGCTGCCACCAGGGCGCCCGCGACCACGGCGGCGAAGATCAGTTTTTCCACGCTGGTGAAGATCGGTTGGCCAACTTCGCGCTTGGCCTTGGCGAACAGGATCGCGCCAGGGGCGTAGAGCAGGGCCGAGAGCAGCAGGTATTTCACGCCGCCGGCGTACAGCAGCCAGATCGCGTAGAGCAGGGCGATGCCGCCGATGATCAGGTCTTTCTTGCGTTCGGCCAGGGCCTGTTCGTAGGTCTCGCTGCGCACCGCCAGCAGCACCGCGTAGGCTGCCGACCACAGGTAGGGCACCAGGATCATCGAGGTGGCGAGGTAGATTAGCGACAGGTAGGTGCTGTTGGAGAACAGGGTGATGACCAGGAAGATCTGCACCATGGCGTTGGTCAGCCACAGGGCGTTGGCCGGCACATGGTTGACGTTCTCGCGGCGCAGGAACTCCGGCATGGTGTGGTCCTTGGCGGCGGCGAACATGATCTCGGCGCACAGCAGCACCCACGACAGCAGGGCGCCCAGCAGCGAGATGATCAGGCCGACGCTGATCAGCACCGCGCCCCAGTGGCCGACCACGTGTTCCAGCACCGCGGCCATCGATGGGTTTTGCAGCTTGGCCAGCTCCGGCTGGGTCATCACGCCCAGCGACAGCACGTTGACCAGCACCAGGAACAGCAGCACGGTGACGAAGCCGATGACCGTGGCCTTGCCGACGTCAGAGCGTTTTTCGGCACGGGAGGAGAAGATGCTCGCGCCCTCGATGCCGATGAACACCCACACGGTGACCAGCATCATGTTGCGCACCTGGTTCATCACGCTGCCCAGCTCCGGCGTGCCGACCGCCCAGATGTCCGCAGTGAAGACATCGAGCTTGAAGGCGAACAGGCAGATCAGCGCGAACAGCGCCAGCGGCACGACCTTGGCCACGGTGGTGACCAAGTTGATGAAGGCGGCTTCCTTGATGCCGCGCAGCACCAGGAAGTGCACGGCCCATAGCAGGATCGAAGCACCGATCACCGCCGCCGGGGTGTTGCCTTCGCCGAACACCGGGAAGAAATACCCCAGGGTGCTGAACAACAGCACGAAGTAGCCGACGTTGCCCAGCCAGGCACTGATCCAGTAGCCCCAGGCCGAGGAAAAGCCCATGTAGTCACCGAAACCGGCCTTGGCGTAGGCGTATACCCCGCCGTCAAGATCGGGCTTGCGGTTGGCCAGGGTCTGGAAGACGAAGGCAAGGGTGAGCATGCCCACCGCGGTGATGGCCCAGCCGATCAGCACGGCGCCGACGCCAGCGCTGGCGGCCATGTTCTGGGGTAACGAGAAGATCCCGCCACCGATCATCGAGCCGACGACAAGTGCAACGAGTGCACCCAGTTTTAGTTTTCCGGGAGAATCAGACATTTAACGACTCCGTACCAGGAGAAAGTTGACCTCAGAATAAATCTGACGCCTGGATCATTCGCTGACTTAGATCAGTTCATGCCCGCATGAAGATCAGAAAAATCCCTCATGCGCCTCCTGGAGGATGCCGACAGCTCTGACGCAGGCCTTGTGTGCTGGCACCTCCATGTACTTCCAGAGCAAACGCTCCGTTTCGCCTGCGAACTGAGAAGTTAGTCCGTTTTGCGGCTTTCGCAAATTTTTCACAGCAAATAGCGACGGGTTTAGACGAACCGACAAGTAGTCGACTAATGTGGTTTTTATTAAGGTGTCGGGATAGACAGCATGGTTATGAGTGCTATAGGTTTAATGGCTTTATTTGATAAAAAACTTGTAACAATGATGTCGGACAATACGTTGTTCACTCGCGCCTGCGCACGAGGAGCCCCATGAGCGAACCGGGACAGAAACTGCGCTTGGGGGCGCTGATCGCGCTGGTGGTCGGCTCGATGATCGGCGGCGGGATCTTCTCATTGCCGCAGAACATGGCCGCCCGCGCCGATGTCGGGGCGGTGCTGATCGGCTGGGGCATCACCGCGGTGGGGATGCTGGCGCTGGCGTTCGTCTTCCAGACCCTGGCCAACCGCAAGCCGGAGCTAGATTCCGGGGTCTATGCCTACGCCAAGGCCGGGTTCGGCGACTACATGGGGTTCTCCTCGGCCTGGGGTTACTGGATCAGTGCCTGGCTGGGCAACGTCGGCTACTTCGTGCTGCTGTTCAGTACCCTTGGCTTCTATTTTCCGGTGTTTGGCGAAGGCAACACGCCAGTGGCCATCGGTAGTGCCTCGCTGTTGCTGTGGGCGGTGCATTTCCTGGTGCTGCGCGGCATCAAGGAAGCCGCCTTCATCAACCAGGTGACGACCGTGGCCAAGGTCGTGCCGTTGCTGATGTTCATCGTCATCGCCGCCTTCGCCTTTCGCGCCGACATCTTCACCCGCGACATCTGGGGGCTGAGCAATCCGCAGTTCGGCAGCGTGCTGGAGCAGGTGCGCAACATGATGCTGGTGACGGTGTTCGTGTTCATCGGCATCGAGGGGGCGAGTGTCTACTCGGGGCGGGCGCTGCATCGCTCGGATGTGGGCAAGGCCACCGTGGTCGGTTTTCTCGGCGTGCTGGCGCTGCTGGTGCTGGTCAACGTGCTGTCGCTGGGGGTGATGACCCAGCCGGAGCTGGCCGGTCTGCAGAACCCTTCGCTGGCCTCGGTGCTTGAGCATATCGTCGGGCCCTGGGGGGCGTTGTTGATCAGCATCGGCCTGGCGGTGTCGCTGCTCGGTGCACTGCTCTCGTGGGCGCTGCTGTGCGCCGAGATCCTCTACGCCACCGCCCGGGACAAGACCATGCCGCGCTTCCTGGCACGGGAGAACGCCAACCAGGTACCGGCCAACGCGCTGTGGCTGACCAATGTGATGATCCAGGGGTTTCTGCTGATCACTCTGTTCTCGGCGGGGACCTACACCAGCCTGATCTACCTGGCGTCGTCGATGATTCTGGTGCCGTACTTCTGGTCGGCGGCCTATGCCGTGCTGCTGGCCTGGCGCGGTGAAGGCTACCAGGGGCAGGCGGGGCTGCGGCGCAAGGACCTGCTGGTGGCGGCGATCGCGCTGCTGTATGCGATCTGGCTGCTGTATGCCGGAGGGCTCAAGTACGTGTTGCTGTCGGCGCTGCTGTATGCGCCCGGGGTGATCCTGTTCGCCCGGGCCAAGCGCGAGCAGGGGCAGGTGCTGTTCAGCGCGTGGGAGAAACTGATCTTCGCGGCGGTGCTTGCCGGGGCGGGGCTGGCGGCGTATGCCCTGTATTCGGGGTTGTTGAACCTTTGACTTGCAGGCGCCGTCGCAACGTCGCTGTCATTTGGCGCCGCAGCGCAAATGAATCAACCTTGCAGTTCGACAGCGCCTGGTGGCGTGGGACGTTCCGGGCGTGACCAGATCCACAGGTTGCCCAGGGTCATGCCGGCGATGGCGAGGAACACCGGCCAGTGGTGTTCGAGAACGGTCAGCATCAAGCCGGCGCACAGCAGCATGCTGATGGTCGCGCTGACCTTGGCGCGGCGCTGGATCACCTTGCCGTTGCGCCAGTTGTAGAGGATCGGACCGAACAGCCGGTGGTTCTCCAGCCAGGCGGACAGGCGCGGCGAGCTGCGGGTCGCGGCCCAGGCGGCGAGGAGGATGAACTCGGTGGTGGGCAGCCCTGGGATGACGATGGCCACAAGGCCAATGCCCAGGCTGACATAGGCCAGGATCGCGTAGAGCAGGCGGGACAGTTTCGAGCGGGCGATTCGGGTCATGGTCTCACTGCAACGGTGTGGCCGCCCGCAGGCGGCCGGGTAAAGCGTGTCAGGCCAGCGCGGCGTCGGCGGCGTAGGCATGCTTGAGCAGCTCGGTGAAGCGCTCGAAGGCAGCAACAGCGCCTCGTTCGGCGGCAGCGTCTTCCTCGGGCGACAGGTCCAGGCTGTCGAGGATGCGGGTGAACTGCTTCCAGCCCTCGGCACGGCCGCCCGCCGGTTCGCCCAGGTGACGGGCACCGAAGGTTTCGGACAGCTCCAAGGCCACGGCACGCTTGATCAGGAACGCGGCGCCCAGTTTGGAGCCTTCGGAGACGAAGATCCAGCCCAGCGCCTCGCCCAGGCTTGGCTTGCCCAGGGCGCCGGCGAAGGGCGCGGGCACTTCGGTGTCGAGGTCGGCCAGGTCCAGGCGGGCCTGTTCGGCGCGGCAGCGCGCGGCGAGGTCGGGCACGATGGCGATCAGTTGCGGGTCGGTGTACAGCGCCTGCAGCTCGGACTGGAACAGGTACTGGGCAACCACGAAGCGGGCGAAGCTTTCGCGGCTGTCGAACGGCTTGTGCGACTTCACCAGGGCGTCCAGCTCGGTGTGCGGGGCGTGGGTGACCTGATTCAGGCGCTGGGAGCGCAGGGCAGCGCGTTCGGTGGAAGGGGCGGTCATGGGGGCATCCTTGGAAAATGGGGCGTCTAGTGACAAGACGAAACAGAAGACGTGGGACAGTAAAAAAACCTCACCTGCGAAGTGAAATCATTCTCATGACTTGAAACGGGCGGCACCTGCATCGCGGTCGCCGCCCTTTTCAGCCGATCAGATATCCCACACCAAGTTGATGGCGAAGTTGCGCCCCGGCATGGTCAGCCGATCAAGGTTGGCTGGCTGGGTCACGCCTGCTTCGCCAAGCGCGTCGTAGCCACGGACGTCATCCCACTGCCAATACTTTTTGTCGGTCAGGTTGTAGAGCCCTGCGTTTACGGTGATGTCGTCCGTCACCTTGTAGAAACCGGTCAGGTCCAGTACGCCATAGCCAGGGGTGCGGAACTGCTTGCTGGCACCATCGGGGGCGAAGAAGGTGGAATCGTCGACCCGGTCCTTGCGTTTTACCAGGGTCCAGCTAAGCAGGCCGCCATAGTTGGAGGTTTCGTAACCCAACCCGAGGACTGCGGTCAGCGGGTTGACACTGTTCAGCGGCTGGCCGTTATCGTCATTGCGACCATGGGCGTAGGCCAGCGAGCCCTGGGTGTACAGGCCCTGTGCTGCACCGAAGTGGTCGAGGTTCAAGCGACCCTTGAACTCTGCGCCCTTGATAGTGGCGTGCTTGATGTTGTTGGCCTGGAAAGTCGAGCCAAGGTTTGCCGACTGTACTGCGTCCTCGTTGATAAAGTCGCGATACTTGTTGTAGAACACCGCCACGTCGAAGTTGCCGGCCTCGAAGCTGCCGCGCAGGCCCGTTTCGTAGCTCTTGCTCTTCTCTGGTTCGAGGTTTGGGTTCGGCTCGACGCTGTAGCCGAGCGTAGGGTTGTCAAAGCGGCCGTACATGGCCTTGGCGGTCGGGGTACGGAAGCCCTCGGCGTACTGACCGTACCAGGTGTAGTTGTCGTTGAATGCGTAAGTCACGCCAAATTTAGGCGAGACCCGATGCCATTTCTTGTCCGAGTCATCGATACTGCCCGGCGCGGCGCCAGTGCCCTGGATACCGCGCAGGAACTCGGCAGTCATCTCTGGTTCCATGCGGGTGTAGTCATATCGCAGGCCTGGCAGGAAGGTCCAGTTGTTCCAGCGGATCTCATCCTGAGCGAACAGGCTGTAGGTGTTCACGGTTGGGTCCGGGAAATCGCTCACCAACGCCTGGCCGTCACTGGGGCTGTTCTGGCCGATGGCGGTGCAGCTACCTCCGACGTTCTGGCAGGTGCCGGTGCCGCTTCGCGCGCCGGTGATCTTTTCGTGCTTGAGCGTTGTGCCGTAGGTCAGCAGGTGGTCAGTGGCGCCAATGCTGAACGCTTTGTCCAACTGGCCATCGAAGACCCACTGGCGATCCTTGTAAGTAGTCTGGCGATCGCGAAACACCTGGCGGCCACTGGCGAAGTACAGTTCGTCTGTGCGTTGATCGGTCTTGGCAATCTGGTAGTTCAAGCTCCATTTCGCGTGATCGGCAACCAGGCTGTCGAGGCCGAACTTGTGGTTGATGCCGAAGCGTTCTCGGGTGACGGTGTCGTTGCCCTGACGCATGCGGTACATGTTTGAGGCGCCGCGACCAGGAATGAATGGACCACCCACCGCGCTCAGGATGTTCTGGTCGCGGTCATCCTTGTAGTGCTCGTAGGTGAATCCCAACCGGGCATCGTCGGCATAGTCCCAGCCAAGCTTGGCCAGGACGTTAGTGGTGCGCACATCCTCGGGGTTGGCCTCGCTACGGCCAAGACCGGTGCCGCCATGCTTGCCATATGATTCGGTTTCGTGGCCGTTGCGCTGGCTGATATGCAGCAGGCCGTCAAAGTCGCCTTGGCGGCCGGCGACAGTGGCCGAGGTCAACCAGCTTTCGTCGGCTGAGCTGTAGCCGGTCTTCAGGCGGGCGCCGACATCGTTACCGGGTTTGATGATGTCCTCGGGGTCGAGGGTGAAGTAACTTACCGCGCCGCCGATGGCATTGCTGCCGTACAGCACCGAGGCAGGACCGCGGAGGATCTCCACCCGCTTGATGATCTCCGGATCGACGTAGTTGCGTTGTGTCTGGGCATAGGGGCCGTAGAAAAAGCTGTCGGGGATCGACACACCGTCAACCTGGGTCAGGATACGTTCACCGTCGATGCCCCGGATGTTGTAGCCGTTCAGTCCGCTACGCTGGCCAACACCGCCGACCGAGACGCCGGGCTCGTAGCGCACCAGTTGCTTGATGTCATTGACGTTCTGCCGATCCAGCTGCTCGCGGGTCTGCACGCTGACGGTGCTTGGCACCTGGCTGACATCCTGGGCGCTGCGGGTGGCGCTGACGGTCACCTGTTGCAGGGCGATGGCGTTGCCGGCCCACTGGCGTTCGAGCACCACGTTGCCGTTGCCGATCTTGCGATAGCCCAGGCCGGTGCCGCGCAGCAGGCGCTGCAGCGCCGCTTCCGGGGCCAGCGAGCCCTGCACGCCGGGCGAGGCCACACCGTCGGCGAGCTCGGCGCTGAAGCCGACCTGCCAGCCAGTCACCTTGCTGAACGCGTTGATGGCCTCGACCAGCGGCTGCTGGGCGATGGCGAAACGGTAGTCGCCCATGCGCGGGCTGCTGGCCTGGGCCGGTTCCACGGCCAGCGCCGGCAGGCTGCAAGCGCCGCTGGCGAGCAGGGCCAGGGTCAGCAGGGACAATTGCCCGCGACGGCGGGAAGAAGTGGACGGGCGGGTCTGACCTGTGGGCATTGAAAGCGCTCCCTGTCGCGCGTGAGTTATAGGCGGTACTTGTTCTCGTTTTCGAACGAGAATCAATCGTATTGGCTATAACGAGACGGGCGAGGCAGGGCGATCGCGTAAAAAAACTTGCCGGGTCAGTTGAGAATCACCACGGCTGGGTACTCATGCAGTTGCGCCGAGGTGATATGGGCGAGGGCGCGCAGGGTTTCCAGCGGCTGGTCGAGGCGGTAGTTGCCGGTGACCGCGACCTGCTCCAGGTGGGTGTTGCGGTTGATGATCCAGCCTGGGTAGTAGCGGCGGACTTCTGCGAGCACCTGGCTCAGCGGGCAGTTCTCGAACACCAGGCGGCCCTCGATCCAGGCCAGGTCCTTGCTCATGTCGGGACGCTGGCGCTGGCCGAACCCCTTGGGGCCGACGCTGATGCTGTCGCCAGCGCTCAGACGGATGCGCTGGTCGCTCGCGGCCTGCAGGTCGACATCGCCGCGCTGCACCCGCACCTGGGCCTCGCCATCGAGGTAGCGTACGGCGAAGTCGGTGTCGCGCACGCTGGCGCGCAACGGACCGGCCTGGACCTCCAGGGGGGGCTGGCTGGCGTTGGACACCTGGAAGTACGCCTCGCCCTGCAGCAGGCGGGCGACCTTGCGACCTTCGCGTTCGTCGCTGGCGAAGGCCGAATTGGTGTTGAGCAGCACCTTGGCGCCCGGGTCCAGCTCCAGGCGCTGGCGTTCGCCGACCACGGTCAGGTGGTCGGCCTGCAGGCGCACCGGCAGGTTGCCGAAAGTGGACAGCCCGACCAGCAGCACGGCGGCGGTGGCCAGCGGTTTCCAGTGGCTGCGCAGGCGCCCGGCGAGCGAGCGCTTGCGCCTGTGCTGCAACTGGCCGGCGGCCTGGCGCAGCGAGGCGCCGTTCCACAGCGCTTCGGCCTCGACATAGGCCTCGGCGTTTTCCGGCTCGGCCTCCAGCCAGTGCTCGAAGGCGCGGGTGTCGTCCTCGCTGGCGCACTGCAGGCGGATCAACCAGTCGAGCGCCTCCTCGCGGGCACGGGCGCGGGCATCAGGCTCGGCAAGTGACGGGCGAGGGGGGCGGTGGTCGGTCACGGAGGATCCTTGCATCGGGCATTTTTTGCGCATGATCAGTGCAGACCTTGCCCATGGCAAGGGCTTTGCGCAGGCCAGTGGCGAGCGGTCGCATCACTGGTGACGATCGGCCACGCCCATGCAGATGGCCATGATCAGTTTCAGCTCCTTCTGCACCGTACTGGCCGAGACCTTCAGTTGGTCGGCGATTTCCAGGTAGCTGGCGCCGTGCAGGCGGCTGAGGATGAAGATGCGTTGCTGGCGTTCGCTGAGCTGGCCGAGGCTGACGCTCAGGTGCTTGAGCAGTTGCTCGGCGTGGGCGGCGTCCTCGCTGCTGGTCGAGGGGGAGGCGACATTGTGCAGGACCTGCTCGGGCACATCGTCCACCAGCGTACGCGCCTGCACCCGACGTGCGCGCAGGTGGTCCAGGGCCAGGTTGCGGGCGGTCTGGAAAACGAAGGGTTCGAGGTGCTCGATCGGCCGCTCGCCCAGGGCGCGGGTGACTCGCAGGTAGGTTTCCTGCAGCAGGTCCTCGGCGGTGCTGGGGTTGCCCACCATGCGTTGCAAGGTGCGCAGCAGGGAGAGGCGCTGGCTGAGGAACACGGAGTTGAACCGGGACTGACTCACGGGGAAACCTGGGCGTTTTCGGGTGAATGATAATGCTTATCATCCATGCTCCAGGTCAAGCGTGGAAATGTCACGAACAGGTAAATATTGCGGCTAACGCGGTCTCTTTAGGAGACCACCCAGCCCTGCGGGCTACGCTGTCGCGTAGGGAACTACCCCCCTGTGGGAGCGGCCTGGCGTCGCGAAAGGGCTGCGCAGCAGCCCCGGCAATTTCGAAGATGGCTCAGAATCTGGGGCCGCTACGCGCCCCTTTCGCGACGCAAGGCCGCTCCCACAGGGATACAGCTCTCTGCGCGACCACCTGCAAGGGATCGCGCAAACATTCACCTGGCGTTGAACAACGCCAGGCAGTTGTCCAGCATGCGGTTGGAGAAGCCCCATTCGTTGTCGTACCAGGCCAGCACCTTGAGCATGCGCCCGTTGGCGCGGGTGTGGTTGGCGTCGAAGATCGACGACAGCGGGTTGTGGTTGAAGTCGCACGACACCAGCGGCAGGGCGTTGTAGCCCAGCACCCGCGAGTGGCGGCTGGCTTCGAGGAACAGCTGGTTGACTTCGTCGGCGCTGGCCTCGCGCTTGAGGTTGACCGTGAGGTCGACCAGCGACACGTTGATCACTGGCACCCGCACGGCCATGCCGGTGAGCTTGCCGGCCAGCTCCGGCAGCACCAGGCCCACGGCTTCGGCGGCGCCGGTCTTGCTCGGGATCATCGACTGGGTAGCCGAGCGGGCGCGGTACGGGTCGCCGTGGTAGACGTCGGTAAGCACCTGGTCGTTGGTGTAGGCGTGGATGGTGGTCATCAGGCCTTGCTCGATGCCGAACTCGCGGTGCAGCACCTGGGCGATCGGCGCCAGGCAGTTGGTGGTGCACGAGGCGTTGGAGATGATCTGGTGCGAGGCGCGCAGCACGTCGTGGTTGACCCCGTACACCACGGTGGCGTCGGCGCCCTTGGCCGGCGCGCTGACGATCACCTTGGCGGCGCCGGCCGTCAGGTGCGCGGCGGCCTTGGCGCGTTCGGTAAACAGCCCGGTGCACTCGAACACCACATCGATGGCCAGGGTCTTCCAGGGTAATTCGGCAGGGTTGCGGATGGCGCTGACGGCGATGCGGTCGCCATTGACGGTGAGGCTTTCATGGTCGGCCTCGACGCTGGCGTCGAAAATGCCGTGGACGCTGTCGTACTTGAGCAGGTGGGCGTTCATCGCGCTGTCGCCCAGGTCGTTGATGGCGACGACCTGCAGGTCCTGGCGGTAGCCCTGCGTGTACAGTGCGCGCAGGACGTTGCGTCCGATGCGGCCGAATCCGTTGATGGCGATGCGTAGGGTCATGGCGTTACCTCTGGCAGTCGGGTGAAGCCTGTGGCACAAAGAGCAGCTTCACTGAAACGGTTTTGTTGTTGGAATTACAAGATTATTCACCGAGAGATAGAAAACAAGCCTTTTTGCTGGCAGTATTTTGTTTAAACATACAACGAGTGGTCGGGTCAGCCCCATTTCGAACGGTCCAGGCACCTGTTTCTACAGCCTAGGTCGCAATCGTTTGGAGGGGAAATGGCCAGTGGAGGCCGCCCCACAGTTAGCCTGGAGTCCAGTACATGCATCCGCGCATCCTTGAGGTCACCGAACGGCTGATCGCCCGCAGCCGCCGTACCCGTGAACGCTACCTTGAGCTGATCCGTGGGGCGGCCAGTGACGGACCCATGCGCGCCAGCCTGCAGTGCGCCAACTTCGCCCATGGCGTGGCCGGCTGTGGCGGCGAGGACAAGCAGACCCTGCGCCTGATGAACGCCGCCAACGTGGCCATCGTCTCGGCCTACAACGACATGCTCTCGGCGCACCAGCCGTACCAGCACTTCCCCGAACAGATCAAGCAGGCCCTGCGCGAAGTCGGCTCGGTCGGCCAGTTCGCCGGCGGCGTGCCCGCCATGTGCGATGGCGTGACCCAGGGCGAGCCGGGCATGGAGCTGGCCATCGCCAGCCGCGAAGTGATCGCCATGTCCACCGCCATCGCCCTGTCGCACAACATGTTCGACGCCGCCCTGATGCTGGGCATCTGCGACAAGATCGTTCCCGGCCTGATGATGGGCGCGTTGCGCTTCGGTCACCTGCCGACCATCTTCGTGCCGGGTGGGCCGATGGTCTCGGGCATCTCCAACAAGGAAAAGGCCGATGTGCGCCAGCGCTACGCCGAGGGCAAGGCCACCCGCGAGCAACTGCTCGAATCGGAAATGAAGAGTTACCACGGTCCGGGCACCTGCACGTTCTACGGCACTGCCAACACCAACCAGCTGGTGATGGAGGTGATGGGGCTGCACCTGCCGGGCGCCTCGTTCGTCAACCCGTATACGCCGCTGCGCGACGCCCTCACCGCCGAGGCCGCGCGCCAGGTCACGCGCATGACCAAGGCCAGCGGCAATTTCATGCCCATCGGCGAGATCGTCGACGAAAAGGCGCTGGTCAACTCAATCGTTGCCCTGCACGCCACCGGCGGCTCGACCAACCACACCCTGCACATCCCGGCCATCGCCCAGGCCGCCGGCATCCAGCTGACCTGGCAGGACATGGCCGACCTGTCCGAGGTGGTGCCGACGCTGTCCCACGTCTATCCGAACGGCAAGGCCGACATCAACCACTTCCAGGCCTCCGGCGGCATGGCGTTCCTCATTCGCGAACTGCTCGACGCGGGCCTGCTGCACGAGGACGTCAACACCGTGGCCGGGCATGGTCTGCGCCGCTATACCCAAGAGCCGTTTCTCGAAGATGGCCAACTGGTCTGGCGCGAAGGGCCGAAGGACAGCCTCGACGAAAGCATTCTGCGCCCGGTGGCACGACCGTTCTCCGCCGAGGGCGGCCTGCGGGTCATGGAGGGCAACCTGGGGCGCGGCGTGATGAAGGTATCGGCGGTGGCGCCGGAGCATCGCGTGGTCGAGGCGCCCGCCCGGGTGTTCCACGACCAGCAAGCGCTGGCCGATGCGTTCAAGGCCGGAGAGCTGGAGCGCGACTTCGTCGCCGTGGTGCGCTTCCAGGGCCCGCGTTGCAACGGCATGCCTGAGCTGCACAAGCTGACACCCTTCCTCGGTGTGCTGCAGGATCGCGGCTTCAAGGTGGCGCTGGTTACCGACGGGCGCATGTCCGGCGCCTCGGGCAAGATTCCGGCGGCCATTCACGTGTGCCCGGAAGCCTTCGATGGCGGCCCGCTGGCGCGGGTGCGCGATGGTGATATCGTGCGTGTCGATGGTGCCGAAGGCACGCTGCGGATCATGGTCTCGGCCGAGGAGCTGGCCAGCCGTGAACTGCCCGAGCCGCCCACGGGCAACGACCTGGGCTGCGGGCGCGAGCTGTTCGGCTTCATGCGCGTGGCGTTCAGTTCGGCCGAACAGGGCGCGAGCGCCTTCACCTCGGCCCTGGAGAATCTCAAATGAAGGCCTTGCTGGTCGGCGACATCGGCGGCACCAACGCACGTTTCGCCTTGTGGCGCGACAATGAGCTGCAGGCGGTCCAGGTGCTGGCCACCGCCGACTACACCAGCCCCGAGCAGGCCATCGAGGCCTACCTCGCCGACCAGGGCATCGCCCGTGGCGGCCTGGCGGCGGTGTGCCTGGCAGTGGCCGGCCCCGTGGACGGCGACGAATTCCGCTTCACCAATAACCACTGGCGCCTGAGCCGCAGCGCGTTCTGCCAGACGCTGCAGGTCGAGCGCCTGTTGCTGATCAACGATTTTTCCGCCATGGCCCTGGGCATGACGCGCCTGCGCGACGGTGAGTTCCGCGAGGTCTGCGCAGGCCACGCCGATCCGTCGCGCCCGGCGCTGGTGATCGGCCCCGGCACCGGCCTGGGCGTGGGCAGCCTGCTGCGCCTGGGCGAGCACTGGCTGGCGCTGCCGGGGGAGGGCGGGCATGTCGACCTGCCGGTGGGCAACGCCCGCGAGGCGGCGATCCACCAGGAGATTCACCGGCAGATCGGACATGTCAGCGCCGAGACGGTGCTCAGTGGCGGTGGGTTGGTGCGCTTGTACCAGGCGATCTGTGTGCTCGACGGCGCCACGCCGACGCACAAGACTCCGGCGCAGATTACCGACGCGGCCCTGGCCAGCGAGCCCCGGGCACTGGCGGTGATCGAGCAGTTCTGCCGCTTCCTCGGGCGGGTGGCGGGCAACAATGTGCTCACCCTGGGCGCCCGGGGTGGGGTCTACATTGTCGGTGGGGTGATTCCGCGTTTCGCCGAGTTGTTCCTGGGCAGCGGATTCGCCGCGAGTTTCGCCGACAAGGGCTGCATGAGTGGTTATTTCGCCGGGGTGCCGGTATGGCTGGTGACGGCGGAGTTTTCCGGGTTGTTGGGTGCCGGGGTGGCCTTGCAGCAAGCGTTGGATCATTGAGCGTCATCGCGGGGCAAGTCGCATCGGCGATTGGCCCTCACAGCAGACACTAAGATCTGCGAATAACAAGAGGACTGACCATTGTGACCACTGCCGGCAAATCGATCCTGATGGTCGATGACGACCAGGACATCCGCGAACTGTTGCAGACCTACCTCGCCCGCTGCGGCCTGCAGGTCCATGCCGAACCCGATGGCCAGGGCTTTCGCCGTGCCCTGGATGCCAACCCCTATGACCTGGTGATCCTCGACGTGATGCTGCCCGACGAGGATGGCTTCAGCCTGTGCCGCTGGGTCCGCCAGCATCCACGCCAGGCGCGGGTGCCGATCATCATGCTCACCGCCAGTTCCGACGAGGCCGACCGGGTCATCGGCCTGGAGCTGGGTGCCGACGACTACCTCGGCAAACCCTTCAGTCCACGTGAACTGCAGGCGCGCATCAAGGCCTTGCTGCGTCGCGCCGATTTCGCTCAGGCGGCGCCGGCCAGCGCGGTACTGGCCTTCGACGACTGGCGCCTGGACACGGTCAGCCATCGCCTGTTCCACCGCGATGGCGAAGAGGTGATCCTCTCCGGCGCCGACTTCGCCCTGCTCAAGCTGTTCCTCGACCACCCGCAGCAGATCCTCGACCGCGACACCATCGGCAACGCCACCCGCGGGCGCGAGCCGATGCCGCTGGACCGTATCGTCGACATGGCGGTCAGTCGCCTGCGCCAGCGCCTGCGCGACACGGAAAAACCCCCTCGGCTGATCCGCACCGTGCGCGGCAGCGGCTACCTGCTGGCGGCCAATGTCTGCCCGGCCTAGCGAACGCCGCTGGCGCCTGCTGCCGCGCTCGCTTCTGGGGCGCATGCTGCTGCTGACCTTGCTGGTGGTGTTGCTGGCCCAGGGGCTGTCGAGCCTGATCTGGGTGGCGCAACTGCGCGCCAGCCAGCTGCAGGGCCTGCGTGCCAGCGCCGGCAGCCTGGCTCATTCGATGAGCGCCAGCGTCAGCTACTTCCGTTCGCTGCCGGTGGCCTACCGGCCCATGGTCCTCGACCAGTTGCGCAGCATGGGCGGAACGCGCTTCTTCGTTTCGCTCAACGTCAAGCCGCTGGATATGCCGGTGCTGCCGATCACCCCGCGCAAGCAGGCGGTGATCGACGTGTTCCAGGACGTGTTGCATGAGCGCCTGGGCCAGCAGATGGAAATCTCCGTCGAATTCGTCAGCCCCGACGACCTGCGGATCTTCAACAGCGGCCTGAAACTCGATGAGCTGCCTCGCTCCTGGGCGCACTACTCGTTGACCCTGGAGCCGCTCAACCCGCCGGTGCTGGTGACCCAGATCCGCCTGGGTGAGGGCGAGTGGCTGTACATCGCCTCGCTGCTGCCCGAGCCTTACACCAGCCTCGAGGCCGAGCGCCTGCCGCGTCAGCAGATCGGCTTCATTGCCATGACCACTGCCCTGCTGTTGCTGTTCATCGGCCTGTTGGTGCACTGGCAGAGCCGGCCGCTCAAGCGCCTGGCGCGGGCGGCGCGGGAAATGTCGCTGGGCGCCGATGTGGCCCCGGTGGCCGAGGGCGGCGGCAGCGAAGTGGTCGAGGTGGGGCGGGCGTTCAACAGCATGCGCGAGCGGATCAGCCGCTATCTCACCGAGCGCGCCCAGCTGTTCAGCGCCATCTCTCATGACTTGCGCACACCGATCACGCGCCTGCGGCTGCGGGTCGAACTGCTCGAGGACGAGAAGCTGCAAGCGAAGTTCAGCCGCGACCTCGACGAGCTGGAGCTGCTGGTCAAGGGCGCGCTGCAATGTGTCAAGGACACCGACATTCACGAGAACATCGAGCCGATTGACCTCAACCAGGTGCTGGAGATGCTTGCCGAGCCTTACCTCGGCGACGGGCGCATCACCCTCGAGGGGCAGGCGCTGGCACCGTACCTCGGCAAGTCACTGGCCCTGCGCCGCTGCATCGGCAACCTGATCGATAACGCCATAAAGTACGGCGAGCGGGCGCACCTGCGGATTCTCGACAGTGCCGAGAGCTTTGTCCTGCAGGTGGACGACCAGGGGCCGGGGGTGCCGGAGCAGCGCCTGGAGCAGGTGTTCGAGCCGCATTTCCGGCTGGCCGGGCAGCAGCAGGGCTATGGGCTGGGGCTGGGGATCGCGCGCAACATTGCCCACAGCCATGGTGGCGAGGTGAGCCTGTTCAACCTGCGTGAGGGTGGACTGCGGGTGACCTTGTACCTACCCCGTACAACCGATTGACATGCTCCTACCGGGGCCTGATGTCACTAGATGGTGACAATCGAGCCGGTCTTCGTGACATGCCAGCCAGGACGGCTGACTAGAATCGGCTGACAACAACAAGGAAGACCACGTCCATGGCCAACCGCTGGATCGACTCCCCGACACACCATGCCTGGCTCGACGCCGAGGCCCTGCGCCTGCTTGCCTTCGCCAGGGCTTCGCGCCTGCCCCAGGGGTTCGGCAACCTCGACGACGAAGGCCGCCTGCCCCGTTGCGCCCTGGCCGAGACCATGAACACCGCGCGCATGACCCATAGCTTCGCCCTGGCGCATATCCAGGGCGTTCCGGGTTGCCGCGAGCTGGTCGAGCATGGCGTCGAGGCCCTGCTGGGCCCGCTGCGCGACCAGGAGCACGACGGCTGGTACGCCCAGCCCGAAGGCCACGGCGACACTGGCAAGGCCGCCTACCTGCATGCCTTCGTCGCCCTTGCCGCGAGCTCGGCGGTGGTAGCGGGTATCACGCAGGCCCAGGCACTGCTCGATGCCGTGGTCCGGGTCATCGAGCAGCGCTTCTGGTGCGAGGAGGAGGGCGCCTTGCGCGAGTCGTTCTCCCGCGACTGGGGGCAAGCGGAGGCTTACCGTGGCGCCAACAGCAACATGCACGGCGTCGAGGCGTTTCTCGCCCTGGCCGATGTGACCGGCGACACGCTGTGGCTGCGCCGCGCCCTGCGGATCGTCGAACGCTTGATCCCGGCCCAGGCCGCCGCCGATGGTTTGCGGGTCACCGAGCATTTCGACGCGCTCTGGCAGGCGTTACCCGACTACAACCGTGACAACCCCGCCGACGGCTTCCGTCCCTACGGCACCACGCCCGGCCATGCCTTCGAATGGGCCCGTCTGGTGCTGCACCTGGAAGCGGCCCTGCAGCGGGCGCAATTGCCGGCGCCCGCTGCTTTGCTGCCCGCCGCCAGGGGCCTGTTCGACAGTGCCTGCCGCCATGCCTGGCAGGCTGATGGCGCCCCGGGGCTGGTCTATACACTGGACTGGCGCAACCGACCGGTGGTGCGCGAACGCCTGCACTGGGTGCATGCCGAGGCCAGCGCCACCGCCGCGGCCCTGTTGCGACGTACCGGCGAGGCGCAATATGAACATTGGTATCGCTGCTTCTGGGACTTCATCGCCAGCCACTTCATCGACCGCGGCCACGGCAGTTGGCATCACGAGCTGGACCCGGCGCTGCTGCCCAGCGCGCGGATCTGGGGCGGCAAACCCGACCTCTACCACGCCTACCAGGCCCTGCTGCTGCCCCGCCTGCCGCTGGCGCCGAGCCTGGCCACGGCCCTAGCTTTGTAACCAAACGATGACATTCGCGCATCCGTTCGTTACCTGGCGGCGGGCGCGGGCTCCCTACACTCCATGCCATGCAAGCGACAGTCTTGCCTCGCATAACAACAAGAAAGGTATTCCCATGCATTCGACGCTTCGTCTCGCCGCCGCGATCTCCTTCGCCTCCCTGTTTTCCCTCAGTGCCCAGGCCGCCGATTCCAAAGGCAGTGTGGAAGTCGTCCATTGGTGGACCTCCGGCGGTGAAAAGGCCGCGGTCGATGTGCTCAAGGCCCAGGTCGAGAAGGACGGTTTCACCTGGAAGGACGGCGCCGTGGCCGGGGGCGGTGGCTCTACCGCCATGACCGTGCTCAAGAGTCGCGCGGTGGCCGGTAACCCCCCTGGAGTGGCGCAGATCAAAGGCCCGGATATCCAGGAGTGGGCATCCACCGGCCTGCTCGACACCGATGTGCTCAAGGACGTTGCCAAGGAAGAGAAGTGGGATAGCCTGCTCGACAAGAAAGTCGCCGACACCGTGAAGTATGACGGCGACTATGTGGCCGTGCCGGTTAACATCCACCGTATCAACTGGCTGTGGATCAATCCGGAAGTGTTCAAGAAGGCCGGTATCGACAAGGCCCCGACCACCCTCGATGAATTCTACGCCGCTGCCGACAAGCTCAAGACCGCCGGTTTCATCCCACTGGCCCACGGTGGCCAGCCGTGGCAGGACAGCACCGTGTTCGAGAATGTGGTGCTCTCGGTGATGGGCGTCGAGGGTTACAAGAAGGCCCTTGTCGAACTGGACAAGGATGCCCTGACCGGTCCCGAGATGGTCAAGGCGCTCACCGAGCTGAAGAAAGTCGCCACCTACATGGACCCTGACGGCAAGGGCCAGGACTGGAACTTGGAGGCGGCCAAGGTCATCAACGGCAAGGCCGGGATGCAGATCATGGGCGACTGGGCCAAGAGCGAATGGACCCTGGCCAAGAAGACCGCCGGCAAGGACTACCAGTGCGTGGCCTTCCCAGGCACCGACCAGGCCTTCCTCTACAACATCGACTCGCTGGTGGTGTTCAAGCAGAAGGACAAGGGTACCGCAGCGGGCCAGCAGGACATCGCCCGCAAGGTGCTGGGCGAGGACTTCCAGAAGGTCTTCAGCATCAACAAAGGCTCGATCCCGGTGCGTAACGACATGCTCGCCGACATGGGCAAGTACGGTTTCGACAGCTGCGCCCAGACTGCGGCCAAGGACTTCCTGGCCGACGCCAAGACCGGCGGCCTGCAACCGAGCATGGCGCACAACATGGCCACCACGCTGGCGGTGCAGGGAGCGTTCTTCGATGTGGTGACCAACTACATCAACGATCCTAAGGCCGATCCTGCGGATGCGGCGAAGAAACTCTACTCGGCGGTGAAGGCGGCTCAGTAGTCCTTGTCTGGCGAGGCTTCCTGTGGGAGCGGCCTTGTGTCGCGAAAGGACCGCGTAGCGGTCCCGGAACCCAGCAGGACAGTCCCTCCGGCTTAGCTCATCAAGCCCCGGGGCTGCTGCGCAGCCCTCTCGCGACGCAAGGCCGCTCCCTCAGGGCTCCGAGTCGTTCTCGAAACGAGATCTGAACCATGACCACTGCAACCGCCCGCCTGCGGGCATCCCCCCTGGACGCGCTGCAGCGCTGGCTACCGAAGCTGGTGCTGGCGCCGAGCATGTTCATCGTCCTTGTGGGTTTCTACGGCTACATCCTGTGGACCTTCGTCCTCTCGTTCACCACCTCGACCTTCCTGCCTACTTACAAGTGGGCGGGCCTGGCGCAGTACGCCCGGCTGTTCGACAACGACCGCTGGTGGGTGGCGAGCAAGAACCTGCTGCTGTTCGGTGGACTGTTCATCGGCATCACCCTGGCCATCGGCGTGTTCCTTGCCGTGCTGCTTGACCAGCGCATCCGCCGCGAAGGTTTCATCCGCACCATTTACCTGTATCCCATGGCCCTGTCGATGATCGTCACCGGTACCGCCTGGAAGTGGCTGCTCAACCCCGGCATGGGCCTGGACAAGCTGCTTCGCGACTGGGGCTGGGAAGGCTTTCGCCTGGACTGGCTGATCGACCCCGACCGCGTGGTCTACTGCCTGGTGATCGCCGCCGTGTGGCAGGCCTCGGGCTTCATCATGGCGATGTTCCTCGCCGGTCTGCGTGGCGTCGACCCGTCGATCATCCGCGCCGCCCAGCTCGATGGCGCCAGCCTGCCGCGCATCTACTGGACCGTGGTGCTGCCCAGTCTGCGCCCGGTGTTCTTCAGCTCGCTGATGATCCTTTCGCACATCGCGATCAAGAGCTTCGACCTGGTGGCGGCGATGACTGCTGGTGGCCCGGGCTACTCCTCGGACCTGCCGGCCATGTTCATGTACTCGTTCACCTTCAGCCGCGGGCAGATGGGCATGGGCTCGGCCAGCGCGATCCTCATGCTGGGCGCCATCCTGGCAATCCTCGTGCCTTACCTGTACTCCGAGCTGCGGGGGAAACGCCATGACTAGCCCGATCGACAAACCGGCGCTGAACCTCAGCCGCGTCGCCGTCCACGCCGTGCTGCTGCTGGCCGTGCTGCTGTACCTGGTGCCGCTGGTGGTGATGCTGCTGACCAGCTTCAAGACCCCCGAGGACATCGGCAGTGGCAACCTGCTGAGCTGGCCCACCGCGTTCACCGCCATCGGCTGGAGCAAGGCCTGGGCCACGGTCAGCGGCTACTTCGTCAACTCGATCCTGATCACCGTGCCGGCGGTATTGATTTCCACGGCCATTGGCGCGCTCAACGGCTATGTGCTTTCGATGTGGCGCTTCCGTGGCTCGCAGCTGTTCTTCGGCCTGTTGCTGTTCGGCTGCTTCCTGCCGTTCCAGACCGTGCTGCTGCCGGCCTCGTTCACCCTCGGCAAGCTGGGCCTGGCCAGCACCACCAGCGGGCTGGTGCTGGTGCATGTGGTGTATGGCCTGGCCTTCACCACGCTGTTCTTCCGCAACTACTACGTGAGCATCCCCGAGGCGCTGGTCAAGGCCGCGCGGCTGGACGGCGCCGGGTTCTTCACCATCTTCGGGCGGATCATCCTGCCGATGTCGACGCCGATCATCATGGTCTGCCTGATCTGGCAGTTCACCCAGATCTGGAACGACTTCCTGTTCGGCGTGGTGTTCTCCAGCGGCGACTCGCAACCGATCACCGTGGCCCTCAACAACCTGGTCAACACCAGCACCGGGGCCAAGGAATACAACGTCGACATGGCCGCGGCGATGATCGCCGGGCTGCCGACGCTGCTGGTCTACGTGGTCGCGGGCAAGTATTTCGTGCGCGGGCTGACCGCCGGCGCGGTCAAGGGGTAAGTCATGGCAACACTCGAACTTCGCAATGTGCACAAGACCTACGGCGTGGGCCTGCCGGACACGCTCAAGGACATCCAGCTGGCGATCAAGGACGGCGAGTTCCTGATCCTGGTCGGCCCCTCGGGCTGCGGCAAGTCGACGCTGATGAACTGCATCGCCGGCCTTGAGAGTATCAGTGGCGGGGCGATCCTCATCGACGACGAGGACGTCAGCGGCATGAGCCCCAAGGACCGCGACATCGCCATGGTGTTCCAGTCCTACGCGCTGTACCCGACCATGAACGTGCGCGACAACATCGCCTTCGGCCTGAAGATCCGCAAGATGTCCCAGGCCGCCATCGACGAAGAGGTGGCGCGGGTCGCCAAGCTGCTGCAGATCGAGCACCTGCTCGAGCGCAAGCCCGGGCAGCTGTCCGGTGGCCAGCAACAGCGCGTGGCCATGGGCCGAGCGCTGGCGCGCCGGCCAAAGATCTACCTGTTCGACGAGCCGCTGTCGAACCTCGATGCCAAGCTGCGGGTGGAGATGCGCACCGAGATCAAGCTGATGCATCAGCGCCTGAAGACCACCACGGTGTACGTCACCCACGACCAGATCGAGGCGATGACGCTCGGTGACAAGGTGGCGGTGATGAAGGACGGCATCATCCAGCAGTTCGGCACGCCGCAGCAGATCTACAACGACCCGGCCAACCTGTTCGTCGCCAGCTTCATTGGCTCGCCGCCGATGAATTTCATTCCGGTGCGCTTGACGAAGCAGGACGGTCGCGTGCTGGCGCTGCTCGACAGCGGCCAGGCGCGCTGCGAGCTGCCGCTGGGCGTGGTGGCGGACGAGCTGGAAGGTCGCGAGATCATCCTCGGCGTGCGCCCGGAGCAGATCGCCCTGGGGGCGGAGCAGGGCAATGGCCTGCCGGGCATCCGCGCCGAAGTGCAGGTCACCGAGCCCACCGGCCCGGACCTGCTGGTGTTCGTCACCCTCAATCAAACCAAGGTCTGCTGCCGTCTGGCGCCGGATGTGGCATGCCGGGTCGGTGACAGCCTCAACCTGCAGTTCGACCCGGCGCGGGTTCTGCTGTTCGACGCCGGCAGCGGCGAACGCCTGGACCTTGCCGCCACCGCCGTGAAGGACAACGTGACGCGTTTCAAAGGCCGTTAAGAACGGCGGCCGCTCCTACAGGAAAGATCAGGCCGTTGATTCGTTCTGTTAATAACAAGAAAAGAGGACGCAAAGGGATGGAACATCGCAATCGCATCAGGACACTGGGCTCACTGGCACTGCTGGCCGTGGTCGGCAGCAGCGGGGCCCAGGCCGCCGAGGCTTTCTCGTCGGAATCGAAATGGATGACCGGCGACTGGGGCGGCACCCGCACCGAGTTGCTGGAGAAGGGCTACGACTTCACCCTCGACTACGTCGGCGAGGTGGCCGGCAACCTGCACGGCGGCTACAACAACGACAAGACCGCGCGCTACAGCGACCAGTTCGCCCTGGGTGCGCACCTGGACCTGGAGAAGATCTTCGGCTGGAAGGACACCGAGTTCAAGCTGGCGATCACCGAGCGTAGCGGCCGCAACCTGTCCAACGACCGCATCAGCGACCCGCGCGCCGGGCAGTTCAGCTCGGTGCAGGAAGTCTGGGGCCGGGGCCAGACCTGGCGGCTGACCCAGATGTGGATCAAGCAGAAGTACTTCGACGGCGCGCTGGACGTGAAATTCGGCCGCTTCGGCGAGGGCGAGGACTTCAACAGCTTCCCCTGCGACTTCCAGAACCTGGCCTTCTGCGGCTCGCAGGTGGGCAACTGGGTCGGCGGCATCTGGTACAACTGGCCGGTCAGCCAGTGGGCGCTGCGGGTCAAGTACAACATTACCCCGGAATTCTTCGTCCAGGTCGGCGCCTACGAGCAGAACCCGTCGAACCTGGAGACCGGCAACGGCTTCAAGCTCAGCGGCAGTGGCACCAAGGGCGCGATCCTGCCGGTGGAGGCGGTGTGGTCGCCGAAGGTCAACGGCCTGCCGGGCGAGTACCGCCTGGGCTACTACTACAGCACCGCCAAGGCCGACGACGTGTACGACGACATCAACGGCAACCCGCAGGCGCTGACCGGCGCGGCGTTCAAGTCGCACTCCAGCAAGCACGGCTGGTGGGTGGTGGCGCAGCAGCAGGTCACCGCCCATGCCGGCGACGTCAATCGCGGCCTGAGCCTGTTCGCCAACTTCACCGTGCACGACAAGGCCACCAACGTGGTCGACAACTACCAGCAGGTCGGCCTGGTCTACAAAGGTGCCTTCGACGCCCGGCCCAAGGACGACATCGGCTTCGGCATCGCCCGCATCCACGTCAATGACGACGTGAAGAAGCGCGCCGAGCTGCTCAATGCCCAGAGCGGTATCAACGACTACGACAATCCGGGCTTCGTGCCGCTGCAGCGCACCGAGTACAACGCCGAACTCTACTACGGCTTCCACGTCACCAACTGGCTGACCGTGCGGCCGAACCTGCAGTACATCAAGAGCCCGGGCGGTGTGGACGACGTGGATAACGCGCTGGTCGCGGGGTTGAAGATTCAGTCGTCATTCTGAGAAAAATTGTTGTAAATTTACGCCATCCATCTCGACCTACCGCTAACCACTGGCCAGCAGTGGTTAGCGGGCACGGGGTGAGACAGCGCTATCTCAAACAACAAAAGAGCTCGGAACCATGCCTGAACATCCGCTACATCGCTTCTTCACCTCGCAACGGCCCAGGCCGACCTTCGAGTGGGAGCGTTACCAGCAGCGCGATGTGCTGATCATCGACCACCCAAGCTGCCAAGCGGTGTTCAGCCGCCAGGGCGCGCAACTGCTGCATTTCCAGCCGGCCGGCGAGAAGCCCTGGCTGTGGTGCGCCGAGCAGTGGCCGCAGGTGGGCGCCATCCGCGGTGGCGTGCCGGTGTGCTGGCCATGGTATGGCCGTCATCCCAGCGAGGACCTGTGGCCGGCCCACGGCTGGGCGCGCCTGCTGGACTGGAAGCTGGTGGACAGCCTTGAGGACGAGCAGGGCGTGGCCCTCAAGTGGCGCCTGGACCTGTGCGACTGGCAGGTCGACCTGCACGCCCGGCTTGGCGCGAGCATGGAACTGAGCCTGAGCACCGAGCACCAGGACAGCGAGCCGTGTCAGCTGAGCCATGCGCTGCTGGCCTACTGGCGAATCAGCGACGTGTCGAAGATAGCGCTGTCCGGGCTCGAGGATATCCAAGGTTACGATCGCCTCAATCGCCAGGCCTGCCGCGAGGACGGCGCGCTGACCCTCAAGGGCGGTTGCCAGAAAGTCTATCCCGGCACACCCAAGGTGCAGTTGCAGGATCCGGACTGGCAGCGCGAGCTGTGCATCGACACCGGCGACAGCGATGACACTGTGGTCTGGCACCCGGGCAATCGCCCGTTGATGGGCGTGACCGGGCGCGAATGCCAGGGCTTCGTCTGCGTCGAGGCGGCCAGCGGCAGTGGCGAGGGCCTGAGCCTGGCGCCGGGGGAGCGGGCGCACCTGCGGCTGCAGGCGCACCGGCTCAGTTGAGGTCGTCATCCTCGATCGGGTAGCGACTGGCGTTGAGGCTTTCCTTGATCTTGCGCAGGTGCGGCTGGAAGTCCACGCCGCGGCGCAGGGTCATGCCGGTGGCCAGCACGTCGAGCACGGTGAGCTGGATGATCCGCGAGGTCATCGGCATGTAGATGTCGGTGTCTTCCGGCAGCGGGATGTGCAGGCTCAGGCTGCAGGCCTGGGCCAGGGGCGAGCCGGCGGCGGTCAGGCCGAGCACCGAGGCGCCGTTTTCCCGGGCCAGGCGCGCCACCTCGACCAGTTCGCGGGTGCGCCCGGTGTAGGAAATGATCACGAACAGATCGCCGGTGTGGGCAACCGAGGCCAGCATGCGCTGCATCAGCACGTCGGCATGGGCCGACACGGCGAGGTTGAAGCGGAAGAACTTGTGCTGGGCGTCGAGGGCCACCGGGGCCGAGGCGCCGAGGCCGAAGAAGTGGATCTGCCGGGCCTGGATCATCATGTCCACGGCGCGGCTGACCTGCTGCGGGTCGAGCGCCTGGCATGCGCTGTCCAGCGAGGCGATGGCGCTGCCGAAAATCTTCTGGGTGTAGGCGGCCGGATCGTCATCGGCCTCCACCGCGCGGCTGACATAGGCGGCCCCGCTGGCCAGGCTCTGCGCCAGCTGCAGCTTGAGCTCGGGGTAGCCGCTGACGCCGAACGAGCGGCAGAAGCGGTTGACCGTCGGTTCGCTGACCTTGGCCGCCTGGGCCAAGGCGGCGATGCTGAAGCGGGTGGCCTGTTGCGGGTTGAGCAGGATGACTTCGGCGACTTTGCGTTCGGCCTTGTTCAACTCGTCGAGGCGGCCCTGGATCTGTTCCAGGAGGTTGCGCACGCGGTCCATGGTGTGTCCTTGGGTCGGAAGCTGGCTTTTTGCGGTGGCGTGTATCGTACTGTCGGTAAGATTGTCACACCACTTGTCTGTAATGGCTGTATTCGATGTTGTGGTTTTTACTACATTAACCCTTGAAATGCAGGGTTGAAACCGGTATTCCTAGTCCAACATTTATAAAAGAACCAACATCATGGCCGCGATCAGTGTCGAACCCTGCACCTTCGCCCTCTTTGGCGCCCTCGGCGACCTGGCGTTGCGCAAGCTGTTTCCCGCGCTCTACCAGCTCGACCGCGCCGACCTCCTGCACCCGGATACCCGCCTGCTGGCCCTGGCCCGCGAGCCGGGCAGCGTGCAGGACCACCTGAACAGCATCGAGGCCCATCTGCGCCGCCATGTGCCGGAGGCCGAGATCGATGCCGCTTCCCTGGGGCGCTTCCTCGGGCGCCTGAGCTACCTGCACCTGGACTTCGTCGAGCCGGAGGGCTACCAGGCCCTGGCCGAACAGGCGCCGAGCGGGCAGCCGCTGATCGCCTACTTCGCCACGGCGGCGGCGGTCTACGGCGCGATCTGCGAGAACCTCGACAAGGCCGGCCTGGCCTCGCGCACCCGCGTGGTGCTGGAAAAGCCCATTGGCCACGATCTGGAGTCGTCGCGCCGGGTCAACGACGCCGTGGCGCGGTTCTTCCCCGAGAGCCGGGTCTACCGCATCGACCACTACCTGGGCAAGGAGACGGTGCAGAACCTGATCGCCCTGCGCTTCGCCAACAGCCTGTTCGAAACCCAGTGGAACCAGAATTCGATCTCCCACGTGGAGATCACCGTCGCCGAGAAGGTCGGCATCGAGGGCCGCTGGGGTTACTTCGACAAGGCCGGCCAGCTGCGCGACATGATCCAGAACCACCTGTTGCAGCTGCTCTGCCTGATCGCCATGGACCCGCCCAGCGACCTGTCGGCCGACAGCATCCGCGATGAGAAGGTCAAGGTGCTCAAGGCACTGGCACCGATCACCGGCGAAGGCCTGAGCACCCATGTGGTGCGCGGCCAGTACATTGCCGGCTTCAGTGACGGCAAGCCGGTGCCGGGCTACCTGGAAGAGGACAACGCCAACGCCCAGAGCGATACCGAGACCTTCGTCGCCCTGCGCGCCGATATCCGCAACTGGCGCTGGTCGGGGGTGCCGTTCTACCTGCGCACCGGCAAGCGCATGCCGCAGAAGCTGTCGCAGATCGTCATCCACTTCAAGGAAACCCCGCACTACATCTTCGCCCCGGAACAGCGTTTGCAGATCGGCAACAAGCTGATCATCCGCCTGCAGCCGGACGAAGGCATTTCGCTGCGGGTGATGACCAAGGAACAGGGCCTGGACAAGGGGATGCAGCTGCGCAGCGGTCCGCTGCAACTGAACTTCTCCGACACCTGGCGCAGCGCGCGGATTCCGGATGCCTACGAGCGTCTGCTGCTGGAAGTGATGCGCGGCAACCAGAACCTGTTCGTGCGCAAGGACGAGATCGAATACGCCTGGAAATGGTGCGATCAGCTGATCGCCGGCTGGAAGACCAGCGGCGACGCGCCCAAGCCCTATGCGGCCGGCTCCTGGGGGCCGATGAGCTCGATTGCATTGATCACTCGCGATGGGAGGGCCTGGTATGGCGATATCTGAACTGCAACTGCCGGCGACGGTGAAGGCGCATCAGCTGGCTGACGCGAAAACCCTGGCGGCGACCCTGGCCCATGATGTGGCCGAGCGCCTGCGCCAGGCCATCGTCCGCAAGGGCCAGGCCTGCGTGGTGCTGTCCGGCGGCCGCAGCCCGGTGGCGTTTCTCGAGAAGCTGGCGGCAGAGGCGCTGGACTGGTCGAAGGTCACCGTGAGCCTGGCGGACGAGCGCTGGGTACCGGTGGAACACGACGACAGCAATGCCGGCCTGCTGGCCCGTCACCTGCTCAAGGGCGGTGCGGCCAAGGCGCGTTTCATCGGCCTGTACCAGAGCGCCGCGACCCTGGAGGCCGCCGCCGAGCAGGCCGACCAGGTCCTCGCCGATCTGCCGCCGATCGATGTGCTGGTGCTGGGCATGGGCGACGACGGCCACACGGCTTCGCTGTTCCCGGCCAGCCCCAACCTGCGCCAGGGCCTGGCCAAGGTCGGCGAGCGTCGCTGCCTGCCGATGCTGGCGCCGAGCGTGCCGCACCAGCGCCTGAGCATGACCCGCGCGCTGCTGGCCGGCGCCGGTTTCATCGCCCTGTCCGTGCAAGGCGCGGGCAAGCTCACCACCTTGCGTGCTGCCCTGGCGGCCGAAGACCCTACCGAAATGCCGATTCGCGCCTTTCTTCACGACCCCCTGGACATCTACTGGTGCCCATGAGCCAAGGACCCATTGTCATGACCACCCTCGAACGCCCACAGCCTTTGCTCTCGATGGCCGACAAAGCCGCGCGGATCGACACGATCTGCGACAAGGCGCGCATCCTGCCGGTGATCACCATCGCCCGTGAGGAAGACATCCTGCCCCTGACCGACGCCCTGGCCGCAGGCGGCATCCGCACCCTGGAAGTGACCCTGCGCTCGCAACATGGCCTGAAGGCCATCCAGGTGCTGCGCGAGCAGCGCCCCGAGCTGTGCGTCGGTGCCGGTACCGTGCTCGACCGTAGCATGTTCGCCGCCGTCGAGGCCGCGGGCGCGCAGTTCGTCGTTACCCCGGGCATCACCCAGGACATCCTCGAAGCGGGCGTGGACAGCGACATTCCGCTGCTGCCGGGTATCAGCACGCCGTCGGAGATCATGATGGGCTATGCCCTTGGCTACCGTCGCTTCAAGCTATTCCCGGCGGAGATCAGTGGTGGCGTGGCGGCGATCAAGGCCTTTGCCGGCCCATTCGGCGACATTCGCTTCTGCCCGACCGGTGGGGTGAACCCGGCCAACGTGCGCAACTACATGGCGCTGCCCAATGTGATGTGCGTGGGCGGCACCTGGATGCTCGACAGCAGCTGGATCAAGAACGGCGACTGGGCGCGGATCGAGGCGTGCAGCGCCGAGGCGATGGCATTGCTGGACTGACAGATTTCGTTGTGTGCTACACGGCTTGTGGGGCGCTTGGTCGGCGCCCCTTTTTTTGCCTGCGAATTTTGTGTTGCCAATGCTGGCCCTATCGCGGGTCAAGCCCGCTCCCACGCATGCGATGAAAGGCACGTGGGAGCGGGCTTGCCCCGCGATAGGGCCTGTATAGGCAATAAAAAAGCCCGCATCGAGGATGCGGGCTTCGTTCATCGGCGATGGTTTACGCCGCTTTGGCCTGCTGCTGGCTCAGCGACCGGTTCAGCGCGCTGAACAGCGCCTTGAAGCTGGCGGTGGTGATGTTCTCGTCGATGCCCACGCCATGCACCGGCCGCCCACCGGCCACGCGCAGTTCGATGTACGCCGCCGCCTTGGCGTTGGTGCCGGCACCGATGGCGTGCTCGTTGTAGTCCATGATCTCCACGTTGACCGGCAGGCCGGCGACCAGCGCTTCCAAGGCGCCGTTGCCCTTGCCGTGCCAGTGCAGGGTGGTCTCGCCTTCACCGGAGACTTCCACCTGCACGTGGCTGCTGCCGTTCTCTTCCTGCAGGCGGTGGCTGACCAGCGCATACGGTGCGTTGGCCTGGAGGTACTCCTTCTGCAGCAGCTTGTAGATCTGCTCGGCGGTCATTTCCAGGCCGAGACGGTCGGTCTCGCCCTGTACCACCTGGCTGAACTCGATCTGCATGCGGCGCGGCAGGCTGATGCCGTACTCCTGCTCGAGCAGGTAGGTGATGCCACCCTTGCCCGACTGGCTGTTGACGCGAATCACCGCCTCGTAGCTGCGGCCGATGTCGGCCGGGTCGATCGGCAGGTACGGCACCTCCCACAGTTCGCCGTCCTGCTGCTTGGCGAAGCCCTTGCGGATGGCGTCCTGGTGCGAGCCGGAGAAGGCGGTGTGGACCAGGTCGCCGACGTACGGGTGACGCGGGTGCACCGGCAGCTGGTTGCACTCCTCGACGACCTTGCGCACGCCGTCGATGTCGGAGAAGTCCAGCTGCGGGTCGATGCCCTGGGTGTAGAGGTTCAGGGCGAGGGTGACCAGGTCGACGTTGCCGGTGCGCTCACCGTTGCCGAACAGGCAGCCTTCGGCACGGTCGGCGCCGGCCATCAGGCCCAGCTCGGTGGCGGCGATGCCGGTGCCACGGTCGTTGTGGGTGTGCAGGCTGATGATCACGCTGTCGCGACGGTTGATGTTGCGGCAGAACCATTCGATCTGGTCGGCGTAGACGTTCGGCGTGGCGACTTCGACGGTGGCCGGCAGGTTGAGGATGATCTTGTGCTCAGGAGTCGGGTTCCACACTTCGATCACCGCGTCGCACACTTCCTTGGCGAACTCCAGTTCGGTGGCGCTGAAGGTTTCAGGCGAGTACTGGAAGGTCCACTGGGTGTTCGGCTGCTGGGCGGCGTACTTGACGAACAGCTTGGCGGCGTTGACCGCGATGTCCTTCACGCCCTGCTTGTCCTGGTTGAAGACGATGCGGCGGAACGACGGGCAGGTGGCATTGTACAGGTGGACGATGGCCTTCTTGGCCCCGCGCAGGGATTCGAAGGTACGGGCGATCAGGTCTTCACGGGCCTGGGTCAGCACCTGGATGGTGGTGTCGTCCGGGATGTGGCCGTCTTCGATCAGGGTGCGCACGAAGTCGAAGTCGGTCTGCGAGGCCGACGGGAACGAGGCTTCGATTTCCTTCACGCCCACCTGCACCAGGGTCTTCCAGAACCGCAGCTTCTTCTCCGAGTCCATCGGCTCGATCAGCGACTGGTTGCCATCACGCAGGTCGGAACTGCACCAGATCGGTGCCTGGGTGATGGTCTTCGACGGCCAGGTACGGTCGGGCAGGTCGATGGTCGGGAACGCGCGGTATTTCTTCGAAGGGTCTTTGAGCATGGTCATGGAAGCAATCCTTTTTATGTGCGGCCGTGATCGGGCCTGCCAAACGAAAACGAGAGAAAAAGGCGAGGCGACGCGATTCACCCTGGTAGTCGGGCGCTGACCAGGCAGAGGCTGCGGTGTTGTCGGAGCAGGGTGCTGAAGATGTTCATAGGCTCAACCCTAACCAGTGGGTTGGGGGATGGCAAGCATTGCGGGAAAATTGAGAGGAATGCTTAAAATAACGACGCTTATGAGTTTTTATGGCCGCTGAATCGGTCTTGTTGAGATTTTATTGCGTGATGTTTTTTCGTTGCGCAAATCGCGAGGCCTGTTCGATCCCACGATGACACCGTCGGCTGCGTGGGAGCGGGCTGGCCCCGCGATTGCGCTTTCAGGGCTGGAACGCGCCGATGAAAATCGCAGGATCGACCCGCGCATCGTTGAGGCTGACGTTCCAGTGCATGTGCGGCCCGGTGGCCCGGCCAGTCGAACCCACGCGGCCCACCACCTCGCCACGGCGTAGCACCTGCCCTGGCTTCACGTCGATCTTCGACATATGGCAGAACATGCTGATGAAGCCCTGGCCATGGTCGACGAACACCGTGCGGCCATTGAAGAAGTAGTCGCCCACCAGGATCACCTTGCCATTGGCCGGGGTCTTGATCGGCGTGCCGGCCGGTACGGCGAAGTCAAGGCCCGCATGAGGGTTGCGCTCCTCGCCGTTGAAGAAGCGGCGCACGCCGAACTTGCTCGACAGCGGGCCGTTGACCGGCTTGTCGAGGATCAGGTTGCTCGGCAGGGTCGGGCTGAAGCTGCGGTAGGCCTTGACCTGCTCGGCCAGCTCGCGGTCGATGCGCTTGAGGTCCTCGGGCTCGGGGTTGACCTGGCGCTTGTTCTTCAGGGTGATGTGCTGTTCGGGGTATTTCTTGCTGCCCACGCTGAAGCGGATGTCGCGCCCCCCCTGGGTGAGCACGGCGCTACCGGGTTTCTGGGTGAGCGGGATGCCGACGATGGCCAGCCAGTTGTCCTGCTCCTTCACCACCAGCACCGGCTTGCCGTCGAAGCGGGCGCTGGGCGCGCTGGCGGCCGGCCCCAGGTTGACCACGGCCACGCCGCCGGGCACCGGCTTGTCGAGGGTGCGGGTGATGTAGCTGGCCTGGGCCGCGGTGAGCGGCAGCAGCAGGGCAAGGGCGAGCAGGGGCGCGAACAGGCGGGGCATGTGTCAGTCCAGTAGCGAGAGGTTGACCGGAGTCTGGTGGTTGTCCTCGACCCGCACCTTGAGCTCGCCTTCGTTGAGGCGGGCGGTCAGGCGCTGGCCGTTGTGGGTCTGCGCGGCGCTGCGGATGGCCTGGCCGCGCTCGTCGAGAAGGATGCTGTAGCCGCGGGCGAGGGTGGCCAATGGGCTGACCACCTGCAGCGTCTGCAACTGCGCCTGGAAGCGCTGGCGGCGGTCCTTGATCACCTCGCGCATGGCCCGTGGCAGGCGCTCGGCCAGGCTGTCCAGGCGCTGCTTGAGCAGTTTCAGGTTGCGTCCCGGGTGTTGCGCGGCCAGGCGCATGTCGAGGCGGCCGAGGCGTTCGTGGCGTTGGCGCAGGTTCAGCGCGAAGGCGCGGCGCAGGCGCATGTCCAGGTCGTCCAGGCGTTGGGCCTGCTGGCGCAGGCGCTCACCGGGGTGGCGCAGGCGTCGGGTCAGGCCCTCGACGCGCAGGCGGTCATGGGCCAGACGGCTCTGCATGCGCAGCAACAGGCGCCGCTGCAGGCTGTCCAGGCGCTGCTGCAGGCCGCTGCTGTCGGGGGCGAGCAGCTCGGCGGCGGCTGATGGCGTGGGGGCGCGCACGTCGGCGACGAAGTCGCTGATCGACACGTCGGTCTCATGGCCCACGGCGCTGACGATCGGCGTCACGCAGGCGGCCACGGCACGGGCCACGGCCTCTTCGTTGAAGCACCAGAGGTCTTCCAGCGAGCCGCCGCCACGGGCCAGGATCAGCGCGTCGAAGCCCTGCCGGTCGGCCATCTGCAGGGCGCGGACGATCTGCGCGATGGCCTCTCGGCCTTGCACGGCGGTAGGGATCAGGTTGAGCTCGACCTGCGGCGCACGGCGGCGGAACACGCTGATGATGTCGCGGATCACCGCGCCGGTGGGCGAGGTGACGATGCCGATGCGCCGCGGATGGGCCGGCAGCGGCTGCTTTCGTTCGGTGCTGAACAGCCCCTCGGCGCCGAGCTTTTCCTTCAGCGCCTCGAAGGCCAGGCGCAGGGCGCCGTCACCGGCCGGTTCGACGGTGTCGAGGATCAGCTGGTAGTCGCCGCGGCCCTCGAACAGCGAAACCTTGCCGCGCACCTTGACCGCCAGGCCATCGCGCAGGGCCTGGCGCACGCGAGCGGCGTTTTGCCGGAACAGCGCGCAGCGGATCTGCGCGCCGCTGTCCTTGAGGGTGAAGTACATGTGGCCGGAGGCCGGGCGGGCGAGGTTGGAAATCTCGCCTTCCACCCAGACACTGCGGAACACGTCCTCGAGCAGCACGCGGGCGCGGCCGTTGAGCTGGCTGACGGTGAGGACCTCGCGGTCCAGGCCGAGTCGTTCGAAAGGGTCTCTGATCATGCCGGGCATCATAAAGGAGCCGTCGCGCGGATGCACTGTGCCGGCTGCTGGCACGCCCCACCTTGGGAGCATTTCCGGCTGTCGGCCCCGATATCCGGCGATGCACGCTGGGCGCCTGATTCCATGAGGAGATTCGCCATGTATCCCATAGACGCCTACACCTACCGCTCCAAGGCGTTCAACCGACGGGTGCGATTCCTGGTGCTGCATTACACAGCCGTCAATTTCAACGGCTCGATCAATGCGCTGGTCAACAGTCCCCAGGTCAGCGCCCATTACCTGGTGCCCGACCCATCCGATCCGAGCTTCACCAGTGCAGGTTTCGACGCGATGCGCACCTTCAACCTCGTCGACGAGAACGAGCGCGCCTGGCACGCGGGTGTCAGCGGCTGGGCCGGACGCAGCAACCTGAACGATACGTCGATCGGCATCGAGATCGTCAGCCAGGCGTCGGTGAGCAACGGCCAGTTCGTGTTCCCGCCCTATCACCCCCAACAGGTGGAGGCCTTGATCCAGCTGGGCCAGGCGATCCTGCAGCGCTATCCGGACATCACGCCGACCCAGGTGGTCGGCCACAGCGACATCGCCATTGGCCGCAAGAGTGACCCGGGTGCCGCTTTTCCCTGGCAGGCGCTGCACCAGGCCGGTATCGGTGCCTGGTATGACGAGGCGCGCAAGGCGTACTACCAGCAGCGGTTCGCGGGCTGCCTGCCGCAGGTCAAGGTCGTCCTCGCCAAGCTGCGTACCTACGGCTATAGCTTCCCGACCAGCCCCGATCCGGCCCAGGTGCGTGCAGTGCTCAGGGCGTTCCAGCTGCATTTCCGGCCAGGCAACTTTGACGGTGTACTGGATGCCGAAACCGCGGCGATCATCTTTGCGCTGGTGGAGCGCTACATGCCCTGATCGCCCTGTGGCAAGCGCAGGCTATCCAGTAGCTTTCTCGACAGCGCTCCCGCGTCGCGTCGGCAGGCCAGGGCCACGGTGCTCTGGCAGGCCTCGGCCAGCGGCACGAAGGTGACCGAGGGCGGGGCGATCTCGCGCATGCTCAGGGGCAGCAACGCCACCCCGAACCCAGCCTGGATAAGCTGCAGTTGGGTGGTCTTGCGCGATACCACCTGCGCCGCCTGGGGAAAGAATCCCTCGTTCATGCACAGCGACGCCGACAGGTAGCTCAAGCCGCCGCGCTGACGATGGGGTATGGAAATGAAGCGTTCCTCGCGCAGTTGCCCCAGTCGGACACTGCCAGTCGTGGCCAGTGGATGGCTCGCCGCCACCGCCAGCAGCAGGGGCTCGTCGAATAGCGCATGCAGCTCCACGCCCTCGTGCTGGCGCAGCACCGGCAGGCGCAGCAGACCGATTTCCAGGCGGCCCTCGGCGATGTCCTCCAGTTGCGCCTCCGACGATTGCTGGGCGATCTCCAAGGAGACGCCGGGGTTGTCCGCGAGGTAGGTGCCGAGGCGCTGCAGCAGTTGTCCAGTCAACGGCACGGTACTGGAGTGGTTCAGCCGCAGACTGCCACGCAGGCCCTGGCCCACCTCGCGGGCCAGACGTTCGGCTTTGTCCAGGTCGGCCAGCAGGTGTCGGGCGCGGTCAAGGAAAGCCAATCCTGCGGCGGTCAGCCGTGGCTGGCGCGCGGTGCGTTCGAACAACGCGGACCCCAGGTGCAGCTCCAGTTCCTTGATCTGTCGGCTGAGAGCCGACTGGGCGATGTACAGCCGCTCGGCGGCGGCACTGAAGCTGCCGGCCTCGGCGATTTCGACGAAGTAGCGCAGTTGGCGGATCGAGGTCATGCCATGCCTTTTTCAGATATCTCGTGGCGTAAAGGCATATTAGTCGGCATGGCTTGTCGCTGGCTAACCTTCTGGGGTCTCCCGAGGAATTGCTGCGATGCTCGCTCAACTGTCGTTTTCCATGCTCGACTGGCTACCCATCCTGCTAGGTGTGGGGGTGGCTTATATCGTCTTCGGCATCGCCGGTTTCGGCACCGCGCTGGTCGCTGGCCCCGTGCTGATCCATTTCATGCCATTGTCGCGGATCGTTCCGTTGCTGGTGCTGCTGGACTTCGTCGCCGCCTTCGGCAACCTGCTACCGTCGCGGCGCGACGTGGTGCGCGGCGAACTGCTCAGGCTGCTGCCGTTCATGGCCGTGGGCTGCACGCTGGGCGTGGTGTTCCTGCTGCGCCTGAAGTCCGATGTGCTGCTGTTGCTGATGGGGCTGTTCGTCACCGCCTATGCGGTCTATGGCCTGGCGGTGAAGGTACGGCCGGCGAATCTGTCGGGCGCCTGGGCGGTGCCCATGGGGACGGTAGGCGGGTTGTTCGGCGCCCTGTTCGGCAGTGGTGGTTTTCTGTACGCGATCTACCTCAGTGCGCGGCTGGAGGCCAAGGAGCAGGTGCGGGCGACCCAGGTCGCGCTGATCAGTTGCAGCACGGTGGTGCGCCTGTCGCTGTTCCTGATCGCCGGGGTGTATGCCGACGCCAGCCTGTTGCTGCTGGCCGCCTGCCTGCTGCCGGTGATGTTCATCGGTACCTGGCTGGGCCGACGGTTGACGCTGAGGCTGTCCCGCGAGGCCTTCGTGCGGCTGGTCACCTGGCTGGTGCTGGCCAGCGGCCTGGCGTTGATCGGTCGCTACCTGAGCGCCTGAGCAGGCGGTAGAATTGCGTCCTTACCGCAGTTCCCAGGCCCGCCTCAAGCATGAACACCCAGAGCATCATCGTCCCCAAGCTGTCCACCGTGCCGGTCCACGAAGCCCGGGCCCGCGCGATCCTGCGCTGGCTGGTGCGCGAGAAAATCGTCGAGGAGCAGTTGAGCACCTGTGGCCGCACCGGCAATCGCATGGGCCATGCCCTGGCCGAAGGGGCGCGCAAGGTGGCCCTGCACCCCGAGAAACTGCCGTTCGGTGAGCAGGTCAATGGCCTGGAGGTGATGCTCAAGCGCTGCATCTACACCCCCACCGACGGTTTTCTCGAGGAGGCCGGCTGCCCGGAATGCCGGCGCGAGGTGGGCGAGCCGCTGTTCGAGAGCCTGGAGGAGTGGATGCCGGGGGTGAGTGACAACTTCACCTGCCCGCTGTGCGGCTTCGAGGACGACATCAATGGCTTCCTTTACCTGCAGCCGTGTGCCTTTTCCAACCTGGGGTTCATCTTCAATAACTGGGGCGAGGCCGGGTTCACCCAGGCCTTCCTCGACAGCTTCGCCGACTGGCTGGACCAGCCGGTGGCGGTGGTGCAGGTAAAACTGCCGCAAGGCTGACCGAAGGCCCTTATTTTGCATTGAGCGGCGCGCCATGGATGGGTATAATGGCGCGCTTCCATTTTTCCCTCCCGGGAGCCCCCGCGATGCTGCGTATCAGCCAAGAAGCCCTGACTTTCGACGATATCCTCCTTGTACCTGGCTACTCCGAGGTACTGCCCAATGAAGTCAGTCTCAAGACCCGTTTGACTCGTGGCATCGAGCTGAACATTCCCCTGGTCTCCGCCGCCATGGACACCGTGACCGAAGCGCGCCTGGCCATCGCCATGGCCCAGGAAGGCGGCATCGGCATCATCCACAAGAACATGACCATCGAGCAGCAGGCCGGCGAAGTACGCAAGGTCAAGAAGTTCGAGGCTGGCGTGGTCAAGGACCCGATCACCATCGACGCCGACGCCACCGTGCGCGACCTGTTCGACCTGACCCGCCTGAACAACATCTCCGGTGTTCCGGTGCTGGCGAACGGCGATCTGGTCGGCATCGTCACCTCCCGTGACGTGCGTTTCGAAACCCGCCTGGACGCCAAGGTCCGCGACGTGATGACCCCCAAAGAGCGTCTGGTCACCGTCCGCGAAGGCGCCGACAAGAACGAAGTCCGCGAGCTGCTGCACAAGCACCGCCTGGAAAAAGTCCTGATCGTCGACGACAAGTTCAACCTCAAGGGCATGATGACCGTCAAGGACATCGAGAAGGCCAAGGCCTACCCGCTGGCCAGCAAGGACGACCAGGGTCGTCTGCGCGTCGGCGCCGCGGTCGGCACCGGCAAGGACACCGGTGAGCGCGTAGCCGCCCTGGTGGCCGCCGGCGTTGACGTGGTGGTGGTGGACACCGCCCACGGTCACTCCAAAGGCGTGATCGACCGCGTTCGCTGGGTCAAGGAGAACTACCCGCAAGTGCAGGTGATCGGCGGCAACATCGCCACCGGCGCTGCCGCCAAGGCCCTGGCTGAAGCTGGCGCCGACGCGGTCAAGGTCGGTATCGGCCCGGGCTCGATCTGCACCACCCGTATCGTCGCCGGTGTCGGCGTGCCGCAGATCAGCGCCATCGCCAACGTCGCCGCCGCACTGGAAGGCACGGGCGTGCCGCTGATCGCCGACGGCGGCATCCGCTTCTCGGGTGACCTGTCCAAGGCCATCGTTGCCGGCGCCTCGTGCGTGATGATGGGCTCGATGTTCGCCGGTACCGAAGAAGCCCCGGGTGAAGTCGAACTGTTCCAGGGCCGTTCCTACAAGGCCTACCGCGGCATGGGCTCGCTGGGTGCCATGGCACAGGCGCAAGGCTCCTCCGACCGCTACTTCCAGGACTCCTCGGCCGGCGCCGAGAAGCTGGTACCGGAAGGCATCGAAGGCCGCGTGCCTTACAAGGGCGCCCTGGCCGCGATCATCCACCAGCTGATGGGCGGCCTGCGTTCGTCCATGGGCTACACCGGCAGCGCGACCATCGAAGAGATGCGTACCAAGCCGGAGTTCGTGCGCATCACCGGTGCCGGCATGGCCGAGTCCCACGTGCATGACGTGCAGATCACCAAAGAAGCCCCTAACTACCGCGTAGGCTGAGGCTTCAAGCAATAGCAAGCGGGGCTGTCATGACAGCCCCGTGTCGTTTCCGATTTCCACTGACGAGATTGAGTCATGGCCCTCGACATTCACGCTCACCGCATCCTGATCCTCGATTTCGGTTCCCAGTACACCCAGCTGATCGCCCGCCGCGTGCGCGAGATCGGCGTGTACTGCGAGCTGCACCCGTTCGACATGGACGATGAAGCGATCCGCGAATTCAACCCGCGCGGCATCATCCTGGCCGGAGGTCCCGAGTCGGTCCACGAAGCCAACAGCCCACGCGCCCCGCAAGCGGTGTTCGACCTGAAGGTCCCGGTGCTGGGCATCTGCTACGGCATGCAGACCATGGCCGAGCAGATGGGCGGCAAGGTCGAAGGTTCCGACCTGCGCGAGTTCGGCTATGCCCGCGTCGACGTGGTCGGCAAGAGCCGCCTGCTCGACGGCATCGAAGACCATGTCGATGACGATGGCGTGCTGGGCCTGGACGTGTGGATGAGCCACGGCGACAAGGTCACCCAGATGCCGGGCAACTTCCATGTGCTGGCCAGCACCCCGAGCTGCCCGATCGCCGGCATGTACGACGATGCCCTGGGCTACTACGGCGTGCAGTTCCACCCGGAAGTGACCCACACCAAGCAAGGCGGTCGCATCCTGTCGCGCTTCGTCAAGGACATCTGCGGCTGCGAAGCCCTGTGGACCGCCTCGAACATCGTCGAGGACGCCATTGCCCAGGTACGCGCACAGGTCGGTTCGGCCAACGTCCTGCTCGGCCTGTCCGGCGGCGTCGACTCCTCCGTGGTTGCCGCGCTGCTGCACCGCGCCATCGGCGACCAGCTGACCTGCGTATTCGTCGACAACGGCCTGCTGCGCCTGCACGAAGGCGACCAGGTGATGGCCATGTTCAAGGAGAACATGGGCGTCAAGGTCATCCGCGCCGATGCCGAGAAGCAGTTCCTCGACAACCTGGCCGGCGAAGCCGACCCTGAGAAGAAGCGCAAGATCATTGGTCGCACCTTCATCGACGTGTTCGATGCCGAGGCCAGCAAGCTGGAGAACATCCAGTTCCTCGCCCAGGGCACCATCTACCCCGACGTGATCGAGTCGGCCGGCGCCAAGAGCGGCAAGGCCCATGTGATCAAGTCGCACCACAACGTCGGTGGCCTGCCGGAGGAAATGAACCTCAAGCTGGTCGAGCCGCTGCGCGAGCTGTTCAAGGACGAAGTACGCAAGATCGGCCTGGAGCTGGGCCTGCCGTACGACATGGTCTACCGCCACCCGTTCCCGGGCCCGGGCCTGGGCGTGCGCATCCTGGGTGAAGTGAAGAAGGAGTACGCCGACATCCTGCGTCGCGCCGACCATATCTTCATCGAAGAACTGCGCAAGGCCGACTGGTACCACAAGACCAGCCAGGCGTTCGTGGTGTTCCAGCCGGTCAAGTCGGTCGGCGTCGTCGGCGACGGCCGTCGCTACGCCTGGGTCGTGGCCCTGCGTGCCGTCGAGACCGTGGACTTCATGACCGCGCGCTGGGCGCACCTGCCGTACGAGCTGCTGGAAACCGTCAGCGGTCGTATCATCAATGAAATCGACGGCATCTCCCGCGTCACCTATGACGTGTCGAGCAAGCCGCCGGCGACCATTGAGTGGGAATGATCCCGACTCGCGGTTGAGTGAAACGGGCCTGCATTGCAGGCCCGTTTTTTTTGGGGGGGCTGAACCCTACTCAGCCCCGGGAGAATGCCCAAAATACGCCTTGTAGGCATGGCAGAAATTGGCCGGGTTGGCGTAGCCGACATGATAGGCAACCTGCGATACCTGCCAGCGACGCTCCAGCAGCAGGGCGCGGGCCAGCTCCATTCTCTGTTGCCGAACATACTGCAAGAGCGACCGACCGTACTCGTGGCTGAAAGCGCGGCGCAAGGTGGTCTCGCTCACCCCCAGCTGGCGAGCGAGTGCGGCAGCAGTGGGCGGTGCGTTCAGGTTTTCATCGAGCTGGCGGCGCGTTTCAATGGCCAGGTCGCGGCGCCCCCGGTCTTGAGTCTTTTCGGCGGATCTGTGCCCGATCAGGTGGCTGGCCAGTTCCAGCATGATGGCCAAGCTCAGGCTCTCGCAATGCAGGCGCCTGAGCCCGCCGGTATAGGGCGACAGATACAGCTGCTGGAACAGGCGGCTCACCGCTGGACACTGCGGTAGCTGGTCGAAGCGCATGCCGTCGGCGACAAGTGCCAACAGGGGCTTGAGCTGCGCGTCCTCCCGGGCCAGTTCTTGCAGGTAATCGCCGGCAATACGTACTCCGGCCATGCGGGCATGACTGTTGGCGGGCAGTTGGTCCTGCGCCTCCAGGCTTTCACCCAGGCTCAGCATGTGCAACTGGCCAGGGGCATAACTGTTGAGCCTACCGTCCACCGTGTGCTGCCACGCCCCGTCGAACACCTGCACGATGCACAGGCTTTGCGGTAGCACCTTGTCGATCCTCAGCGGCTCTGGAAACTGCAGGTTGCAATCGAAGTATTGCAACCCGCTGTGTACCGTCTGCGCCCGATAGTGGCCGGTCGCGCTACCCATCACTCGCGCGCTGCTCGCATCCAGTACACCAGCCTCAGCGAGTGACCCGGGGCTGTCGAATGAAAAGTCGGTGTCGAGGTAGGGGCTGATCGATCGCATGTGCGCTAGGCATCCTTGGCTGAGGGCGGCATGGCCGCGAATGGTAACGCGCGCACATTTTCAGCGACAGCCGTTGTGCGCAGGGTGCTGTCTGTTGTGCGAGCCGGTCAGCGGGGTTGGCTAGTCGGGCCAGGCTTATTTCAATGGGCGTTTGTTTCGATTCAGGATGGAAAAGACATGCTCGCTTATCGCAAATGGACAGCCCTGGTGGTGGCTGCGCTCGCCCTGTGGCTGGGCCAGGTTCACGCTGAACAACGGCCGGAAGTGGCCGACCAGGTAGTTGCCTACATGGGGGCGCAAGGGACCAAGGTGTGGACGCTGCGTATCGGTGAACGTGCCGCCAACGAAGCGCTGGTACAAATCGAAGGCATCGATCACGACTGGAACATGCGCATCCAGAAAATGCAGGTGGAGAAGACCAGCAAGGACACCCGCTACTCCACCACCGTGGACGGCAAGAAGTACGTGGTGCTGATCATCCAGGGCAACTGGGGCGGCGAGTTGAACCTGCCGGGTGAGGCGCAGACACAGCAGGTCGGCTATTCGGAAGGGCTGTCGCGTGAGGGCAATGCCCAGGCGTTCCTTACCGATTATCTGGCAGCACAAAACACGGAGGCGCAATGATCATGGGCGAGTTCAACGACCCGCTGTCCGAACTGTCTGGCTCGCTGGGCCAGGACTACGAGCAAAGCCGTGCCGCCCAGCGCGACCGAGTGATCGCTGAGCTCAAGCAGGTAATCGAGCGCGTGCCCGAGCAGAGCGAGTTCACCAACTCCCGGCGTTACCGGATCTGGGGGCCAGTATTGTTGCTGGGTGCACTGATTATCACGGCCGTGACCTTCAACCCGGAACGCTTGGGGGCGGTTGCAGCAGGTGTCTTCATCACCTTGATCGCAGCAGCGGTGACCTGGCAACACCGTAATGCCGGTACCCAGGTATTCATGCGCTTGACCCGCCGGCAGTTGTTCGTCGATACGCTGGATGCACCGGTAGACCTGGCGGAAGTGGAGGACGTTTCGGTCAAGGATGAAGGGCTGGTCATGGTACAGACGCTGGAAATGAGCAGCGAAGCCGTCCTGCCAAAGCATCATGTGGTGAAACTGCAGTTCTTCGGTAACCAGGCCATGGTGTTGAAGAAACCGCGACCGCAGATCCGCATCATGTCCGCAGGCCTGGCCAGCAACGGACGCAAGCTGGGGAACGAGGAAGTGCTCGCGCTGCTGGCAGCCTACCGCGATGCGGCACATGCGCAACGGCAATTGGATCTGTTGCAGAACGATGGATAACGGCGAACGCGAAGCCCACCTCGCGTACCTGCAGGCTCAGGCTGATGGCCCCACCGACAGCTTCGTACTGCTGGAGCATTCGCTCGGTAACGCGCTGGCATGTGCTGTGATTGGCCTGTTGTTCGGCGCGCTGGGCATATGGCTGACCGCTCTGGCGGTGCGGTTCAGTCCCGGTGCCAGCAGCGGTGTCATCTGGCTGATGTCTGGTTTCGGCCTCGGCCTGGCCGGCGTCGGGGTGGCGGGGCTGGCCTGTGCCGTCGTGCTATACCGCCGGCACGGCAAGCGGGTGCTGAGCGTGACACCAGATACCCTGTGCTTCGCCAACGCGCAGGCGCCGACCCCACTGGACTCCTTCGACGGCTTCGAGGTCGAGCAGGGTTACTTCACTACCTGGCTGATCTTTACCGTGTCGGCGTTCAGCCATGCACCAGTGCTGGCACCGGCCTGTTTCAGGGCGCTGGCCTCACCTGACGCGGTGGTCGTCGCGGGCGGCTTGCGCGTCAGGCTGTGGCTGTGCACGCCCGTCGTGGCTGGGCGACGCCTTGGCCTGCAGGAACTGGTGGATCTGCTTTATGCCTATGTGCAAGCGGCCCAGGCCAGGCGTACGTTGGCGCAGCTGTTTCCGGGTGTGGCGCGGATGGGTGAAGCGGCCAGATGAGCCTGAACGTGACCATTGGCGCTCTGGGGCAATGAAGCGCTTCGGCTGGGGCCTGATCCTGCTGCTGTTGCCTCTGGTGCTGTTTGGCTGGGGTAAAGTGCAGTACTGGCGGGCTGACACGGCGCAGGATCAGGCCCGGACCATACGGCAATGGCTGGCTGCCCCCGATGAGACGTTGCCACGCCAATTGCCGTGGGAAGCCCGCAAGGAGCTTGCCAGGCATGTCGATCCGCGGCAGGCCCTGCAGCGCCAACTGGACCTGCTCGATGCGGATCGCCACTGGGTAAGCGTACGCAAGGTGATGGCAAGTGTGAGCTGCTGGCTGGCAGTGGCCACTCTGCTGGCAGGCCTCTGGGCCTGGCTCAAGCTGAAGTTGGGCGCCTGGCGGGCGCTGCGCTCTGCGGCCTACCTGTATGAACGCATGATGGCCAACTGGCAGGCCCTGGGCTGTTGCTTGAGTCTCTACATGGTCATGCTTGCCGGTTCGCTGTGCCTGTTGCTGCTCTATGAGGCCAGTTCCGGAGCAAGCCGCGCAGCGCAGGGCGGCATGACGGTGCTGGTCGTGGTGCTGCCGCTGGCCTCAGTCCTGGTTGTGTGTGTTCGCCAGGTCTGGCGAATGCGTCGGCACTGGCCGCTGATGCAGTCTCCGACCGCCAGTTTTCTCGCCCGCCCGCTAGGCAGGCAGGCGACGCCAGCGGTGTGGCAGTGGATCGAGACCTTGGCAACACAACTGCACGCGCCTGTCCCGGACCATATCGTGGTCGGCCTTGACCAGGGTTTTTTCGTCACCAGTGTTCCGATCCTGCTGCAGCCCGGGGGGCAGGTCCTCAGGGGGCGCACGTTGTATCTGCCTCTACCTTGCCTGGCTGCCTTGAGCCAGGCCGAGGCGGCCTCGGTCATCGGTCACGAACTGGGCCATTTCAGGCGCCGTGATACGGAGCGGGGCAGCGAAACCAGTGCGCGTTTCAGCCTGATGTGCGCGCATTATTCGGCCATGGTCGGTGACGAGGATGCTCCGCGCTGGGTGGTTCGGCCCACCTTGTGGCTGGCCGGGCAGTTCTTGCACCATTTCCAGCTTGCGGTTCATCACTGGGGGCGTGCACAGGAATTGCTGGCTGATCGGGCAGGTGCCGAGGTCGCTGGCCCGAAGCTGTTCGTACAGGCGCTGTTACGGGTGATTGCCCTGGGTCGGGTGATCGACGGCTTGTTGGTCGCACACGGTGGCAGCAACCTATTGCGGGCGCTGGCGGCGCACCTGCAAGGCACGCCGTTGCATCTGGGCGAGGAAGTGCTGGGGCTGGCCACTGCCCATCCGTTCGATACGCACCCCGACCTCGCCACGCGCCTGAACAACCTGGACATCCTGCTCGACCCGCAATTGCTGCAGGCCGCCTTGCGCGTGCCGTCCGCTGATGACCAGCAGTGGTTCAATGACCTTTGTCTGGCTCCAGGCAGCACTTGCGATAGCAAGGCTGCGGGCAGCATCCAAAGAGACTTCACTTAATATTTCCCATTTGCAGGTGTATCGTATTCGCCCTTCATCGCCAGCCATGCTGGCAGCTTGATTGCGCAGAACACGAGGTACCCGCACCAATGTCCTTCACCCGTCGACAAATGCTCAAGGGCCTGACCGGCCTTGCAGTGGTAGGCCTGGGCGCCGGAGGCGCGGCGCGTTACTGGCTTGGCAAGGTCGAAGACGACAACGCCGGGCACGACTATGAACTGATCGCCGCGCCCCTGGACGTCGAGCTGGTGCCGGGCTTCAAGACCGAGGCCTGGGCCTTCGGTCCGTCGGCGCCGGGCACCGAGCTGCGGGTGCGCCAAGGCACCTGGCTGCGGGTACGCTTCATCAATCAGCTGCCGGTCGAGACCACCATCCACTGGCACGGCATCCGTTTGCCGCTGGAGATGGACGGGGTTCCATATGTCTCGCAGTTGCCGGTCAAGCCGGGCGAATACTTCGATTACAAGTTCCGTGTGCCGGATGCCGGCAGCTACTGGTATCACCCCCATGTGAGCAGCTCCGAGGAACTGGGGCGTGGGCTGGTTGGCCCACTGATTGTCGAAGAGCGCGAACCGACCGGTTTCAAGCACGAGCGCACCCTCAGCCTGAAGAACTGGCACGTGGACGAGCAGGGCGCCTGGCTGCCGTTCAGCATCCCCCGCGAGGCGGCCCGCAACGGCACCGCCGGGCGCCTGATTACCATCAACGGTCAGGCTGAGTCGGTCACCGAACTGCCGGCCGGGCAGGTGGTGCGGGTACGCCTGCTGAACCTGGACAACACCTGGACTTACCGCTTGAACCTCAAGGGCAACTGCGAGGCGATGATCTACGCTCTCGATGGCAATCCGGTGACCCCGCGACCGCTGGACGACGAGTACTGGCTTGGGCCGGGCATGCGCATCTGTCTGGCCATCCGCATGCCCGAGGCGGGCGAGGAAGTTTCCCTGCGAGACGGCTTCGTACGCCTGGGCACCCTGCGCTCGGTGGCCAGCAGCGAGGCGCCCGGCGACTGGCCCAAGGCCCTGCCGCCCAACCCGGTTGCCGAGCCGGACCTGGAGAACGCCGAGAAGCTCAACTTCAATTTCGAATGGGTCGGCAAGGTCTCGGTGAACACCGAGAACGGCAAGCCGCCGAGCTTGTGGCAGATCAATGGCCAGGCCTGGGACATCACCGACAAGACCTGCGCCGACCGGCCAATCGCCACGCTGCAGAAGGGCAAGAGCTACATCCTCGAGCTGAAGAACATGACTCAGTACCAGCACCCTATCCACCTGCATGGCATGAGTTTCAAGGTGATCGCCTCCAATCGGCGCAAGATCGTCGAGCCGTGGTTCACCGACACCTACCTGCTGGGCAAGAACGAGCGGGCCCAGGTGGCGCTGGTGGCGGATAACCCAGGCACCTGGATGTTCCATTGCCATGTCATCGATCACATGGAAACCGGCCTGATGGCCGCGATCGCGGTGGTCTGATGCGACCGCAGATCATCGATCGCAGCCGCGACCAGGAATTCATGCGCCTGGCCCTGGAGCTGGCCGCCGAGGGCGCGGCCTTGGGCGAGGTGCCGGTGGGCGCGGTGCTGGTGCAGCACGGCCAGGTGATCGGCCAGGGTTTCAACCGGCCGATCATCGACAGCGACCCCAGCGCCCACGCCGAAATGGTGGCGATCCGTGCCGCGGCCAAGTCGGCCAGCAACTACCGGCTGCCGGGCAGTACCCTGTACGTGACCCTGGAGCCGTGCAGCATGTGCGCGGGGTTGATCGTCCATTCGCGGGTGGCGCGGGTGGTCTACGGAGCGCTGGAACCCAAGGCGGGGATCGTGCAGAGCCAGGGGCAGTTCTTCAGCCAGGGGTTTCTCAACCATCGGGTGATGTTCGAGGGTGGGGTGCTGGCAGAGGAGTGCGGAACGATCTTGAGTGAGTTCTTCAAGGCGCGGCGGGCGAAAGGTCAATGATCGATCGCGGGGCAAGCCCGCTCCCACCGATATCGTGGGAGCGGGCTTGCCCCGCGATGGCATCACATCGGCGGCGACTGTTCCGCCGGCTTGTCCTTGTTAACCGCAGGCACATGTAGGTTGCCCTCGGCCACCTGGCCTTCGAGCTGCGGCTGCGTGACCCAGGTGAGGATGTCGTAGTAGCGGCGGATGTTGGCCACGAAGTGTACCGGCTCGCCGCCGCGGGCGTAGCCGTACTTGGTCTTGCTGTACCACTGCTTCTGCGACAGGCGCGGCAGCATTTTTTTCACGTCCAGCCACTTGTTCGGGTTCAGGCCTTCGCGCTTGGCCAGGGTGCGGGCGTCTTCGAGGTGGCCGCTGCCGACGTTGTAGGCGGCCAGGGCGAACCAGGTGCGGTCTGGCTCCTTGATGCTGTCGTCGAGCTGGTCCTTGACCAGCATGAAGTACTTGGCGCCACCCTGGATGCTCTGCTTGGGGTCCAGGCGGTTGGACACGCCCATGGCCTGGGCGGTGCGCTGGGTCAGCATCATCAGGCCGCGCACGCCGGTCTTGGAGGTGACCTCGGGCTGCCACATCGATTCCTGGTAGCCGATCGCGGCGAGCAGGCGCCAGTCGACCTGCTCGACCTTGGAGCTGGTCTTGAAGTGTTTCTCGTACTTGGGCAGGCGCTGCTGCAGATGCTGGGCGAAGGTGTAGGCGCCGACGTAGCCGAGGACATCGACGTGGCCGTAGTAACGGTCCTTCAGACGCTGCAGGGTGCCGTTCTTCTGCGACTTGTCGAGAAACTCGTTGATCTCGTTGAGCAGGCTGTTGTCTTCGCCGGCAGCTACCGCCCAGCGCTGGTCGCGGGTGTCGCCCAGGTCGAAGGCCACGCGCACGTTGGGGAAGTACACCTGGTTCATAGCCAGCTCGTTGGAGTCGACCAGGGTCAGGTCGATCTGGCCCTCGTCGACCATGCGCAGCAGGTCGACCACCTCGACGGCGTCGGACTCCTCGTACTCCAGCCCCGGGTTCTGCTTTTTCAGTTCGGCGAGCTGGTCGGCGTGGCTGCTGCCCTTGAGCACCATGATCTTCTTGCCCACCAATCCCTTGACGCTGGTCGGCCGCGAGCGGCCATTGCGGTAGATGACCTGTGGGGTCACCTCGAGGTAGGGGTGGGAGAACTTCGCCTGGGCGGCACGGCGCTCGCTGCTGACCAGGCCGGCGGCGGCCAGTACCGGGCCGGACGGCTTGCCCAGCTGGTCGAACAGCTCATCGAGGTTGTCGGCGGTCTCGATCTCCAGCTTCACGCCCAGGTCGTCGGCGAAGCGCTTGACCAGTTCGTATTCGAAACCGGTTTCGCCGTTGCGGTCCTGGAAGTAGGTGGCCGGGCTGTTGCGGGTAATCACGCGCAATACGCCATCCTCCTTGACGCGTTCGAGGGTGCTGGGTTTTTCAACGCAGGCACCGAGCATCAGGAAGAGTCCGGTTGCGAGGAGCCATCTGGCGCATCGCTGGCGCAAAACAGTGTGGGCGAACATAGGGTGCAGTATACGCAAAGGACCGGCGGCGCCATATCTCGACAATATGTGGCTTGTCTGGTAGCACGTCGCTGTGCCTGCGACAGGGCGCAGCCGGTCATGGGAGCGGGCTTGCCCCGCGATTCGGCCGCTACCGCAATCAAAAGCCCTGGTTTTTTTGACCCCTGGGTCCGGTTCCACCGCCCGGCAGCATTGGCGTTGAGCGGGTGCCGAAAGCCTGCGAATTAGGCTAGAATGCACGGCCTCTAAGCACACCCCTTCCTGAGGCTGTCCCGACGATGTTGATCCTGCGCGGCGCTCCTGCCCTTTCTGCCTTTCGCCACGGTAAATTACTCGAGCAACTGAGCCAGAAAGTCCCCGCTGTTACTGGTTTGTATGCCGAATTCGCCCACTTCGCCGACGTCGACGGCGAGCTGACCGCCGACCAGCAGCAGGTGCTGGGCCGTCTGCTCAAGTACGGCCCGAGCGTGCCGGTGCAGGAGCCAGCTGGCCGCCTGTTCCTGGTCGTGCCGCGCCTGGGCACCATCTCGCCCTGGGCATCCAAGGCCAGCGACATCGCCCACAACTGCGGCCTGCAGTCGATCCAGCGCCTGGAGCGCGGCATCGCCTACTACGTCGCCGGTAATATTTCCGACGCCGACGCCCAGGTCCTCGCCGCCGAGCTGCATGACCGCATGACCCAGCGCGTGCTGGCCAAGCTGGAAGACGCCGCCGACCTGTTCAGCCACGCCCAGCCCAAGCCGATGACCTCGGTGGACATCCTCGCCGGTGGCCGCGCCGCCCTGGCGCAGGCCAACATCGACCTGGGCCTGGCCCTGGCCGAGGACGAGATCGACTACCTGGTCAACGCCTTCCAGGGTCTCAAGCGCAACCCGAACGACATCGAACTGATGATGTTCGCCCAGGCCAACTCCGAGCACTGCCGCCACAAGATCTTCAACGCCAGCTGGGACATCGACGGCCAGGCGCAGGAGAAGAGCCTGTTCGGCATGATCAAGAACACCTACCAGATGCACAGCGAAGGCGTGCTGTCTGCGTACAAGGACAACGCCTCGGTGATCGTCGGCAGCGTCGCCGGCCGCTTCTTCCCGAACCCTGAGACCCGCCAGTACGGCGCGGTACAGGAGCCGGTGCACATCCTGATGAAAGTCGAGACGCACAACCACCCGACCGCCATCGCCCCGTTCTCCGGCGCCTCCACCGGCTCCGGCGGCGAGATCCGCGACGAAGGCGCCACCGGCCGTGGCGCCAAGCCCAAGGCTGGCCTGACTGGCTTCACCGTCTCCAACCTGCGCATCCCGGGCTTCGAGCAGCCCTGGGAGAAGCCGTACGGCAAGCCTGAGCGCATCGTCGATGCCCTCGACATCATGATCGAAGGCCCGCTGGGCGGCGCCGCGTTCAACAACGAATTCGGTCGCCCGGCACTGACCGGTTACTTCCGTACCTTCGAGCAGGGCATCAACACCCCGCACGGTGAGGAAGTCCGTGGCTACCACAAGCCGATCATGCTCGCCGGCGGCATGGGCAACATCCGTGAAGACCACGTGCAGAAAGGCGAGATCACCATCGGCGCCAAGCTGATCGTGCTCGGCGGCCCGGCCATGCTGATCGGCCTGGGCGGCGGCGCCGCTTCGTCGGTGGCCACCGGAGCCAGCTCCGCCGACCTGGATTTCGCCTCGGTACAGCGCGAGAACCCGGAAATGGAGCGCCGTTGCCAGGAAGTCATCGACCGCTGCTGGCAATTGGGCGACAAGAACCCGATCGCCTTCATCCACGACGTTGGCGCCGGCGGCATCTCCAACGCCTTCCCGGAGCTGGTCAACGACGGTGGCCGCGGTGGCCGCTTCGAACTGCGCAACGTGCCCAACGACGAGCCGGGCATGGCCCCGCACGAGATCTGGTCCAACGAATCCCAGGAGCGCTACGTGCTGGCGGTCAGCGCCGAGGACTTCGAGCGCTTCCAGGCCATCTGCGAGCGTGAGCGCTGCCCGTTCGCGGTCGTCGGCGAGGCCACCGAAGAGAAGCACCTCACCGTCACCGACAGCCACTTCGACAACACCCCGGTGGACATGCCGCTGGACGTGCTGCTGGGCAAGCCGCCGCGCATGCACCGCTCGGTCACCCGCGAAGCGGAGCTGGGCGATGAGTTCGACCCGAGCACCCTGGAACTCAAGGACTCGGTCGAGCGTGTCCTGCGTCACCCGGCCGTGGCCAGCAAGAGCTTCCTGATCACCATCGGCGACCGTACCATCACCGGCCTCGTGGCCCGTGACCAGATGGTCGGCCCATGGCAAGTGCCGGTGGCCGACTGCGCCGTCACCGCCACCAGCTTCGACGTCTACACCGGTGAAGCCATGGCCATGGGCGAACGCACGCCGCTGGCCCTGCTCGACGCCCCGGCGTCCGGGCGCATGGCGATCGGCGAAACGCTGACCAACCTGGCGGCCTCGCGCATCGAGAAGCTGTCCGACATCAAACTGTCGGCCAACTGGATGTCCGCCGCCGGTCACCCGGGTGAAGACGCCCGCCTGTACGACACCGTCAAGGCCGTCGGCATGGAGCTGTGCCCGGAGCTGGGTATCACCATTCCGGTCGGTAAAGACTCGATGTCGATGAAGACCCAGTGGAGCGAAGCGGGCGAGCAGAAGAGCGTCACCTCGCCGATGTCGCTGATCATTACCGGCTTTGCCCCGGTCACCGACATCCGCAAGACCCTGACCCCGCAACTGCGCATGGACAAGGGCGAAACCGACCTGATCCTGATCGACCTGGGCCGTGGCCAGAACCGCATGGGCGCCTCGATCCTGGCGCAGACCCACGGCAAGCTGGCCGCCCAGGCGCCGGACGTCGATGATGCCGAGGACCTCAAGGCGTTCTTCGCCGTGATCCAGGGCCTGAACGAAGACGGCCACCTGCTGGCCTACCACGACCGTTCCGACGGCGGCCTGATGACCACCGTGCTGGAAATGGCCTTTGCCGGCCACTGCGGCCTTGACCTGGAACTGGGCAACCTGACCAGCAAGCGCGAGAAAGTCGCGGCCATCCTCTTCAACGAAGAGCTGGGCGCAGTGATCCAGGTCCGTCAGGACGCCACGCCGGACGTACTGGCGCAGTTCAGCGCTGCAGGTTTGGGCGAAGATTGCGTCGCCGTGATCGGCCAGCCGATCAACAACGGTGAAGTGCTGATCAAGTTCGAAGGTGAAGAACTGTTCAAGGGTGAGCGCCGCCTGCTGCAGCGCCAGTGGGCCGAGACCAGCTACCAGGTCCAGCGCCTGCGCGACAACGCCGACTGCGCCGACCAGGAATTCAACGCCCTGCTGGAAGAAGACAACCCGGGCCTGTCGGTCAAGCTCGGCTACGACGTCAACGAAGACATCGCCGCGCCGTACATCAAGAAGGGCGTGCGCCCGCAAGTGGCGATCCTGCGCGAGCAGGGCGTCAACGGCCAGGTCGAGATGGCTGCCGCCTTCGACCGCGCGGGTTTCGCTGCGGTCGACGTGCACATGAGCGACATCCTGTCTGGCCGTGTCGACTTCGAAGCCTTCAAAGGTCTGGTGGCCTGCGGTGGCTTCTCCTACGGCGACGTGCTGGGTGCCGGTGAGGGCTGGGCCAAGTCGGCGCTGTTCAACGCCCGTGCCCGTGATGCCTTCCAGGCCTTCTTCGAGCGTACCGACAGCTTCGCCCTGGGCGTGTGCAACGGTTGCCAGATGATGTCCAACCTGCACGAGCTGATCCCGGGCACCGAGTACTGGCCGCACTTCGTGCGCAACCGCTCGGAGCAGTTCGAGGCGCGCGTGGCCATGGTTGAGGTGCAGAAGTCCAACTCGATCTTCCTGCAGGGCATGGCCGGTTCGCGCATGCCGATCGCCATCGCCCACGGCGAAGGCCATGCCGAGTTCGCCAGCGAGGAAGCACTGCTGGAAGCCGACCTGTCCGGTTGCGTGGCCCTGCGCTACGTCGACAACCACGGCAAGGTCACCGAAGCCTATCCGGCCAACCCGAACGGCTCGCCGCGTGGCATCACCGGCCTGACCAGCCGCGACGGCCGCGTGACCATCATGATGCCGCACCCGGAGCGGATGTTCCGCGCCGTGCAGAACTCCTGGCGCCCGGATGAGTGGCAGGAAGACGCGGCCCTGATGCGCATGTTCCGCAATGCGCGGGTGTGGGTGAACTAAGGGTGTACAAGCTCGCCTTCTTCGTCCCCGACAGCCATGTCGAGGTGGTCAAGGCCGCCGTGTTCGCCGCTGGAGGCGGGCGCATCGGCGACTACGACCACTGCGCCTGGCAGACCCTGGGCCAGGGCCAGTTCCGCCCGTTGGACGGCAGCCAGCCGTACCTCGGGCAGGGCGGCCAGGTCGAGGTGGTCGAGGAGTGGAAGGTGGAGCTGGTGGTGGCTGATGCGCTGATCGCCCAGGTGGTCGCCGCGCTCAAGCAGAGCCACCCGTATGAAACGCCGGCTTATGAGGTTTGGCCGCTGGCGGACTTCTAGAACGGCGTCGAATGACATCGCGGGGCAAGCCCGCTCCCACAAGGCCTGTTGATACCTTGTGGGAGCGGGCTTGCCCCGCGATGCTTTTCAGCCCTGCAAAGCGCTGCTTAACGCAGGCGCCTTGCTACCCACGACCAGATGCCACACCCCACCCGCCTGCGGACTCACCCCCAGGCATCCCAGCGCGATCAAGCGTTCCTGCGCTACCTTGCCCTCATCCCTGACCCGTACCCGCACCCGGCTCGAGGCCACGCACAGGGCCTCCAGCAGATTGTCTCGCCCGCCCAGGGCCTGCAGCCATTGATCCGCGACGACCGTCTCGGTGACCACCGCGGCCTTCTCGGCAACCGGCGGCGCCACCCGCGCATGGGGCAGTTCCCCGCGAATCTCGTCGGCCAGCGCATCGGCCATCGGCCCCACCACCACCTGCAGGCTGCCACCGGTACCGGGGCGTACCACGGCGAGGGCGCCGAGGGCCTTCAAGTCTTGGTCGCGGGCCAGGTTGCGGTCGGCCAGTACCAGGCGCAGGCGCGTGGTGCAGGCATCCACGCCCTGCAGGTTGGCCGCGCCGCCGAGGGCGTCGATGTAGCGCCGGGCCCGTGGCGCATCGCTGCCCTCGGCCTGGCTGGCCGCCTGTTCCTCGCGGCCGGGGGTCTTCAGGTCGAAACGGCGGATGCAGTAGTCGAACACGAAGTAGTAGACCAACCCATAGAGCACGCCCACCGGGAACACCAGCCAGCCGTGGCTCGAACGCCCCCAGCCCAGGGCCATGTCGATGCCGCCGCCGGAGAAGGTGAAACCCAGGCGGATCCCCAGCAGGTCGCAGATGGCCATGGACAACCCGGTCAGCAGCGCATGGATCAGGTACAGCAGCGGCGCCAGGAACATGAAGGCGAATTCGATCGGCTCGGTCACCCCGGTCAGCGCCGAGGTCAGCGCCATCGACAGCAGCACCCCGCCGATCAGCTTGCGCCGCTGTGGCAGGGCATGGCGGTACATGGCCAGGCAGGCGGCGGGCAGGCCGAAGATCATCACCGGGAACATGCCGGTCATGAACTGGCCGGCGTTTGGGTCGCCGGCGAAGAAGCGCGCCAGATCGCCCGTGACCACTTGGCCGCTGGCCGCCTGGAAGCTGCCGAAGACGAACCACACCAGGTTGTTGAGGATATGGTGCAGGCCGGTGATGATCAGCAGCCGGTTGAGCACGCCGAAGAAGAATGCGCCGATGCTGCCGCTCTCCAGCATCAGCTGGCCGAGCGCGTTGATGCCGTGCTGGATCGGTGGCCAGATCAGGCCGAACAGCAGCCCGAGGAACACCGCCGATACCCCGGTGGCGATCGGCACGAAGCGCCGGCCACCGAAGAACGCCAGGTAGTCCGGCAGCTGGATGTCCTTGAAGCGGTTGTACAGGCCGCCGCCGAGCAGGCCGCAGATGATGCCGGCGAGCATGCCCATGTCGATCTTCGGATCGATCACCTTCAGCGTCGCCACCAGCACCAGGTAGCCGATGGCGCCGGCCAGGCCCGCGGTGCCGTTATTGTCGCGGGCGAAGCCCACGGCGATGCCGATGGCGAAGATCAGCGCCAGGTTGGCGAAGATCGCTTGCCCGGCGTCATGCACCAGGGCGATGTCGAGCAGGTCGGTGTCGCCCAGGCGCAGCAACAGGCCGGCGATGGGCAGGATGGCGATGGGCAGCATCAAGGCGCGGCCGAGCCGCTGCAGGCCCTGGATGAAGTGCTGGTACATGGTGCGCTCCGATTATTGTTGTAGGGCCATGGGGGCCGCGGATTGGGCGTGGGATTGCGCGGCGAAGTCGCGGCAGGCCTGGCGTACTGCCCCGGCGCTGGCCAGGCCCAGCAGGCCCTGGCTGAAGCGGTGGCAGGCACTGGCGTCGAGCTGGCGGACCAGGGCCTTGATCTCGCCGATTTGCGGCGCGCTGACCGACAGCTCGGCCACGCCGAGGCCGACCAGCACCGGCGTGGCCAGCGGATCGCTGGCCAGCGCACCGCACACGCCAACCCAGCGGCCGTGTTTCGCCGCGCCCTGGCAGGTCAGCTCGATCAGGCGTAGCAGTGCCGGGTGCAGGGCATCGACCCGCGCCGCAAGCCCGGCATGGTCACGGTCCATGGCCAGGGTGTACTGGGACAGGTCGTTGGTGCCGATGGAGAAGAAGTCCGCGTGCTCGGCCAGGCGCTCGGCGAGCAGCGCCGCGGCCGGCACCTCGATCATCACCCCCAGTTCGGCGCGCGCCGTCACGCCCAGCTCGGCGGCCAGCCGGTCGAGGCGCTGGCGGATGGCGATCAGCTCGTCGACCTCGGTGACCATCGGCAGCATGATCCGGCAGCGCCGCTGCGGGCTGACCTGGAGCAGGGCGCGCAGTTGCTGGTCGAGCAGCTCCGGGCGGAACTGGCCCAGGCGGATGCCGCGCAGGCCCAGCACCGGATTGGCCTCGGCCGGCAGGGGCAGGTAATCGAGCTGCTTGTCGCCGCCGACGTCGATGGTGCGAATGATCACCGGGCGCTCGGCCATCGCGTCGAGCACTGCCTGGTAGGCGTTGCGCTGCTCGGCCTCGTCCGGTGCGGTGGGGCGGTCGATGAACAGGAACTCGCTGCGCAGCAGGCCGATGCCGTCGGCGCCCAGGGCCAGGGCCTGGGCGGCTTCTTCGGCGCTGGCGACGTTGGCCGCGACCTCGATCAACTGGCCATCGCGGGTACGCGCGCCTTGCTGTGCGGCGGCCTGCTGGCGCTGGCGGATTTCGCGGCGTTGCTGCAGGTGGCAGTGGACCTCGGCCAGGCGTTGTGGGGCGGCCTGGGTTTCCAGGCGGCCCTGGTCGGCGTCCAGCACCAGGGGCGTGCCGGCGGGCAGGTCGAGCAGCGCTTCGCCCACGGCCACCAGGCATGGCAGGCCGCGGGCACGGGCGAGGATGGCGACGTGCGAGGTGGCGCCACCGGCGGCCATGCACAGCCCGGCGACATCGTGGCGGGTGAGCAGCAGCAGGTCGGAGGGGGTCAGTTCGTGGGCGACGACGATGGCCGCCGGTGGCAGGCGCAGTTGCCGGGTTTCGCCGAGCAGGGCGCGCAGCACCCGCTGCTGCAGGTCGTAGAGGTCGTTGGCGCGCTCGGCCAGCAACGGGTTGCCCAGGCTGCGCAGGACCTGGCACTGGGTCTCGATGGCGCGGCTCCAGGCATGGCTGGCGGCGACGCCGCCAGCGATATGCTGGCGGGCATCGCCGAGCAGAGCCGGGTCGTCGAGCAGGGCCAGGTGGGCCTCGAGAATCGCCGCCGCGTCCTCCTGGCCGCGAGGCAGGTGCCGCCAGTCGCGGTCGATGGCATGGCGGACCTCGGCCAGGGCGCTGTTCAGCGCCTGGTGCTGCTCGCCGGGGTCGTTGTCGCCGCTGTCCGCCGGCAGGCTGATGCCGTCCAGGCGCGCCAGTGGCCCGAGGGCGAGGCCGGGGGCGGCGCAGACACCGTTGAGCACGCCGGGCTCTGTATTGGGCTTGGGCGTGGCGGCACTGGTGGGCACGTGGGTGGCATGGCGCTCACCGACCGAGGCGGTCTGCACGGCGGCGATCAATGCCTGCAGCGCGGCCTGGTTGTCCGGCCCGGTGCAAATCAGTTCGACTTCGGCGCCTTCACCAACGCCCAGGCCCATGACCGCCACCAGGCTGTTGAGGTCGGCCTCGCGCTCGGCGAAGCGCAGCACGGCATGGCTCTGGAAGCCTTGCGCGGTCTGGCGCAGCAGGGCGGCTGGGCGGGCATGCAGACCGCCGTGATGAGCGACCCGGGCATGACCGCATGCACGCTCATGGCTGACCGGGCGTGCCTGCGCTTCGCTGCCCGTGGCCTCGACCTCCAGCAGCGCCGCGCCCAGGCGTGAAGCGCCTGTGTCCAGTCGCGTCAGGCCAAAGCCCGGGCCATTGCTGACCAGCATCACGGTGACCAGGCTGACGCAGTGCTGCGCCACCAGGTCCATGTCGAAGCGCACCAGCGGTTGTCCCTGTTTCACTTGGTCGCCCAGCGCCACCAGCGGCGAGAAACCGCGCCCCTGCAGCTGCACGGTGTCGACACCGATATGCAAGAGGACTTCCGCGCCGTTGGCCGCGCGCAGGGTCAGCGCATGGCCGGTGCGCGCCAGTTGCACCACTTCACCGGCGCAGGGCGCGTGCAGCACGTCGTTCAACGGGTCGATGGCGACGCCGTCGCCCAGTGTGCCGCTGCTGAACACCGGGTCCGGTACCTGGTCCAGCGGTACCTGCGGTCCGGCGAGCGGGGCATGGAGGATGATCTTGTTATTGTCGGGCATGCGCTGTTCCTCGCGGCTTCACTGCGTGCAGGTCACTTTGCTCAGGTGGCGCGGCTGGTCGGGGTCGAGGCCGCGGGCCTCGGCCAGGGCCGCGGCCATGATGTAGAAGCTCTGGATCGCCAGCAGCGGGTCCAGGGCCGGGTGTTCGGCGCCGCTCAGGGTGAGGTCGCGCCCGGCGATATCGGCTGGTGCCGCCAACAGCACGCGGGCGCCGCGCTGGCGCATGTCGGCGGCCAGCTGCAGCAGCCCGGCCTGCTCGACGCCACGGGGGGCGAACACCAGCAGCGGGTACTGGGCATCGATCAGGGCCATCGGCCCATGGCGCACTTCGGCGCTGCTGAAGGCCTCGGCCTGGATCACCGAGGTTTCCTTGAGTTTGAGCGCGGCCTCCTGGGCGATGGCGAAGCCCGCGCCGCGGCCGATCACCATCAGGCGCTCGCTGTCGCGCAGGGTATCGATGGCTGGGCTCCAGTCTTGCCCGGCGGCCTCGCGCAGCTGCGCGGGCAGGGCAAGGCCGGCTTCCTGCAGGGCGCGATCTTGGCCCCAGTGGGCGACCAGGCGGGCGCCGGCAGCCAGGGTGGCGACGAAGCTCTTGGTCGCCGCCACTGATAGCTCAGGGCCTGCGCACAGCGGCAAGTGGTACTGGCAGGCCTGCTCCAGGGGCGAGCCTTCGGCGTTGACCAGCGAGACCGTGGTCGCCCCGCACTGGCCCAGGCGGCGCAGGCTTTCGACCAGGTCCGGGCTCTGCCCCGACTGCGAGAAGCCCAGCGCCACCTGGCCACGTACTCGCAGTGGCGCCTGCTGCAAAGTCACCACGGACATCGGCAGCGAAGCCACCGGCAGCCCCAGTTGCTGCATGGCGATGTAGGCGAAGTAGCTGGCGGCGTGGTCCGAGCTGCCCCGGGCCACGGTCAGCGCCACTTGCGGATCGAGCCGGCGCAGCTGTTCGGCCAGGGTTTCCAGGCGCGGGTCCAGCGTCTGCGTCTGACGTTCGACGACCTCGGCGCAGGCGCGGGCTTCTTCGAGCATCCTTGAACTCATGCGGTTTCTCCTTCGATCATCACGGCGGTCAGGTTCAGTTGGCGGTCCAGCAGCACCGCGTCGGCCCAGGCGCCCGGTTGCAGGCGGCCACGGTCGGCGATGCCGAGATAATCGGCGGGATGGCGGGACAGGCGCTCGGAGGCTTCGGCCAGCGGCAGGCCGATCTTCACCAGGTTGCGCAGGGCCTGGTCCATGGTCAGGGTGCTGCCGGCCAGGGTGCCGTCGGGCAGGCGCACGCCGCCCAGGCACTTGGTCACGGTGTGGCTGCCCAGGCGGTATTCGCCGTCGGGCATGCCGGCGGCGGCGGTGGAGTCGGTCACGCAGTACAGGCACGGGATCGAGCGCAGGGCCACGCGCATGGCGCCGGGGTGCACGTGCAGCAGGTCGGGAATCAGCTCGGCGTAGCGGGCATGGGCCAGGGCCGCGCCGACGATGCCCGGCTCGCGGTGGTGCAGCGGGCTCATGGCGTTGTACAGGTGGGTGAAGCTGGTGGCGCCGGCCTCCAGGGCTGCCACGCCTTCTTCGTAGCTGCCCAGGGTATGGCCGAGCTGCAGGCGGATGCCGCGCTGGCTCAGGGCCTGGATCAGCGGCAGGTGGCCGGCGATTTCCGGGGCGATGGTGATGACCTTGATCGGCGCCAGGGCCAGGTATTGCTCGACCTCGTCGAGCAGCGCCTGGTGGGCGAAGTTCGGCTGCGCGCCGAGCTTGCCGGGGTTGATGTACGGGCCTTCCAGGTGCACGCCGAGGATGCGCGCGCCCTGGCGCGGTTGCTTGAGGTGTTCGCCCAGTTCGGCGAGCACGCGGGTCAGTTCCTCGCGGGGCGCGGTCATGGTGGTGGCCAGCAGCGAGGTGGTGCCGAAACGCCGGTGGGTACGGGCGATGGTGGCGAAGGCATCGCCGCCCTGCATGATGTCGCTGCCTCCACCCCCGTGCACGTGCAGGTCGATGAAGCCGGGCAGCAGGTACGGCAGGTCGTTGGCCTGCGGGTCGCACGGCGTACCCTCGATGGCCCGGATGCGGCCGTTTTCGAGGTGCAGTTGTCCGCGCACCCAGCCGTCGGGGGTGAGGATGTTGGCGATGTCCATGGGGGCTCCGGTCAGCGTCGCAGTTCGGCGACGAAGTCGTAGTAGTCGTTGCGGCAGTAGGTGTCGGTCAGCTCGATGGCGGTGTTGTCGTCGAGGTAGCCGATACGGGTCATCAGCAGCATGGCGGTGCCGGGGGCGATGCCCACCTGGGCGGCCAGTTCGTCGCTGGCGTTGATTGCGCGGATGTGTTGCAGGGCGCGGACCACCGGGCGGCCGAGCCGGTCGAGGTGCTGGTAGAGCGAATCGCCGATGGCCTGCGGGTCGCCGAGCAGGCGGGCGGGCAGGGTGCTGACCTCCACCGCCATGACGATATCGTCGGCCTTGCGCAGGCGCTTGAGGTGGACCACCTGGTCGGTGGGCGACAGGCCGAGGCGGATCAGTTCGTCGTTGCTCGGGGTGCCGATGCTGCGCTCGAGCCACTGGGAGCTGGGCACGAAGCCCTTCATGCGCAGCATTTCGCTGAAGCTCGACAGACGTGACAGGGGTTGTTCGAGGCGTGGCGTGATGAAGGTGCCGGAGCCCTGGATGCGATGGATCAGGCCTTGTTCGAGCAGGACCTCAAGGGCCTTGCGCGCGGTGACCCGGGAGATGTCCAGGGTTTCGCTGAGGGTGCGCTCCGAGGGCAGCGCCTGGTCGGCGGTCCATTGGCCGGCGTGGATGGCCTGCTCAAGGTTGCGCGCCAGTTGCAGGTAGAGCGGGGTGGCGCTGGTGTCGTCGGGGCGCAGGGCCGATAGAGGACGCATGGGCGGTGTCCGATATTGTTGTTGGGTGGAAATTAATACCACTTTAATACCAGGTCAATACCACTGGTCTGATCAGGAATCTCGTTCTTGATTCTGGGGGCGCTTTGCGCCCCTTTCCGACCGGTCCGGCGCCCCGGCAAGGCCGCTCCCACAGGGACCGCACCATGGCAGAACTGGCACATATCCTGTGGGAGCGGCCTTGTGTCGCGAAAGGGCTGCAAAGCAGCCCCGACAATCCATCGGTCTACCCCGCCCGGCGCACCAACCCACACGCCAGCAACCCCACCTCGAACAGCACCCACATCGGCACCGCCAGCAGGGTCTGGGAAAACACATCCGGCGGCGTCAGGATCATCCCCACCACGAAGCAGCCGACGATCACATAGGGCCGGCTGCGCCGCAGCGTGGCCACGTCGGTCAGCCCCGCCCAGACCACGATGAAGGTCGCCACCGGGATCTCGAAGGCCAGGCCGAACGCCAAAAACAGTGCCAGGATGAAGTCCAGGTACAAGCCGATGTCGGTCATCATCGCCACCCCGTCCGGGGTCACGCTGGCGAAGAAGCCGAACATCATCGGGAATACCAGGAAGAACGCGAAGGCCATGCCACCGTAGAACAGCAGGATGCTCGACACCAGCAGCGGCAGGGCAATGCGCCGTTCGCGGCGGTACAGCCCCGGGGCGATGAAGCCCCAGGCCTGGTGCAGCAGCAGCGGCATGGCGACGAACAGCGCGCACATCGCCGTCAGCTTGAACGGCGTGAGGAACGGCGAGGTGACGCTGGTGGCGATCATGCTGGCGCCTTCGGGCAGGTAGCGGCGCAGCGGTTCGGAGATGTGCGTGTACAGCGTCTGGGCGAAGGGGAACAAGCCGCAGAACACCAGCGCAACCACCAGCAGGCAGCGCACCAGGCGCTTGCGCAGGTCGCGCAGGTGGTCGGTCAGCGGCATGCGCGCCGCCTGGTCGAGGGCGAGGGACATCAGGCGTTTTCCTTGGTGTGGACGACCGGGGTCGGGTCATTGGCCGGCGTCGCGTCGAGCTGGATGCCCTGGCGGATCTCCTGCTCCAGGCGCTGCAACGGCGCGGCATCCAGGGCGGGCATGTCGATCTCCCGCTCCACCTGCGTCTTCAACGCATGCAGCGCCCGCCGCGCCTGGCCCAGCCCACGGCCGAGGGTACGCGCCGCCACCGGCAGGCGCTCGGGGCCGAGCACCAGCAAGGCGACGATGCCGACCAGCAGCAGTTCGGTGAAGCCGATCTCGAACATCAGGCCTGACGATCCGATTGCGCCTGCTGCATCGGCTGATTGTTCAGCACCTGCGGTTGTTGCTCGACGCTGTTGTCGGCAGTACCGCCCATGGACTTGCGAAAGCCCTGGATCGCTTCACCGACATCACTGCCCAGCCCCTTGAGACGCTTGGTGCCGAACAGCAGGAAGACGATCAACAGCACGATCACCAATTGCCAGATTCCGATGCCACCCATGTAAGACCACTCCTGTCAGGCCAAAGAAAAAGAAGGCCAATCCTGCCTTGTGCAGATGACGGGCACATGACTGCCATCTGGCTGAAACAACGGGCGTGTTGACTGGCGCTTTTCAGCAGCCACGGGAAGACAGGGATGGGGCGCAGGCGACAACAGGGCGCGGCACTGCTGATGGTGCTGGTGGTGCTGGCGATGCTCGCGGCGGGGCTGGCCTGGCTGGTGGAAGATGGCCGGCGCCAGGTGGACGAGGTGCGCCTGTTGCACCAGCGCGTGCAGGTACGGGCCATGGAGCAGGCCGGGCTGGCCTATGCCTCCCAGGCCCTGCGCGATCCGGCTTGGCGGGCCAGCCCGCTGTTCTGGCAGGCCCTGCGTGGGCAGCCGTTGGCCTATGACTTCGGTGCCGGCAAGGCGCAACTGCGGGTGATCGACCAGCACACATGCTTCAACGTCAATGCCCTGCTGGGCGAGGACGGTCCACGGGCCGAGCGCCAGCTACGCCACCTGCTCGGCGACGACATGGCCGCCGAGCGGCTGGTCGATGCCCTGGCCGACTGGCTGGATGCCGACAGCGATGCCCGCTTGCAAGGGGCCGAGAGTGCCCAGTACCTGCGCCAGCAGCCACCCCGGTTGGCGGCCAACCAGCCAATGCTCGACACCAGTGAGCTCAACCTGCTGTTGGAGCCGGACAGTGGCCGGCAAGGCCGCTACCGGATGCTCTGCGCACTGCCCTCGACCGGTGGCTGGCGACTCAATGCCAACGCCCTGGGGCTGGTGCACCTGCCGTTGCTGGAGGCCCTGTACGAGGGGCAGTTTTCCCGTTCGATGCTCAGCCGCATCATCAGCGGCCGGCCGGCGGCGGGCTATGTGGATGCCACGGCATTGCGCCAGGCGCTGGGCGCGGTGGATGACGAGACCTTCGCCCGGCTAAGCGAAGGGTTGTTGCTCAACAGCGGCCATTTCGTGCTGCAGCTGTCGTTCGAGGAAGAGGGGCGCACGCTGCGCAGCCAGTTCCAGATCGAGGCGCTGGGCGTGGTGCAATGGCATGCGCGGGTGCCGGCGCAGCAGGTGCGGGTCAGGGGTAGGGAGGCAGGGGCCTGGTAGAACGTGATCGCGGGGCAAGTCGTATCGGCGCACCGCCGCTCCCACAAGGAATACGCAAGTCCTTGTGGGAGCGGCGGTGCGCCGATGCGACTTGCCCCGCGATTGGGTCGAAAGGCGATCGATCAGAGGGTACCGATCTCCCCACCATCATTACGCTGGATCACCACCGTCGAAGCCCGTGGCCGCACCGAGGTGCCGGTTGGCGTGACATCGGTGGCCTTGTCGGTGGTCGGCCAGTTGTCCGGGTGCTGGATGTTGACGAACATCGTCTTGTTGTCCGGGGTGAAGGTGATGCCCGTCACCTCGCAACCGTTCGGCCCGACGAAGAAGCGGCGCAGGGCCGCCTGGTTGGTGGCGTTGACCGGGATCTGCTTGCCGTTGGCGTCCACCAGGTCGGTGGGGATCACCGCCAGCAGCTGGTCGTTGGTGTAGCTGGTCAGGGTGGCCTCGCCGTTGTCGGTCTCGAACCACAGCACGCCGCGGCTATCGAAGCTCATGCCGTCGGGGCTGGCGAACTGGTTCAGTTCGGTCAGGCCGGAGCGGTTGATGTCCGGGGCGCCGGCGGCATTGGCGCCGAACACGAAGATGTCCCAGGTGAAGGTCTTGTGATCGTCGCTGTCGTGCCAACGGATGATGTGGCCGTGGCGGTTCGGGCCGCGCGGGTTGGCCGCGTCGACCTTGGCGGCGGTGCGCGCGCTGTTGTTGGTCAGGGTCAGGTAGACGTCGCCGTTGAGCGGGTTGACGGCGGTCCACTCCGGACGGTCCATGGGCGTGGCGCCCACGGCGTCGGCAGCGCCACGGGTGTTGAGGATGATGCCCGGCAAATCGGTGAACAACGCGCCGAGGGTGCTGCTACCGGTGGTCGGGGTGGCGACGTCGAGCAGCAGCCAGGCGCCGGTGCCGTTGGCGTCGAAGCGGGCCACGTAGAGCTTGCCCTTGTCCAGGTACTTGGCGCCGGTGGCCAGACGGTCGGCCGGGTTGGCATCGGCCGGGTCCCACAGGGCGTCGGAGACGAACTTGTACAGGTACTCGTTGTTGGAGTCGTCGCCGGTGTACCAGACCAGCGGCTTGCCGGCCACCGGCAGGCCCGGGCAGCAGCCTTCGTGGCGGAAGCGGCCCAGGGCGGTGCGTTTTACCGCCAGGGTGTTGCTGGTGTACGGGTCGATCTCGACGATGTAGCCGTAGGTGCTGGCTTCGTTGCGGAAGTCATCGGTGGCGCTGGCGCCGGTGGGGGTGATGTCGAAGCGGGCGAACTCGCCGGCCACTTCACTGGCGTCACCGGCCGCGGTTTCCCACTTGTACTGGCCGCTGCTGCTGGATACGCCGATGCGCACCTGGTTGGCCGGGCGGGTGCCCTTGTTGACGAAGATGCCGGGCCAGTTCTCCTCGCAGGTCAGGTAGGTGCCCCACGGGGTATAGCCGTTGCCGCAGTTGTTGTTGGTGCCGCGGCACTGGGTGCCGGTGGGGGAGAACTTGGTCTTGACGTGATCGGTGCCGCGCATCGGGCCTGCGATGTCCATCAGCGAGACGGTGGTGAAGCGGCGGTTGAGCGGGTCGTTATCGACCACCTGCCAGCGCCCGGCAACCTTGCTGATGCGCACCACGCCCGCGCCGTGGGCGTTGATCTCCTTGCGCACTTCCTCGACCGGGCGCTTGCCGGCGACGGTGGTGGGGCCGGCCGGGTGCAGGGCGGCGGTGTCGATGTACTCGAAGTTGATCGCCAGCAGGCCATCGCTGGAGCTGCCGTTGATGGGGAAGAAGTGCATGCCGTCATGGTGCATGCCCATGGCGTTGGCCTGGTCGGTGGAGGTGTTGCTGCCATCGGCCTTCCAGGGGTTGGCGGTGGCGTTCAGCGGTGTGCCCCAGGGCGCCAGCACATAGGCGCTGTAGCCGGCGGCGACTACGCAGGCATCGGTGCGCGAGCCTGGAATGGAATTGAAGCCCAGCTTGAGTTTCGGTTTCTCCGGCTGGGGCGCCGGATCGTCGTTGTCGGAGCCGCCGCCGCCGTCGAAGCAACCGGTCAGGCCGGTGCCGGCGATCATGGCGATGGCGGCGCCGAGGCTGCCGCGCACCACGGCGCGACGGCTCAGGTAGGTGTCCATGACACTGGCCATCGGCAGGTTGCCGCTCAGGTTCCGGTCCAGGTTATCGCCGGTATCTCGACTCATCAGGGTGTCCTTTTTTGGCTGAGTTGAAGGAGACCGCGACTCTAGACGGCAAGTATGTCGATTGATTGGCAGAAATGTTAAAGGGCGTTTAAAACGCGCTGCTATTACTAAAGGCCTAGTCCAGGCTGTTTTGGAATTAACAGCGGATTTCTGCCATCAAACTGTCACGCCAACGCCGCAATATCCGGGGCCCAACGTGAACAGGGATGGCGGAGTCGATGGCAAGCAGTATGGGCAGGCGCGAGGTGATCGGGTGGCTGGGCGTCGGTGCGCTGGCGCCGCTGCTCGGTGCCTGTTCCACGCTGCCGGGGCCGCGTGGCGGCAGCGACCGGGCGCTGGACCTGCTGTATGTGGCCGACACCCTCGATGCCCGTCAGCCGGGCCAGGCCGTGGTGCCGGCCACGCGCCTGGGACCGGTCAGCCACCTGGGTCGTGCACCCTGGATGAGCGGGCCCAACGCCAGTGCCGGGCAACCGGAGCTGGCGCCATTGCTCGATGCCCGCCTGGTCGGACAAGCCCGTACGGGTGGTTACGCGGTGCTGGCAGCGTTGCTCGAACAATTGCGCGCCGAAGCTGGCAGTGAGCACTGCCTGACCTTGGAGAACGGCCAGTGCTGGAACGGCAGTGGCCTGGCCTACCTCACTCAGGGCGAAAGCGGCGTGCAGGGCAGCCAGCTGCTGGGCAGCGAGGCGCGGGTCAGCAGCGATGAGCGGGTGCTGTGGCCGCAGCGCAGCGCCGGGCTCTATCGCCAGTCTTCTTCTATCACCCTCGGCGCCGGACTGGCCGACACCCAGGCCAAGGCGCTGGGCGTTGAAGGCGTCAAGGTGTTCCAGCGTGCTGGTGTGCGCATTGCGGTTGTGGGGGTTACCGACCCTTACGCCCAGGACCAGAAAGCCTCCCTGAAACAGTGGTACCAGTCCCTTCAACCGAGCTTCCAGCAGGCCCGGCGCGAGGCCGACCTGGTGGTTGCGCTGGCGGATGTCGGTACCGGCCCCGGTCTGTGGCTGGCCGAGCGGGTGCCGGAAGTGGATGTGCTGCTGTGCGCCCGTGGCCAGGACCTGTGGCCCGCGCCGGTAATGGCGAGCCAGGCCAGTGGCCGGCGGGTGCCGGTGTTGTTCGCGGGCTGCCGGGCCAGTGGCGCGTTTCGCCTGCGTTGCCGCCATACCGGTGGCCAGTGGCAGTTCGAGACGCGTTTTTTTCCGGCCTTCGAGCACAGCCTCGGACCGCAAGCCCAGGCCCGCGCCAGCCAGCTGCGCGGCGAACTGCAACGCCAGCGCAGCGGCCACGCCGCCTGGCTCGACCAGCCCCTGGCCCGCGCCCCCGAGGCGTTGTGGCGCCGCGATACCCGTGGCGGCAGCTGGGACCGCCTGCTGCACCAGGCATTAGCCGACGATTCGAGCATGCCGGTGCTGCTGCCTGGCCTGCGTTACGACTTCCCGCTGCGGGCGGGTGAGCCGATCACCCGTGAACACCTGATCAGTCTCACCGGCGGCTACCCCGCGCCAGTGGTCGAAGCCCCGGCGCGCCAGGTCGAACAGGTACTGGAGAACGCCGCCGAGCAACTGTTCGGCGACCCGCTGCTGCTGGACAACAGCCAGGACCTGCCGCGCTGGCAGAGCCAGGACTGGCAGGTGAGCTACAGCCCCAACGGCAAGCGCATCATCGGCCTGCAGCCGGTGGAGGGCCTGTGCCGCACCTTCGGCCTGCACTTCGACGCCCAGGCCGGCGTACCGCTGTGGCAGACCCTGGAAGCCTGGCTGACCCGGCAGACGCCGGGCTGGGCGCTGGCCACCCTGCAATTGCCGGCGGTGCGCTACGTCCAGGGCCATCCGGGCTGGCACCCGCACCAGGTGGCGGCGTGACTTCGCGCCTGGTCACCTTCGCCTTGCTGACCCTGGCCGGCTGGCTGGCGGCGCAATGTGTGCTGCTGCTCAGCCGCCAGCCGCTGCCGGCCACTGCGCCCGTTCAGACGGACGTTGCGCTGCCGGGCCTGCTGGTGGAGCACTGGCAGGCTCCCGTCGATGACGGAAGTATCCCCATCACCCGCCTGCCCCTGGCCTACCTGGGCGGGCTCAAGGCCCAGCCGCTGTCGGCCAGCGTGGTGGTGCTGCGCCATGGCCAGCAGGTGCGCACCCTTGGCCGTGGCCAGCGCCTGGCGCCGGGCATCGTGCTGCAGGACATCGACGCCGATGGCCTGATCTTCGACAACAACGGGCGGCGCGAGCGCCTGCCCTGGCCGCCACGCCCCGCCGTGACCGGCTTCAAGCGCCAAGGATGAATGATGATCGCAAGGTACTGTCTGGCCGGGCTGCTGATGCTCGGCATGTCCCTGGCCCGGGCCGAAGAGCCGGAAGTGTTCGCCGACGACGGCACGCCGTTGTACGAGGTCAATTTCGTCGACACCGAGCTGGGTGAGTTCATCGACAGCGTGTCGCGCATCACCGGCACCACGTTCATCGTCGACCCGCGAGTGCAGGGCAAGGTCACCGTGCGCACGGTCGATCGGCATGACGCCGACGCCATCTACGATATCTTCCTGGCCCAGCTACGGGCCCAGGGCTTCGCCGCCGTGGACCTGCCCAACGGCAGCGTGAAGATCGTTCCCGACCAGGCCGCGCGCCTGGAGCCGGTGCCGGTGGAAAGCGCCAACAAGAAGTCCGAGGGCAGCGATGGCGTGGCCACCCGCGTGTTCAATGTGCGCAACGCCGCCAGCGAGCAGATGCTCGGCATCCTCAAGCCACTGATCGACCCACGGGTCGGCGTGATCACCCCGTACCCGGCCGCCAACCTGCTGGTGGTCACCGACTGGCGCAGCAACCTGGAGCGTATCGACAGCCTGCTGCGCCAGCTCGACCAGGTCAGCGACGAGCCGTTGCAGGTCATCCCGCTCAAGCACGCCAGCGCCGCTGACACCGCGGGCCTGGTGACCCGCCTGCTGGCCCGCGAGCAGGGCAGCGATGCCGCCCAGGTGGTCGCCGACCCGCGCAGCAATGCCTTGCTGGTACGCGGCAGCGCCGACAGCCGCGAGCGTGTGCGGGCCTTGCTGGCCCAGCTCGACCGGCCCGGCGACAACCTGCGCAGCAGCAATACCCAGGTCATGTACCTGCGCCACGCCAACGCCGCCGAGGTGGTCAAGGTACTGCGCGGCCTGAGCCAGGCCGGCGCGGTGCCAGCCGCCGAAGGCGAGGGCAAGGACGCAGCGCCGGTGCCGGCGACCAGCGATTCGGGGATCCGCCTGGAGTACGAGGAGGGCACCAACGCCGTGGTGATGGTCGGCCCGGACAGCGAGCTGGCTGCCTTCCGCAGCATCGTCGAGCAGTTGGACATCCGTCGGGCGCAGGTGGTGGTCGAGGCGATCATCGCCGAGGTGTCCGACAGCAGCGCCCAGGAACTCGGCGTGCAGTGGCTGTTCGCCGACGAGAAGTTCGGCGCCGGCATCGTCAACTTCGGCGGCAACGGGGTGAACATCGCCAGCATCGCCGGTGCCGCCAGCAGCGGCGACAACGAAAAACTCGGCAAGCTGCTGTCGGCCACCACCGGCGCCACCGCCGGCATCGGCCATATCGGCGGCGGTTTCAACTTCGCCATGCTGGTCAACGCGCTCAAGGGCAAGAGCGGCTTCAACCTGCTGTCCACGCCGACCCTGCTGACCCTGGACAACGCCGAAGCGTCGATCCTGGTCGGCCAGGAGGTGCCGTTCGTCACCGGCTCCGTCACCCAGAACAATGCCAACCCCTACCAGACCATCGAGCGCAAGGAAGTGGGGGTGAAGCTGCGCATCAAGCCGCAGGTCAATGTCGACAACAGCGTGCGCCTGGACATCGTCCAGGAGGTGTCGTCGATCGCCGACTCCAGCGCCGCCAGCGATGTGATCACCAACAAGCGCGAGATCAAGACCAAGGTGATGGTCGAGGACAACGGCCTGGTGATCCTCGGCGGGCTGATCAGCGACGAGCTTGCCACCAGCAACCAGCGCGTGCCGCTGCTCGGCGACATTCCCTACCTGGGCCGGCTGTTCCGCTCCGACGCCAGCAAGAACACCAAGCAGAACCTGATGGTGTTCATCCGCCCGCGCATCCTGCGTGACGGCGAGAGCCTGGCCGGCCTGAGCCAGCAGAAGTACCAGAGCCTGCAACAGAACACGCCGCTCAAGCTGCCGTCCCTGGCCGAGGGCCTGCCGTTGCTGCAGGTGTTCCCCTCCAGCCGGGCGCGCCTCGAAGGCGGTGACTGGTGATGCTGCCTTATCGCCTGGCGCGCCAGAGCGGCGTGGCCATGGCACCGACCGAAGGCGGCTGGCAGTTGTGGTTGCGCAGCAATGCCGACAGCGACCAGTTGCAGGAGCTGTTGCGCGTGCATGGTCTGCCGGTCAGCCTGGAGCGCCTTGACGGCGCGCAGTTCGACGAGCGCCTCGGCCAGCTCTACCAGGCCGGCGAGGCGGCGAACGAGGCCTTGATCGAAGGCATCGGCGAGCAGGTTGACCTGGACAGCCTGATGAGCGAGATGCCGCGCATCGAGGACTTGCTGGAAAGCGACGACGAAGCCCCGGTGATCCGCCTGATCAACGGCCTGTTTGGCCAGGCCTTGCGCCTGCGTGCCTCGGATATCCATATCGAGACCTTCGAGCAGAGCCTGGTGGTGCGCCTGCGCGTCGACGGCCACCTGCGCGAGGTGCTGCGCCCGCCGCGGGCGCTGTCGGCGATGCTGGTGTCGCGGATCAAGGTCATGGCCCGGCTTGATATCGCCGAGAAGCGCCAGCCCCAGGACGGCCGCATCACCCTGCGCGCCGCCGGGCGCGAGGTGGATGTGCGGGTCTCGACCCTGCCCGGCATCCATGGCGAGCGGGTGGTGATGCGGGTGCTCGACAAGCAGGCCAGCCTGCTGGCGCTGGACAACCTGGGCATGCCCGCCGCCGTGCTGCGCGGCCTGCGCGGCTGCCTGGCGCGGCCCAACGGCATCGTGCTGTCCACCGGCCCCACCGGCTCGGGCAAGACCACCACGCTGTACGCCAGCCTCAACAGCCTGAACGACGGCAGCCGCAACATTCTCACCGTCGAGGATCCGGTCGAGTACGCCATCGCCGGCATCGGCCAGACCGCCATCAACCCCCGCGCCGGGCTGACCTTTGCCAGTGGCCTGCGCGCAATCCTGCGCCAGGACCCGGACGTGATCATGCTCGGCGAGATCCGCGACCAGGAAACCGCGCAGATCGCCGTGCAGGCCAGCCTCACCGGGCACCTGGTGCTGTCGACCCTGCACACCAACAGCGCCCTCGGCGCGGTGACCCGCCTGCGTGACATGGGCATCGAGCCGTTTCTGATCGCCTCGTGCCTGCGCGGCGTGCTGGCCCAGCGCCTGGTGCGGCGGCTGTGCAGCTGCGCGGTGGCTCGGCCATTGCAAAGCGCCGAGCGCGAGCTGTGGCCGGAACTGGGCAGCCTGCGCGAGAGCTATCACCCGGTCGGCTGTGAGCATTGCCAGGACAGCGGCTATGTCGGCCGGTTGGGGCTGTACGAATTCATCGAGCTGGATGCCGGGCTGGTCGCGATGCTCTACGACGGCGAAAGCGAGCTGGCCATGCAGGCCTACCTGGATGGCCGCCGGCAGAGCCTGGTGGCCATGGCTAGCGATTGCCTGGCCCGTGGCGAGACCAGCCTGGCCGAAGTGCTGCGCGTGGTGCAGGGCTGAGCATGCCGACCTATCGCTATCAGGCCGTGGACATGAACGGTAAGGCGCACAAGGCCAGCGTGCAGGCCGACAGCGAGCGGCATGCGCGCCAGTTGCTGCGCGAGCAGGGCCTGTTCGCCCGGCAGTTGCAGCGCCACGACAGCACGCAGTCCCGTCGCCAGCGCCTGACCCGCGCCCAGCTGTGCGAGCTGACCCGCCAACTGGCGACCCTGATTGGTGCCGGCATCCCACTGGTCGATGCCCTTGCGACGCTGGAGCGGCAACTGCGCCAACCAGCCCTGCATGCGGTGTTGGTGACCCTGCGTGGCTCACTCGCTGAAGGCCTTGGGCTGGCCCGTAGCCTGGCACGCCAAGGCGCGCCGTTCACCGGGCTGTACTGCGCGCTGGTCGAGGCCGGCGAGCGCTCCGGGCGCCTGGGGCAGGTGCTGGCGCGCCTGGCCGATCACCTTGAGCAGGTGCAGCGCCAGCGCCACAAGGCACGTACCGCGCTGATCTACCCGGCGGTGCTGATGGGCGTGTCGCTGGCGGTGGTGATTGGCTTGATGACCTTCGTGGTGCCCAAGCTCACCGAGCAGTTCGCCCATTCCGGGCAGAGCCTGCCACTGATTACTTCGCTGCTGATCGGCATCAGCCAGGGGCTGGTCCAGGCCGGGCCGTACTTGCTGGCGCTGGCGATCGGGCTGGCAGTGGCCGGTGGCTGGCTGCTGCGCAAGCCGCACTGGCGCCTGCGCCGCGACGACCTGCTGCTGCGCCTGCCGCGTGTCGGGGCGCTGCTGCAGGTGCTGGAGAGCGCGCGCCTGGCGCGCAGCCTGGCGATTCTCTGCGGCAGTGGCGTGGCCCTGCTCGAAGCCCTGCAGGTGGCCACCGAGACGGTCGGCAACCTGCGTATCCATGCCGCCATGGCGCAGGTACGCCAGCAGGTGCAGGGCGGCACCAGCCTGCACCGGGCGCTGGACGGCGCCGGCCAGTTTCCGCCGCTGCTGGTGAACATGGTCGGCAGCGGCGAGGCCAGCGGCACCCTGGCCGACATGCTCGAACGCGTGGCCGATGACCAGGAGCGCGGCTTCGCCCGCCAGGTGGACACCGCCATGGCGCTGTTCGAACCGCTGATGATCCTGGTGATGGGCGCGGTGGTGCTGTTCATCGTGCTGGCGGTGCTGCTGCCAATCATGCAGCTCAACCAGGGATTGCAACTGTGACAAGGAGACTTCTCATGCAACAACGACGCAATCGCCAGGGTGGCTTCACGCTGATGGAGATCATGGTGGTGATCTTCATCATCGGCCTGTTGATCGCCGTGGTCGCGCCCAGCGTGCTGGGCAACCAGGACAAGGCCATGAAGCAGAAGGTCATGGCCGACCTTGCGACCCTGGAGCAGGCGCTGGACATGTACCGCCTGGACAACCTGCGCTTCCCCAGCAACGAACAGGGCCTGGCGGCGCTGGCGAAGAAACCGACCCAGGAACCGCTGCCGCGCAGTTGGCGCAGCGATGGCTATATCCGTCGACTGCCAGAGGATCCGTGGGGTACGCCGTACCAGTACCGCATGCCCGGCGAGCATGGCCGGGTCGATGTCTATTCGCTGGGCGCCGATGGTGTGCCGGGCGGCGAAGGGCTCGATGCCGATCTGGGCAACTGGGCGCTCTGAAATGTCTGCCCGCTCCCACGCTACCCCGATCCAACAGTGTGGCTTCAGCCTGCTCGAGCTGCTGGTGGTGCTGGCCATCGCCGCGCTGATGACCAGCCTGGCGGTGGCCTGGCTCGACAGCGGCAGGAGCAGCGTCGACCAGACCCTCGACCGCCTGGCCGCCGCCACTTTGGCCCAGGCCGACCTGGCGCGCCATGCCGGGCAACTGCGGGGGATACGCTGGAACGGTCAGCGGCCTGAGTTCGTGCGCCGTCAAGGTGATCAATGGCAGGTGGAAACCGTTGCATTGGGCGATTGGCCCAAGGGCCTGCGCCCGGACTGGCCAGCCAGCCAGACGCCCGTGCTGCTGTTCACCCCCGATGGCTGGGCCCGCCCGGGCACTGTGCGCTGGCGCTGGGCCGAGGGCGGCCGGCGTTGGGACTGGGACCGCAGCGGCCAGTTGCGCGTGAGCGTGATGCCATGAAACGCGGGCAACGGGGCTTCACCTTGCTCGAAGTGAGTGTGGCCCTGGGCATCGCCGCGGTCCTGGCGGTGATCACCAGCCAGGTCCTGCGCCAGCGCCTGGCCGTGCAGGACACCGTGCAGCAGCATCGCCTGGGCCTGCTGTGCGCCCGCGAGCTGCAGGCGCGTTTCGCGGTCGAGCAGTACTGGCCGGCGGCCAACCAGGACAGCGGCGTGCTGGTCGAGGGCGGGCAGGCCTGCCATTGGCAGCTGCAGTTGCGTCGTACCGGGGTGCGCGACCTGCGTCGTGGCGAACTGTTGCTGCATGCCGACCGCGACCAGCGCCTGCCGCTGGGGCAGTACACCGTGTTCCTGGAGCGGCCATGAAGCGGCGCCAGGCAGGCATGACCCTGATCGAACTGCTGGTGGCCCTGGCCCTCACTGCATTACTCGGGGTGTTGCTGTCGGCGCTGGTCAACGGTTGGCTGAAGGTGCGCGAGCGGCTTGACGAACAGGTGCGCGAAACCGGCGTGCTGGATTTCTGCCTGGCCCTGGAGCGGCGTTTCGATAGCCCGGTGCTGCGCCGCCTGTATGAACAGCGCCTGCCGCTGGCGCCGCGCTGGCTCGACTGGCAACCCGACCGCCAGCAACTGCTGTGGGTGGCCGCCGCTGCCTGGCCCCAGGCCGAGGGCGGCTCGCGCCTGCAACGCCAGCGTTTGCGTTTCGAGCCTCGCGAACAGCGCCTGCTGCTGGAAACCTCGGCCGACCTCTACGCCGCCGCAGCCCCGCAATGGGTGATGCGCGAGCGGTTGGAGCGGGTCAGCGCGATGAACATCCTCTACCACCAGTCCGGCCGCTGGCTGGCCTGGCCTTCCGAACAACCGGCGCACCCCGGACGGGGTGTGCGCGTGGAGCTAGTGCGTGATGGAGCACCGTCTACCTGCACCTTCGTTCTGCCCTGGGGGCGCTCATGAAGCTTGAATGGCGCCGCCGGGCGCCGGCACAACCCTGGTTGTTGCTGCGTCCAGGCGAGGTCTGGGAGTGGCTGCTGGTGATCCAGGGCCGTCCGGTGCGCGAGGGACTGGGGGAGCCACCGCCAGGGCTCGAGGCGCGCGTCGCCCTGATCGTTCCCGGCGAGCAGTGCAGCCACTTCCAGCTGGCCGCGCCGCCCGGGCTCAAGCGCGAAGAGTGGCCGTTGCTGGTCGAGGACCGCTTGCTGCAAGGCGCCGATGATGTGCTGTGTGCCTGTATCGGGCGTCACGCGGGGCAGGTGCAATTGCTGGTGGTGGCGCGGGCGAGGCTGGATGAATGGCGTGCGCAGTGCTCCGCCTGGGCGCTGCCGGTTGAGCGTTGCTGGGCTGAGTTCCAGCTGCTGCCCGACAGCGTGGGCGCGTCGGGTTGGCATTGGCGGCGAGGGACGGTGAGCCTGTACAAGGCCCAGGCACGTTGGTTGGCCTGGCCACAGGTGCTCGGTTTGCCGCCTACGTTGGACTGGCTGGCCGACGACGCTGAATGCATCGAGGGCCCATGGCCAGAAGTGCTGGCGCCGCTCGATGGCCTGTCGGGGGTGTTCGAGGCGCGACAGGCCCGCTCACGCCCGCGCTTGCAGGGCGGGCAATCGCGCCTGGCCGTCGCCTGCCTGGCGTTAGCCCTGGCGTGGGGCGGACTCTGGTGTGCGCAACAGTGGCGACAGGCCCAGGTCTATCGCGCCCAGGTGCTGGCGGTGACCGGTCCCCAGGCGACACCACGCCAGGCGGCGCTGGCGCTCAAGCGCCTGCGGGACGACGCCGGTGAAAGCCAGGTGCGCCTGCGTCTGCTCGACGCGGTGCAGGCGCAGGTCCATGCCTGGTTGAACGATCACCCTGGCTGGCAGGTGCGGGCGGTGCGGTACGACGGCCAGCGCTGGCACCTGGAGCTGGAAGGCGAGGGCACAGGCGCGCCCTGGCAGGACATGGCCACGGCGATTGGCGTGCACGTCCAGGTGGAAGACGAGGCACGCCGGGTGGTGTTCGACTTGGGGAGCGCAGCATGAACCGTGAATGGTTGCAGCAGCATCGGCTATCGCTGGCCTGGGGAGTCGTCGCGCTGTTGGTTGCGCTGCTGGCGCTGCGCGAGGGCATCGCCTATTGGCGTGAGCAGGCGCAGTGGCGGGCGCTGGCCGAATCGTTGACGGCGCAAGCGCAGCAACCCGCATTGACCCTGGAAGGGCTGCACCAGTCGGCTCAGGCGCGACACATCGAGCTCGCCGAGGTGCAGCCCGAGGACGAAGGCTGGCTGGCGCGTGGCAAGGTGGCCGATGCCCAGGCGCTGCAAGGCTGGTTGCAGGCCCTGCGCGATGATGGCGCGCGGCCTTTGCAGTGGGAATTGGAGCGGGACACCGAGGGGCTGCGCTTTACCGTGCGGCTGCGGCCATGAAGCGGCGGGCTGGCCTGTGGATGGCCCTGGTGTTCTGCCTGACGCTGTTGGTGGAGCTGCCAGCGCGTTGGTTGGTCGCCGGGTTCGGGCTACCGGCCGAGGGCGTGAGCGGCAGCCTGTGGCAAGGGCAGGCCGAGCGGCTGGGTGCGGCAGGACCGGTGCAATGGACGTGGCGAGCATGGCAGCGCGATCTGCAGGTTCGGTTGGTTTTTCAAGGTCAGGGTTGGCAAGGGCGCCTGAGCGGCTGGCCGTGGCGTTGGCAGGCCGGGCTGCAGGCAGTGGGCGCGCAGCCCAGCGCGGCCCTGGGATACCGCCTGACCGGGCAGTGGCAAGGGGGTATCAGCCTGCAAGGCTCGGGGCAGCGTTGCCTGGCCGCCGAAGGGCGGATCACGGTGGTCGACCTGGCTTTGAGCGCCCCGTGGTCCCTGGGATTGGGGGAGGGGACGCTGGAAATGGACTGTCGCCAGGGCTGGCGGCTGGTCGCGGGGCTGGTTCGCCAAGGCCAACACCAGCTCGGCCTGGAGGCCGACCTGGTGGCACGGCGGGCGCAGCTCGATTTCGCAATGTCGGCCGATGCCGGCCTGACCCCGGTGCTGCGCGGCCTGCAATGGCTGGGGCCGGTAGACACTATTGGACAGCGTGGGCTGAGCTGGTAGCTCAAATGCTCAGGGACCACTGGGCTACCCAGAAACCGTGTTCCAACGCCTTGCGCCGTCGATCGCTGGCATGCAGGGCGCGCTGGTAGTCCAGGCGCAGGCTGCTGCGTGGGACGCTCAGCTCAATACCCACCGAGGCACCGGTCAGGCGCTGGGAGGGACTCTCGCGCATATAGCGGGCCCAGCCATGGTCAAGGCCTATCGATGGGCGTGCTTGCACAGGCCAGGTCCAACCCGAGGGCAGCGGCTGACTGAGGGTGTTGCGCCAGACGGCGGCACTGGCGCCGGTCACGTTGTGCTGACGAAAACCGCGCACGGCCGAGTGATCGCTGAGCTGCTGCTGTTCGATCGCGGGCAGGACATCGGTGCTGAATTGCAGGGCCAGTTCACTCTGCCAACGCCATGGGTGCTCGGCAGGGCCTTGGCGCAGGTGCAGGAGGTTGGCGCGGTACTTTGTGAAGTCCGGACGGGGCGCACGCTTGTTGTGGTGGGGCTGGTCGGCGCCGAACCAGTCCACGCCCTTGCTCACGCCCAGGTACAGGTTCCATAGCCCGCTCTCCAGCCACAGCAGATTGAGGCCGGCATCGACGGTACTCAGGGTCGGGCTCTGCAGCGCCAGTACCACCGGGCCAAAGCGGTTGGTCAATGCCTTGCGGTCCACGCGGGTGCTGGCACTGAGCATGCCTTGGCGATTGCGCCAGAGCACACGCTCCGCGCCAAGGCCGAAAAACTCGTTCTCGCCATTGCTGCTGTAGCGGGTCCGGGGCACCGGGGCACTGTAGCGCATCTGGCTGGCGTTGAGGCTGAAGGTCCAGGGACCGTGAGGCAGGCTGTAATGGAGGCTCAAGCCTTCGGTTTGTCCTGGTGCTTCGAAAACGGTCCGGTTGAACGACAGGCGCAGGTCGTCGTTCAAACCCAGCGGGCTGTCCAGGCCCAGGCCCAGGTTCAGACGATGGCGGCCGGTCGTTTCACCGCCACGGTTGTCGATGCTGGCGTCCAGGTGCACGCGTGAGCAGACCTGCCGAGGTTTGATCACGACGCGGGTCCCCCCTTGCAACTCCCCAGGCAGCAGGGCCATTTCCAGGTCGTAGGCGCGCAGACGATTAAGTTGGTCGAGGCCTTGCTCAAGATCCGGCAAATGCAGGGGGCGGCCGAGTGTGCCTGGAAACGCGTTGCCCAGTGACAGGGGCAGGCCCTGGTCAGTGATTTCGATCGATTCTATGAAGCCCTCGACAATCACGATATCCAGTGGGGCGCCATGTTCAGGGGGGCGTGCAACGTAGGGGCGGCTGGTGGGATAGCCGGCCTGCACGTACTGCTGGGTGATTGCCTTGAGCAATCGGTCGATTTCTGCTGCGCCCATGCATGAGGACGACAAGGCGCGTACGGTGGGTTCAAGGTGCTGGGACCGAAGTGTTCGGTTGCCCGCCAGTCGCACGCCACTCACTGCCCAGCAGCGTTGACCCTGTTCGGTGGACGGTGTTTCGCTTCGGTGTGCTCTGTCGATGGGCCGTGAATGTTCCCAGCGTTCGAGTCGTCGGTCCTGTTCCAGTTTTCGCAGTGACTGCTGTTGGTCGCGTAGGTCCTGGCCGGCCGGATCGATCCAGCGTGGAGCCGCTACTACCGCCGATGGGCAGGCCAGGAAGATACTGGCAAGCAGGATGCTCGCGGCTCGGTATGAGACGCGGCTGAAAGTGCGGGTGTTCATGGGTCTGGGTCCGATACCGGTCCTCGCCAGCTCGGCGATTCAGGGTTGGATGGGGAGGTGCAGCGGCCTGTGGGCCGCTGCTTGCCAGGTGTTCGCGCCTCAGCGCTTGCGGCCCTGCTCAATTTGCGAGACGTACTCGGTGGTGGTGTCGTGGCCACTGCTTTCGTACGGCTTGTTGTTGCTGTTGCCTTCACCCTTGCCATGGAACAGGCTGGTGAAGAAGCCGACCGCACTCTTTGTCAGGCCCCCTGGCGTCAGGTCTACGTTGACCTTGGTATCCTCCTGATAGTCGCGGCCGCTGAGGTTCTGTCGGGTAATGCTGCTCCCGACGTCGACCTTGCCATCGCTGGCCTGTACTTTGGCGCCGACAAGATGGGTTGTGCCCCCGACGCCCAGGTCGATGCCCTGTGTGCCGGAGAGGGTGGTCTGTTGTGTGACGGTATCGTCAAGCTTCCTGGAGAGGCCTCCCTTGATTGCCGGCGTGACCTTGTCGGTGACCGTGCTCCAGAGCGCACTGACGATTTCGCCGATGTCGCCTTTGTCGAAGGCGTCCGCCAGTGATGGCTTGGCATCACCGGAAGCGTCTGCGGCGTCTTTCTGGTTCATTTTGATATCGGCATTGAGGGCCTTGGCGTCAGTCTGGTTCTTGCGACTTGCCACCAGCAGATCGCCACCGATTTCGCCTGCGACATGATGGGCTTCGACCTGGGCACCTTCGATACGGGTATCGCCTTTACTCTGTAACTCGACTGTGTCGGCGCGCAGACGGCTGTCGCTCCAGGTCGTGTTGTTGCGCGTGTCCAGTTCAAGCTGGACCAGGGCGTTCGCGCCTCCCAGTCCTATTGCTGAAAGCTTGGCTCCGGCGCCGAGGGTGACATCGAGGCTGTCGTGTTGTTCGGTGTTGCCTGCGGCTTCGATCAACACGCCACCATTGCGAGCCTCGAGGCCGATCTTCCGAGCACTGGCCTGCAACCCTTGCACGTTGAGGGCAGCATCATTGCTGGCCAGGCTCGTGAGCTGCACCGCCCCGTTACTGTCGAACGTCGCGCCGACGGCGGTACGCTTTTCCTGGCTGGTCCGGCCAAAGGTGCCTTCAGCGCCCAGACCGCCACCCACAGCGCTCCCCGAGCCATCCAGTTTGCCACCCCAGGTACCGCCCACCTTGGTTTCGGTATCGCCGGCTGCGGCAACGGTCAGCAGACCCTCACTGTGCAGCGTGATATCGCCGGTGGCCACGGTGCCGCTACCGATGCGCGTTCCCTCCAGACGCAGGTCGCCATGGCTGGAGAGCCCAACCTCATGCTTGCTGTCGATTTGCGCGACTCGCGCCTTGCTGTTCTGAGCCTCGTGCGTGTGGTGTTTGAGAGTACCCTGCGCCCCGCCATTGGCTCCGATCAGGTTGACACCCGCCTTCAGCGCCAGGCCTGCCTCCAGTGTCGTGGTTTTCTCCACGGTGCGGTCATGAACAGCCGCCAGTGTCAGGTCACCTTGGCTATCCAGGCGCACCGCACCCTCGCCGCCGTCGATGCGGGTACCCTCGTAGTGTCCGTTACCCGTGAGCGCGACCTGAACCCCATGCTTGCCCTGCAGACTGCCAACGCGGGCAAGCGTGGTTTCTCCCAGGCTCGCCTCGGAGCCCCCATGCCCTTCAAGCGTGCCGTTGACATCCGTCAAGGTCTTGCTGTCCACGCGCAGGTTACCGCCTGCGTTGACGCGGCTTGTTTCACGGGTAGTGCGATCACTGGCGGCCAGCATCTGGTGTTCGCCCGCCACGATCCGCAGATCACCCGCCTTGGCGTTGTAGTCGGTGCCCTCGTCCTTGATGCTGTCATAGGCCTGAACGATGACACGCCCTGCTTCGAATGTGCTGACCTGCGCCGTGCTGGTGGTGTCCCTCTGCTTGAGCGACTGGTGCTCCAGGGCCAGCTTTGCCTCCAGGTTTGGCTTCTGCGAATCGTTGAGCGTCGATTCGGCTTTCTGGCCTGTAGCCAACTGGCGCAAATGGTCGAAGGCGTACTTGGCGCGATCTGTCACGTATGCATAGTCGGCACTGACACCCAGGCCTCCATCCCACTTGCTCAGGAGGGTCTCGCGTACCGTGGTGTCGGCTGCCGCCTGGTTGTCGATCGTGTCAGCATTTATTTCCAGCGATCCTTGCGCCTGCACCTGGGCGGCAGAGGTAACCAGCTTTGCGGCATCGATCTTCATGTCACCGCTTGATTTCAGCGTGCTGCGTTGAACGGTGGACTGACTTTGGAGCTCGACGGTCGGACCCTGGTAGCCGTCGATGCTCACGCCGACACGCTCGGTCCCGATGGTGGCACTCAGCGCCGCGCCGCGGGTGGTGTCGAGGGTGTGTCTGCTCTCGTTATCGTAGGCCGCTGCAAGTTCGATGTCGTTGGCGTTGGCGGTGAGACTGCCGGCATTCGCTTGAACCTCGGAGCCCTTGAGCGTCAGCTTGCGAGCACTGGCCAAGGAAACGGTGCCGGCACTGACCGAACTCGCCACCTGGCGAGTCAAGGCTGTATTTTCATCCTTGTGCAAATGCTCGTAACCGATTTTCGCGGAGTACTGGCCTGAATCCGTTGCCGTTTCCCCGGCGCTGGCAACGAAGTCGCGAACACCAGTGATGCGATGACCCTGGTCGTTTTCCTCGGCGCTTTCAATGGTCAAGTCGCCCTTGCTGTCCAGCTGGAGGTGGTGCTTGGCATTGAGGTGTGAGCCACTGACCTGCATGTCGCTGCCGGCATGCGCAACGAGTTTGTTGCCCTTGAGCGTGCTGGCTTTGACCTGCTCTGTGTGCGACGTGCCGTCAGTGTCTGTGCGGTCAAGGTAAATGGTGTGGCTGTGCTGTTCCTTGGTATCGCGGCTTTCCAGGCCGGCGCCGATCGTCATCTTGTTGCCACTGCGCAGGTTAAGGGTGCTTCCTGCTTCAAGCTGTGCGGCGGTCAGCGTCAGGTCATTACCTGCCAGCAGGTCCAGATCGTCCTGCGCCACAAGGCGACTGCTCACAATCTTGCGATCGGTGGTCTCGGTAAGGCCCTTGCGGCTTTCGGTGGTGACGAACCAACTCTTCTTCACCCAGTCGACAGGGTCCTTCTGCAAGGTTTCGCGGGTAATGGTATCGAGCGTCAGGTTCTTCCCAGCGTTGAGCTCGACTTGCCGGCCCTTGCCATTGGCCGCAGTGAACTGCAAATCGTGCGCAGCGCTCAGCGCCAGCTTGCCGTTGCTGCTGGTGAGGTTGGTCTGGAGTAGTTCGTCGCCTTGCACCACCAGGTTACCGGCTGACTGGATGCTCAGGTCACCACGTTCCGCGTGCAGGTTCATCCCACCGATCTGCACACCCGCGCCCTCGGCAGTGCTCACGATGCGAATCTGACCGGCGCGCATCGAGCCGAGCAGGCTGGCGTCAATGGATCCGGATACGCCAGGCAGATGCTGCAGCACAGCGCGGTTTTCGGCATCGACAGTATTACGTCCGACGGTGAGGTTCAGGTCGTCCTTGGCCAACAGCAAGCCTTTGGCATCGATACGTGGCGCGATAAGCGCCAAGGCGCCTTCGCCATTGCTCAGGCCACGCCCCAGCACATTGAGGGCGCCGCGGGCATCACGGCTGTCGAGATGTTTGACCTGCCCATCCTGGACGTGCGCATTACCTACCACGAAGCCCGCGCGGGTCGTATTGATGAAGCTGCCACCGTTGACCGTGATGCCGTTGGGATTGGCAAGCAGGTAATCGGCTTTCTGCCCGAAGATTTCCTGCGCGCCTTCGATTTTCGAGGCGTTCTGGCTGATGACCTCGTTGAGGATGGTCGAGGCGGCCTGGCCTTGGAACTGCGGGTTGGCGCCGAGCTGGCCGGCCAGTTGCGATTGCCCGGCCTGCAGGGCGTTGTTCAACACCAGACCTTGCCTGCCGACGTTGTAGTCGAGGAACTGATTGTGCGACAGGCCGCTGGCATTGGGTGCGACGATGTCGATCACCGGAACGCCGTGGCCATTGTCGATGATCGGGGTACCGCCAGGGCCCGGCGCCGGGGTCAGGGCGCCTTGCGCTTGGACCTGGGTGGTGCCCAGCAGGGCGAGAAAGACAGCCCAGCGTAAAGTGTCGGGACTGGTTTTGGGAGCAGGATTTTGCATGAGAACCTCGCAAGTGATGTACGAAATCGAGTAATCATTTGCGGGAATTTTAAGAAGACTGTTGATGGCGTTTATGTGGCTCAATGCCATCACTTTGTGGGAAGGAATGCTCTTTGTCGCGTAGGAAAAGTGAGCAGATATCTACAGAAACGGAGTTTGACGGCGAAAGAGAAAGGCCTGCCCTGCGTGAGCAGGACAGGCCTTCGTCGTAATCGGATGAGTCGAGAGGATCAGGGCCGGATTTCGATCAGCGTGCCGTCCTTGACCATGCTCCACACCTCGCGCATGTCGTCATTGCGCATGGCGATGCAGCCCTCGGTCCAGTCGAGGGTGTGGAAGTACCACTCGGGGTACTCCTCGTTGATCGGCGTGCCGTGGATCATGATCATGCTGCCGGGGGGCACGCCTTCGCTGCGGGCCTTGGCGGCATCGGTGATGTTCGGGTAGGAGATGTGCATGGCCAGGTTGTAGCGGTCGCTGACCTTGCGCCAGTCAAGCCAGTACAGCCCTTCAGGGGTCTTCTTGTCGCCCTCGCGCTGCTTGGCGCCCTTGGGCTGCTTGCCCAGGGAGATGCGGTAGGTCTTGAGCGGCTCGCCGCGGCTGATCAACTGCAGGCGGCGTTCGGACTTGATCACCAGCACCTTGTCGATCAGCCGTTCCTGCTGGGCGCCGCCAGTGGCGGGCTGGGCCGGCGACTGCACGGCCGACGGTGTCTTGCGGATGATGGTCTCGGTGAAGGCGGCTTGCGACACCGAGGCGACACTGAGGCAGAAGAGGGCAAGCAGCCAGCGCATGAAACCGTATCCCTGAAGACTTAAATGGTGGGCGACGAAACGTTCATCGGCGGCAGGTATTCATGGCCTATGGGGTAGTGCTGCCTGATGCGGTCGCGATAATAGCATTCTAGTGTGCGTGTGACGGTGCGGAAAGCCAGCTCGCCCCAGGGGATCTCGTGTTCCTCGAACAGGCGCACCTCCAGGCTCTCGATGCCCACGGCGAAGTCCAGGTCGGCCAGCTCGGCACGGAAGAACACGTGTACCTGGTTGATGTGCGGCAGGTCGAACAGCTGGTACAGGCTCATCTCGGCTACCCGGGCGCAGGCCTCCTCGACGGTTTCGCGACGGGCGGCGGCATCCAGGGTCTCGCCGTTCTCCATGAACCCGGCGGGCAAGGTCCAGAAGCCCCGGCGCGGCTCGATGGCGCGGCGGCACAGCAGCACCTGGGAACGCCAGATGGGCAGCACCCCGGCGACGATGTTGGGGTTCTGGTAGTGGATGGTCTGGCAATGGTCGCAGACATACCGCAGGCGGCTGTCGCCTTCGGGGATCCGCTGGGTGACCGGTTGGCCGCACGCGCTGCAGAATTTCATGCTTACATTCATTCCAATGGGGTCGGACTATCTTGGCGCGCCCGGCCCGCCCACCGCAAGCGGCCTGCGGGCGGGGCTTGGGTGCCTCGCGGCTTTGGTGCATCATGCAAGGCAGGCCTTGGACACGAGAGTGCGTAATGCTGGATGAGCTTCTTCGCCGAATGAGCAACCATACCCCCGCGTCACTGGAGACGGACCGCCGTTTCCCAGAAGCGGCGGTGTTGTTGCCCATTACCCGTAGCGAAGAGCCGGAGCTGGTGCTGACCCTGCGCGCCCAGGGCCTGTCGACCCACGGCGGCGAAGTTGCCTTTCCTGGCGGTCGGCGCGATCCGGAAGACCCCGACCTGGTGTTCACCGCCCTGCGCGAGGCCGAGGAAGAAATCGGCCTGCCGCCCGGGCTGGTCGAGGTGATCGGGCCGCTGAGCCCGGTGATCTCGTTGCACGGCCTGAAGGTGACACCGTTCGTCGGTTTGATCCCCGACTATGTCGAGTACTGCGCCAATGACGCCGAAATTGCCGCAGTGTTCACCGTGCCGCTGGCGTTCTTCCGTCAGGATCCCCGTGATCACACCCATCGCATCGACTACCAGGGGCGCAGCTGGTACGTGCCCAGCTACCGTTACGGCGACTACAAGATCTGGGGCTTGTCGGCGATCATGATCGTCGAACTGGTCAACCTGCTGTTCGATGCCGGCATCAGCCTGCACCAGCCACCCGAGCGTTTCATCAAGAACTGAGCGGGGTACACCCCGCCACCGCGTTCAACCGTGAGGAGCGATACATGAAATACCGCCTGGGCGACCTGCGGGTCGAGACCCATCCCGAGAGCTGGACCGCGCCCAACGCCACGCTGATCGGCAAGGTGCGCCTGCAGGCCCGCGCCAGCGTCTGGTTCGGCGCGGTGCTGCGCGGCGACAACGAGCTGATCGACATCGGCGAGGACAGCAACGTCCAGGACGGCACGGTGATGCACACCGACATGGGTGCGCCGCTGACCATCGGCCGTGGCGTGACCATCGGCCACAACGCCATGCTGCACGGCTGCATGGTCGGGGACTACAGCCTGATCGGCATCAACGCGGTGATTCTCAATGGGGCGCGGATCGGCAAGCATTGCATCATCGGCGCCAATGCGCTGATCCCCGAAGGCAAGGAAATTCCCGACGGTTCGCTGGTGATGGGCTCGCCGGGCAAAGTGGTGCGCGAGCTTACCGAGCAGCAGAAGCGCATGCTCGAGGCCAGCGCCGCGCACTACGTGCACAACGCCCAGCGCTATGCGCGTGAGCTGGTGATCGATGAAGACTGACGAACGGCCCGTGGCCTCGCCCTGCGTCAGCATCTGCGCGCTGGACGAGCAGGATATCTGCACCGGGTGCCAGCGCACGGTGGACGAGATCACCCGCTGGGGGCGGATGGACAACGAGCAGCGCCGGGAGGTGCTCAAGAAATGCCATGAGCGGGCGCTGGCGGCGGGGCTGGTGATTGGCCTGTAACACGGGACGCCGGTGGCGTGGGAGCGGGCTTGTCCCGCGATGGGGCCGGCGCTAATCTGTGCGGCTGGCCCACCGAACGCAAAGACCATGTTCTATCTCATCGCCTACATCAGCAGCGTGGTGCTGATCAACTACGCCTTTTCCAGCGCGCCGCACCTGGACGTGATCTGGTCCGCCTGGGGCGGATTGGTGTTCATCCTGCGCGACATGGTGCAGACCCGCTACGGCCACGGCGCGTTGCTGGCCATGCTGGCGGCGCTGGTGCTGTCCTACGCGACGTCGGAGCCGGCCATCGCCCTGGCCAGCGCCACCGCGTTCTTCGTCTCCGAGCTGATCGACTGGCTGGTGTTCAGCGTCACCCGACGGCCTTTGCGTGACCGCCTGTGGTTGAGTTCGGCGCTGAGCATCCCGGTCGACACCTTCATCTTCTTCGGCATGATCGGCGCGCTGACCCCGGCGGTGATCGGCACAGCGCTGGCCTCGAAGTTCGCCGGGGTAACGGCGGTCTGGTTGATCATGGCCTGGCGGGCACGGCGCGCGGTGGCCACATCCTGATGTAGAATACCGGTCCATTTTTCAGCGGGCGGCAGCCAGCGTGGCGCGGCCCCGGACGCCTTCGAGGACCTGAAATGACCCGTATCGGAACCCCATTGTCGCCCACCGCGACCCGTGTACTGCTGTGCGGCTGCGGCGAGTTGGGCAAGGAAGTGGTGATCGAGCTGCAGCGCCTGGGTGTCGAGGTGATTGCCGTGGACCGTTACGCCAACGCGCCGGCCATGCAGGTCGCGCACCGCAGCCATGTGATCAACATGCTCGACGGCGTCGCCCTGCGCGCGGTGATCGAGGCTGAGAAACCGCACTACATCGTGCCCGAGATCGAGGCCATCGCCACCGCCACCTTGGTCGAGCTGGAAAACGAAGGCTTCAACGTGGTGCCCACCGCCCGCGCCACCCAGCTGACCATGAACCGCGAAGGCATCCGCCGCCTGGCGGCCGAAGAGCTCGACCTGCCGACTTCGCCGTATCACTTCGCCGACACCTACGAGGACTACGCCAAGGCCGTGGCCGACCTGGGCTACCCGTGCGTGGTCAAGCCGGTGATGAGCTCCTCGGGCAAGGGCCAGAGCCTGCTGCGTGGCGACGATGACCTGCGAAAAGCCTGGGACTACGCCCAGGAAGGTGGCCGCGCCGGCAAGGGCCGGGTGATCATCGAGGGCTTCATCGACTTTGAGTACGAGATCACCCTGCTGACCGTGCGCCATGTGGGCGGCACCACTTTCCTCGCGCCGGTCGGTCACCGTCAGGAGAAGGGCGACTATCAGGAGTCCTGGCAACCCCAGGCCATGAGCCCGAAGGCCTTGGCCGAGTCGCAGCGGGTGGCCCAGGCGGTCACCGACGCGTTGGGCGGGCGTGGCCTGTTCGGCGTGGAGCTGTTCGTCAAGGGCGACCAGGTGTGGTTCAGCGAGGTCTCGCCGCGTCCGCACGACACCGGCCTTGTGACCCTGATCTCCCAGGACCTGTCGCAGTTCGCCCTGCATGCCCGGGCCATTCTCGGCCTGCCGATCCCGGTGGTGCGCCAGTTCGGTCCATCGGCCTCGGCGGTGATCCTGCCGGAAGGCCAGTCGCAGCAGACCAGCTTCGCCAACCTCGGCGCCGCACTGAGCGAGCCGGATACCGCCATTCGCCTGTTCGGCAAGCCTGAGATCAACGGCACCCGCCGCATGGGCGTGTGCCTGGCTCGCGACGAGTCGGTCGAGGCCGCCCGGGCCAAGGCGACCCGTGCTTCGCAAGCCGTGAAAGTCGAGTTCTGACCTGAAACGATCGCGGGGCAAGCCCGCTCCCACGCCAGTATCAGCCTGGCGTGGGAGCGGGCTTGCCCCGCGATTGCTTCAAAGCTCGGTATTGCGCGTCTCTTTCAGGCACAACACGGCAATCAGGCTGATCACCGCCGCCACTGACACATACCCTCCCACCCAGCTCAATCCCCCCATGCTCACCAGCTTCTGGGCAAAGAACGGTGCCGCCGAGGCGCCGACGATACCGCCCAGGTTGTAGGCCGCCGAGGCGCCGGTGTAGCGCACATGGGTCGGGAACAGCTCGGGCAGCAGCGCGCCCATCGGCGCGAAGGTCACCCCCATCAGGAACAGCTCGATGGCCAGGAACAGCGCCACGCCCGTGGTAGAGCCCGAGGTCAGCAGCGGTTCCATGGTGAAACCCGAGGCGATCGCCAGCAGGCCGCCGACCACCAGCACCGGCTTGCGCCCGTAACGGTCGCTGAGCCAGGCCGACAGCGGCGTGGCCAGGGCCATGAACACCACCGCGAAGCACAGCAGGCCGAGGAAGGTCTCGCGACTGTAGCCGAGGGTGGTCACGCCATAGCTGAGCGAGAATACCGTGGAGATGTAGAACAGCGCATAGCACACCACCATGGCCGCGGCGCCCAGCAGGGTCGGCAGCCAGTAGCGGGCGAACAGGTCGACCACCGGCATCTTCACCCGTTCGTGACGGGCGACCGCCTTGGCGAACACCGGGCTTTCCTCCAGCTTCAGGCGCACGTACAGGCCGACCAGCACCAGCGCCGCGCTAAGCAGGAACGGAATGCGCCAGCCCCATTCGCGGAACTGCTCGTCGCTGAGCACCAGGGCCAGGGTGAGGAACAGGCCGTTGGCGGCGAGAAAGCCGATCGACGGGCCCAGCTGCGGGAACATGCCGAACCAGGCGCGCTTGCCCTGTGGCGCGTTCTCGGTGGCCAGCAGCGCCGCGCCGCCCCATTCGCCGCCCAGCCCCAGGCCTTGGCCGAAGCGCAGCAGGCAAAGGATGATCGGCGCCCAGACGCCGATGCTGTCATAGCCGGGCAGCACGCCGATCAGCGTGGTGGACACGCCCATCAGCAGCAGCGAGGCGACCAGCGTCGACTTGCGCCCGATGCGGTCGCCAAAGTGGCCGAACAGCGCCGAGCCCAGCGGGCGGGCGAGGAAGGCGATACCAAAGGTGAGAAAGGCCGCGAGCATCTGCGCGGTGCCGGAGCCTGACGGGAAGAATACCGGCCCGATCACCAGCGCGGCGGCGGTGGCGTAGACGTAGAAATCGTAGAACTCGATGGCGGTGCCGATGAAACTGGCGGTGGCCACCCGGGCCGGCGAATTGACCGGTGTTGCCGAGGCAGGTTCGGCGTAGGTGCTGCTGGTAGTCATGCGAAGGTCCCTGACAGTCATGCTCCATGGGGCACGGCCCATGTGACGGGCACACGGGAGCCGGAGCGTATTGTTGTTGGTCGCGCGACTGACGATAGCCCAGGGGATAGGCGGTGAGCGGTTGCTGTTCGGGGTGCTGAAGCAGGACCGCGGGGCGTGTCAGTGGTGCGGACTGGCCGTCGGGCGCTGGGTGCGGATAGCGGGCGGGACGGCAGGGCTGGGTAAGCGTGTTTCGAGTATAGCTAGCGAGTCAGTGTCCAGACCAGTACCTTGCTCGCGCAATTATCCTCGGTTTCGAGGATTTCCAGCCGATATCTGCCAATTTTGAGACATACCGCGCTTGCCGGGATGCTTTCCAATGCCTCGGTGACCAGCCCGTTGAGGGTTTTCGGCCCGCCGTCGCAGGGCAGGTGCCAGCCAAGGGTGCGGTTGATCTCGCGCAGCGAGGCCGTCCCCTCGATGACGAAGCGGCCATCGGGTTGGGGGTGGACGTGAGGGTTGTCCAGGCTCTGCTCGTCCTCGAACTCGCCGACGATCTCCTCGAGGATATCCTCCAGGGTGACGATGCCCAGCACCTCGCCGTACTCGTCCACCACCACGCCCATGCGCCGCTGCTGCTTGTGGAAGTTCAGCAACTGCATCTGCAGCGGGGTGCTTTCGGGGACGAAGTAGGGTTCGTAACAGGCCGCCTGGAGTTTCTCAGGGGTCAGCTCGGCTCGCGGCAGCAGGTGGCTGATCAGCTTGGTGTTGAGTACCGCTTCGACCTGGTTGATGTCGTTGTGGTAGACCGGCAGGCGGGTGTGACGGCTGACGATCAGTTGCTCGATGATGCGTTCGATGGGGTCGTCGAGGTTGATGCCGTCGACTTCGTTTCGTGGCACGAGGATGTCGTTGACGGTGATCTTGTCCAGTGCCTGCAGGCCTTCGAGCAGGCCGTGGCGGGTGCTGTCAGTCGGGCCGTCCTCGTCGAAGTCGTCGTCTGCTTGCGGATGCAGGGCCACCGCCGTGGGTTGCGCGCGGAACGGGCGCAGGATCTGCTTGGCGCAGCCGTCGAGCAGGCAGCCCAGCGGCTGCAGCAGCGCCAGCGGCCATTTAAGCAGGTTATCGCCCAGACTCAGGAAGGCTTGCGGGTCGCGGCGGGCCAGGCGGCGTGGCAGGTAGTCGGCGAGCACCAGCAGGGTGAAGGCGGCCCCGAGGCCCGCCAGCCAGAAACCGTGCTCACCGTCGTAGCGCTGGCCGATCAGGCAGGCCAGGCCCAGCACCAGCAACTTGCCGAGGCTGGCGCCGAGCACCAGGCCCTGGGCGGGCAGAGTGGCGTCGCCCTGGCCAGTGGCTTGCTGGCGGGCGCTGTCGACCGCGGTGAACAACGCCGACCACAGCAGCGCCAGTGCGATGATGCCGAGCAGCGGGGCGTACGGCAGGGTGTCCATGGGCGACCGTCAGATATGCAGGATGAATTCGCGGACCAGCTTGCTGCCGAAATAGGCCAGCATCAGCAGGCAGAAGCCGGCCAGGGTCCAGCGGATAGCCTTGTGCCCGCGCCAGCCGAGGCGGGTACGGCCCCACAGCAGCACGCTGAACACGACCCAGGCCACGCAGGCCAGCAGGGTCTTGTGCACCAGATGCTGGGCGAACAGGTTGTCGAGGAACAGCCAGCCGGAGATCAGCGACAGCGACAGCAGCACCCAGCCGGCCCAGAGGAAGCCGAACAGCAGGCTTTCCATGGTCTGCAGCGGCGGGAAGTTGCGGATCAGCCCGGACGGATGCTTGTGTTTGAGCTGGTGGTCCTGCAGCAACAGCAGCAGGGCCTGGAACACGGCGATGGTGAACAGGCCGTAGGCCAGGATCGACAGCAGGATGTGCGCGAGAATGCCGGGCTCTTCGTTGATCAGCGGCACCGTGCCGGGCGGGGCGAACTGGGCCAGCAGCGCGGTCACCGCGCCAAGCGGGAACAGCAGCACCAGCAGGTTCTCCACCGGGATGCTCAGGCAGGCGAGCAGGGTCAGGCCGATCACCGCCACGGCGATCAGGCTGGCGGCGCTGAAGAAGTCCAGGCTCAGGCCCAGGGGCGTGATCAGCTGGAAGAACAGGGCGCCGCCCTGGGCGACCACCGCCAACGTGCCGAGCAGGCCCAGCAGCCGTTTGTCGGCGCGGGCGCCACGGGCCAGCCCGGTGGCCTGGTAGACGGACGCGGCCAGATAGAGGAAGGCAGCGAGCAGATTGGGGATGAGGCTGGGTGAAGAGAACATAAGTCCTGGCAGGCAAGCCCTAAAGGGACGGAGTTTGGCATAGATCGCGGTGGGCAAGGAAGACTGCGTGTCAATCGTGGGGCTAGCCGGTGGTCCCGAGCGAGGTGTGCGCAGGAAGCAGTCTCCGCTATAATCGCCGCCTTGCTCTGCCCGGCGCGTGTACATGTTCACCTGGGCATCTGAAAAACCTCGGCTTCACTGGGCCTGAAAGGATCACCATGTTCGAAAACCTGACCGACCGCCTGTCACAGACGCTACGCCATGTCACCGGCAAGGCCAAGCTGACCGAAGACAACATCAAGGACACGCTGCGCGAAGTGCGCATGGCCCTGCTCGAGGCCGACGTCGCCCTGCCGGTGGTCAAGGATTTCGTCAACAGCGTCAAGGAGCGCGCGGTCGGCACTGAGGTGTCGCGCAGCCTGACGCCAGGCCAGGCCTTCGTGAAGATCGTCCAGGCCGAGCTGGAAAGCCTGATGGGCGCGGCCAACGAAGAGCTGACGCTCAACGCCGCGCCGCCTGCCGTGGTGCTGATGGCCGGTCTGCAAGGTGCCGGTAAGACCACCACCGCCGGCAAGCTGGCGCGTCACCTGAAAGAGCGCAAGAAGAAGAGCGTGATGGTGGTGTCGGCCGACGTCTACCGTCCGGCGGCGATCAAGCAGCTCGAAACCCTGGCTAACGATATCGGGGTGACCTTCTTCCCGTCCGATATCAGCCAGAAGCCAGTGGCCATCGCCGAGGCAGCGATCCGCGAGGCCAAGCTCAAGTTCATCGACGTGGTGATCGTCGATACCGCCGGTCGCCTGCATGTCGACGCCGACATGATGGACGAGATCAAGGCCCTGCATGCTGCGGTCAAGCCGATCGAGACCCTGTTCGTGGTCGACGCCATGACCGGCCAGGACGCGGCCAACACCGCCAAGGCCTTCGGCGACGCCCTGCCGCTGACCGGCGTGGTGCTGACCAAGGTCGACGGCGACGCCCGTGGCGGTGCCGCGCTGTCGGTGCGCGCCATCACCGGCAAGCCGATCAAGTTCATCGGCATGGGCGAGAAAACCGAGGCCCTGGAGCCGTTCCACCCTGATCGCATTGCCTCGCGCATCCTTGGCATGGGCGATGTGCTCAGCCTGATCGAGCAGGCCGAGCAGAACATCGACAAGGCCAAGGCCGACAAGCTGGCCAAGAAGCTGAAGAAGGGCAAGGGCTTCGATCTCGAGGACTTCCGCGACCAACTGCAGCAGATGAAGAACATGGGCGGTCTCGGCGGCCTGATGGACAAGCTGCCGAGCATCGGTGGCGTGAACCTGTCGCAGATGGGCAATGCCCAGGGCGCGGCCGAGAAGCAGTTCAAGCAGATGGAGGCGATCATCAACTCCATGACGCCGGCCGAGCGTCGCGACCCCGACCTGATCAGCGGTTCGCGCAAGCGCCGCATCGCCCTCGGTTCCGGCACCCAGGTGCAGGACATCGGTCGCTTGATCAAGCAGCACAAGCAGATGCAGAAGATGATGAAGAAATTCTCCGCCAAGGGCGGCATGGCCAAGATGATGCGTGGCCTTGGCGGGATGCTGCCGGGTGGCGGCATGCCGAAACTGTAAAAGAATCCGGCGGGCTTCCTTATATGAGGAAGTCTGCCAGACCCCCGCTATGGCGGGATCATGGCCGCCGCGAGGTGGCCCAAACCGGCAGAACTGATCGGCAGGCCCCGGCATTGCCGAAAAAGGCATTTGCAAATGTCCGTGTATTCCCCGAGAATATGCGGCCTTTTGGGCACCCGTGTGCCCATTGGGCATTCAGTTTTGCAGCACCGACTATAGGAACGATGTTCACATGGTAACCATTCGTCTGGCCCGTGGCGGCTCGAAAAAGCGCCCATTCTACCACCTGACCGTGACCAACTCGCGTAACGCCCGTGACGGCCGTTTCGTTGAGCGCGTTGGCTTCTTCAACCCGATCGCATCGGGCGCCGAAGTCAAGCTGTCGGTCAACCAAGAGCGCGTCACCTACTGGCTGAGCCAGGGCGCACAGCCGTCTGAGCGTGTTGCTCAGCTGCTGAAGGAAGCTGCCAAGGCTGCAGCCTGAGCAGTATGAACGCGACGCCAGAAAAGGCTGACGACCTCATCGTCGTTGGCAAGATTTTTTCGGTTCACGGCGTTCGCGGCGAGGTGAAGGTGTATTCCTTTACCGATCCGATTGAAAACCTGTTGGATTATCCGCGCTGGACGCTCAAGCACGAAGGCAAGGTAAAACAGGTCGAGCTGGTCAGCGGTCGTGGCTCCCAGAAGGGCCTGGTCGTAAAACTCAAAGGCCTCGATGATCGTGATGAAGCCCGTCTTCTGAGCGGTTACGAAATCTGCATACCGCGGAGCCTTTTGCCCAACCTGGCAGCCGACGAGTACTACTGGTACCAGTTGGTGGGCCTGAAGGTCATCAATCAGGACGAACAGCTGTTCGGCAAGATCGATCACCTGTTGGAGACCGGCGCGAACGATGTAATGGTGGTCAAACCCTGCGCAGGCAGCCTGGATGATCGCGAGCGTCTGTTGCCCTATACCGGGCAATGCGTGCTGGCAATCGACCTGGAAGCAGGCGTAATGCGGGTTGAGTGGGACGCGGACTTCTAGACGATGGGTAACCTTCGCGTAGACGTCATCACGTTGTTCCCCGAGATGTTCTCGGCCATCACGGAGTACGGCATTACCAGCCGCGCGGTGAAACAGGGGTTGCTGCAAGTGACCTGCTGGAATCCGCGGGACTACACCACAGATCGCCACCACACCGTGGACGATCGGCCGTTTGGCGGTGGTCCGGGCATGGTGATGAAGATCAAGCCTCTGGAAGACGCCCTGGTTAGCGCCAGGCAGGCGACCGGAGCATCGGCAAAGGTGATCTACCTTTCGCCACAAGGCCGCAAGCTGACCCAGCAAGCGGTCAAAGGCCTGGCCGAACAGGAATCGTTGATCCTGATCGCCGGTCGTTATGAAGGCATCGACGAGCGCTTTATCGAGGCTCATGTCGATGAGGAGTGGTCGATTGGCGACTATGTGCTTTCCGGTGGCGAGCTGCCGGCCATGGTACTGATCGATGCGGTTACACGGCTGCTGCCCGGAGCTTTAGGGCATGTGGACTCGGCGGAGGAAGACTCTTTCACCGACGGTCTGCTGGATTGCCCGCATTACACCCGACCCGAGGTGTATGCGGATCAGCGTGTTCCCGACGTGTTGCTAAGTGGCAACCATGCACATATCCGGCGTTGGCGGATGAAGCAGTCCCTTGGTAGGACCTTCGAACGACGCGCCGATCTTCTGGAAAGTCGCTCGCTTTCTGGAGAAGAGAAGAAGCTGCTCGAGGAATACATCCGCGAGCGGGACGATAGTTAAACGTATCGATGGTGGATCAAGTATCCATCTTAGGAGCACAGCATGACCAACAAGATCATCCAGCAGCTCGAAGCCGAGCAGATGAGCAAAGAGATCCCGACCTTCGCACCAGGCGACACCGTTGTCGTCCAGGTTAAAGTGAAGGAAGGCGACCGCTCGCGTCTGCAAGCGTTCGAAGGCGTCGTTATCGCCAAGCGTAACCGCGGTCTGAACAGCGCCTTCACCGTGCGCAAGATCTCCAGCGGCGTTGGCGTAGAGCGTACCTTCCAGACCTACAGCCCGCAGATCGACAGCCTGGCCGTGAAACGTCGTGGTGACGTGCGTAAAGCCAAGCTGTACTACCTGCGCGACCTGTCCGGCAAAGCCGCTCGCATCAAGGAAAAACTGTCCTGAGTACAGTTTGCCTGGCGGCCTAGGCCGCCTTGCGAGAAAAAAGCAGCCTTCGGGCTGCTTTTTTGTTTTCTGAAACCCGCCCTTGCGATGTGACCGAAAATGACCACCCGAGACCAGGAAATCCAGCGCCGCACCGAGCTTTCGGTGACCCGCGTGACCAAAGCGGTGTTCCCCAACACCACCAACCACCACAACACCTTGTTCGGCGGTACCGCCCTGGCGTGGATGGACGAAGTGTCGTTCATTGCCGCCACCCGATTCTGCCGGCTGCCACTGGTGACCGTGTCCACCGATCGTATCGACTTCAAGCACCCGATCCCGGCCGGTTCGATCGTTGAGCTGGTGGGCACGGTGATCAAGGTCGGCAACACCAGCCTGCAGGTGCAGGTGGATGTGTTCGTCGAGAACATGTACCTCGACGGGCGGGAGCGGGCGATCCATGGCGTGTTCAGCTTCGTCGCCATCGACGAGGACAAGCGCCCGGTGCCGGTGCTGCCGTTGGCCTGATTGCCGGGCCATTCGTAAGTCAATGCGCTACGGGCTGCTCGGTCAGTTCCGGCTCCACCAGCGCCACCAGTGTCCACCCAGGCTGCGGCTTGAGAGGGTTGTCCGGGCTGGCCACATGCACCCAGCCTTGCCCGTCTCGGGCGAACAGCAGCGTGGCCCGCGGGCCATGCAGGTGCTGGTAGTCGTCCCAGCCGAAGGCCTCGGTCAACGTGGTGCTGTACAGCTCGGCACCCTGGTGCAACAGCTTGGCCAGTTGCCCATAGGTCATCGGGCTCGACCCGAGTAATTGTCCGCGATGTTCCTCGCTGGCCCGATGCTTGTCGCTGCGCTTTTTTTCAAGACCGCTGGCCAGCACGAACAATCGGGCCTGGCCAAAGTCATGGCGAAAGCGCGCGCAGGCCAGGGCGTTGAGCTCGCCCGCCGGTGACAGCCCCAGCAGATGGCCCAGGCCGACCAGGTCGAGGTGGGCGTCGGCGTGCTGCGAGGCGGGGTTGCCGAAGTAGGTCGGCAGGTTGTCCATGCGCGCGGCGCGGATGTTCTCCCAGCTCGAGTCGGTCAGCAGCACCCGGCAACCCAGTTGCTGCAGGGCCTTGGCGATGACCCGCGCAGGCGGGTTGGCGCCGACCACGAGAAACCCGCTCGGCGCCGGTTCCGCCACCTTCAGCAGGCGCGCCAGGGGCCTGGCGGTGGCGCTTTGCAGCACCACGGTGCCGATGATCACGGCGAAGGTCAGTGGCACCAGCAGCAGCGCGCCTTCGTGCCCGGCCTGGTCGAGGCGAATGGCGAAAATCGCCGATACGGCCGCCGCCACGATGCCTCGTGGCGCGATCCAGGCCAGCAATGCCCGTTCCCGCCAGCTCAGTGGCGAGCCCAGGGTCGACAGCAGCACGTTAAGCGGTCGCGCCAGCAACTGGATCACCAGCAGCAGTCCCAGTACCGCCGGCCCCAGGGCCAGCAACGCGTGCAGGTCGAGCCGCGCGGCCAGGAGGATGAACAGGCCGGAGATCAGCAGCACGCTGAGGTTTTCCTTGAAATGCAGGATCTGCCGCACGTCCACGCCGGGCATGTTGGCCAGCCACATGCCCATGATCGTGACCGCCAGCAGCCCCGATTCGTGGACGATCTGGTTGGCGGCGATGAAGATGCCCAGCACCGCCGCCAGCGAGGCCAGGTTGTGCAGGTATTCCGGCAACCACTGTTCGCGCATGACCTGCCCGAGCAGCCAGCCACCGGCAACCCCCAGCGCACTGCCGCAGAAGATCACCCCGGCGAAGGTCGCCAGGCTGTGGCTGAGGCCTTCGCCGGCGGCGCTGGCGATGATGAAGCTGTAGACCACCACCGCCAGCAGCGCGCCGATCGGGTCGATGACAATGCCTTCCCAGCGCAGGATGTTGGCGATCGCCGCCTTCGGCCGCACCACCCGTAGCATGGGCACGATCACCGTGGGGCCGGTGACCAGGGTCAGGGTGCCGAACAGGATCGCCAGGGGCCAGTCGAAGCCCAGCAGCCAATGGGTGGCCAGGGCGATCACCAGCCAGGTGCTCAGCGCGCCGACGGTGACCAGGCGGTGCACCACGCTGCCGATCTCGCGCCATTGCGACAGGTGCAGGGTGAGGCTGCCTTCGAACAGGATCAGCGCCACCGCCAGCGACACAAGCGGCATCAGCAGCGGGCCGAACAGCGCCTGCGGCTGCAGCCAGCCCAGCACCGGCCCGGCGAGGATGCCGCACAGCAACAGGAACAGGATCGCCGGCAGTTTCAGGCGCCAGGCCAGCCACTGGCAGAGCAGGGCGGCGGCGCCGATGCCGCCGACACTCAAAAGAATTTGCTGTTCGTTCACGCGGGCTCCCTCTGCATGCCGTGTTATGAAAGACTAAGCGTCATTTCGTCGTTTGCCACCGAGTCTTCATGCCTGCACTGGACCACCCCCTGATCGACCAGTTCCTCGATGCCCTCTGGCTGGAGAAGGGGCTGTCCGACAACACCCGCGCTTCGTATCGCAGCGACCTGGCGCTGTTCAATGGCTGGCTGCAGGAGCACGGCGTGGCACTGCCTGATGCCGGGCGCGAGCTGATCCTCGACCACCTGGCCTGGCGTTTCGACCAGGGCTACAAGCCGCGCTCGACCGCGCGCTTTCTTTCCGGGGTACGCGGGTTCTTCCGTTACCTGCTGCGCGAGCGGCTGGTCGCTGTCGACCCGACGTTGCAGGTGGACATGCCGCAACTGGGCCGGCCCCTGCCCAAGTCGCTGTCGGAGCCCGATGTCGAGGCCCTGTTGCAGGCGCCGGATCTCGGCGAGGCTATCGGCCAGCGCGACCGCGCCATGCTCGAGGTGCTTTATGCCTGTGGCCTGCGGGTGACCGAGCTGGTCAGCCTGACCCTGGACCAGGTCAACCTGCGCCAGGGCGTGCTGCGGGTGATGGGCAAGGGCAGCAAGGAGCGCCTGGTGCCGATGGGCGAGGAGGCGGTGGTGTGGCTCGAACGCTACCTGCGCGATGGCCGCGCCGAGCTGCTCAATGGGCGCCCCAGCGACGTGCTGTTCCCCAGCCAGCGCGGCGAGCAGATGACCCGCCAGACTTTCTGGCACCGTATCAAGCACCAGGCGCGGGTGGCCGGCATCGACAAGCCGCTGTCGCCGCACACGCTGCGCCACGCCTTTGCCACGCACCTGCTCAACCATGGCGCCGACCTGCGCGTGGTGCAGATGCTGCTGGGCCACAGCGACCTGTCCACCACGCAGATCTACACCCATGTGGCCAAGGCCCGGCTGCAGCAGTTGCACGCCGAACACCATCCACGTGGATGAATGCTTTTCATGTTCCGCCGACCGGTGCCTGAGTACCCCTACTGCGCCAGTTTGTTGTGGTAGGCTTGGACGGTTTGTTGCAAGGGCCGAATGTTCGCCACCCGCCAGGGTCAAGCAACGCCCCCACGGCCCCGTCCGCCTTCAGGAGTACCCCATGCGCGTGACCCAGATTTTCGCCGCCGCCGCCCTGGCGCTGGCCAGTACCTTTGCCGTCGCCGCGGCCACCGATGCCAATGCCGGTGCCGAGCAGGCGATCCGCAAGTCCTTGCAGAACCTCGAGCTGGAAGTGCCTGTCGAGAGCGTCAGCAGCAGCCCGCTCAACGGCCTGTACGAAGTCAAACTGCAGGGCGGTCGCGTGCTGTACGCCAGCGCCGACGGCCAGTTCGTCATGCAGGGCTACCTGTTCCAGATCCAGGACGGCAAGCCGGTCAACCTCACCGAGAAGACCGAGCGCCAGGGCATTGCCAAGCTGATCAACGGCATTCCGGTCGGCGAGATGGTGGTCTACCCGGCCAAGGGTGAAACCAAGTCGCATATCACCGTGTTCACCGACACCACCTGCCCGTATTGCCACAAGCTGCACGCCGAAGTGCCGGAGCTCAACCGTCGTGGTATCGAAGTGCGCTATGTCGCCTTCCCGCGCCAGGGGCTGGGTTCGCCGGGTGATGAGCAGTTGCAGGCGGTATGGTGCTCCAGCGATCGCCGCGCGGCGCTGGACAAGATGGTCGACGGCAAGGAGATCAAGGCCGCCAAGTGCGCCAACCCGGTCAGCAAGCAGTTCCAGCTGGGCCAGTCGATTGGTGTAAATGGCACGCCGGCGATCGTTCTACAGAATGGCCAGGTGATTCCGGGTTACCAGCCGGCGCCGCAAGTGGCCAAGCTGGCCCTGGCAGAGCGCAAGTAATCAATTCAGTACGCCGTCGTCATGGGGTGACGGCATGTTTCACGGTCGGCGCAGGTGCCGGCCGTTCTATGGGGAGTTCACAGTGAAACCGGTCAAAGTAGGCATCTGTGGGTTGGGGACCGTCGGTGGCGGAACCTTCAATGTACTTCAGCGCAACGCCGAGGAGATCGCCCGCCGTGCCGGGCGCGGTATTGAAGTGGCACAGATTGCCATGCGCTCGCAGAACCCGAACTGCCAGATTACCGGTACCCCCATTACCGCTGATGTGTTCGAAGTCGCGAGCAACCCTGAGATCGATATCGTCATCGAATTGATTGGCGGCTACACCATCGCCCGCGACCTGGTGCTCAAGGCCATCGAAAACGGCAAGCACGTGGTCACCGCCAACAAGGCGCTGATCGCCGTGCACGGCAACGAGATCTTCGCCAAGGCCCGCGAGAAGGGCGTCATCGTCGCCTTCGAAGCCGCCGTGGCCGGTGGCATCCCGGTGATCAAGGCGATCCGCGAGGGCCTGTCGGCCAACCGCATCAACTGGCTGGCCGGCATCATCAACGGCACCGGCAACTTCATCCTTACCGAGATGCGTGACAAGGGCCGCGCTTTCCCCGACGTGCTGGCCGAAGCCCAGGCACTGGGTTATGCCGAGGCCGACCCGACCTTTGACGTCGAAGGCATCGACGCCGCGCACAAGCTGACCATCCTGGCGTCCATCGCCTTCGGTATCCCGCTGCAGTTCGACAAGGCCTACACCGAGGGCATCACCCAGTTGACCACCGCCGACGTCAACTACGCCGAGGCCCTGGGCTACCGCATCAAGCACCTGGGCGTGGCCCGTCGCACCGCCGACGGCATCGAGCTGCGCGTGCACCCGACGCTGATCCCCAACGATCGCCTGATCGCCAACGTCAACGGCGTGATGAACGCGGTGATGGTCAACGGCGACGCCGCTGGTTCCACCCTGTACTACGGCGCAGGTGCCGGCATGGAGCCGACCGCGTCGTCGGTAGTCGCCGACTTGGTGGACGTGGTCCGTGCAATGACTTCCGACCCGGAGAACCGCGTGCCGCACCTGGCGTTCCAGCCGGACGCGCTGTCGGCTCATCCGATCCTGCCGATCGATGCCTGTGAAAGTGCCTACTACCTGCGTATCCAGGCCAAGGACCACCCGGGCGTGCTGGCCCAGGTCGCCAGCATCCTTTCGGAGCGCGGCATCAACATCGAGTCGATCATGCAGAAGGAAGCAGAGGAGCAGGACGGCCTGGTACCGATGATCCTGCTCACCCACCGTGTGGTCGAGCAACGCATCGACGACGCCATCGTCGCCCTGGAAGCGCTCCAGGACGTGGTCGGCAAGGTCGTGCGCATCCGCGTCGAACAGCTCAATTAATTCCGGCGGCGGGCCGCGACGGCGGCCCGCGCCCAGCATCGAAGGTTTGCATCCATGCGCTATATCAGTACCCGCGGCCAGGCTCCGGCCCTGAACTTCGAAGACGTCCTGCTGGCGGGCCTCGCCAGCGACGGCGGCCTGTACGTGCCCGAGAACCTGCCGCGCTTCACCCAGGAAGAAATCGCCTCCTGGGCGGGCCTGCCTTACCACGAACTGGCCTTCAGGGTGATGCGTCCGTTCGTCGAAGGCAGCATCGCCGACGCCGACTTCAAGAAGATCCTCGAAGAGACCTACGGCAACTTCGCCCACGCCGCGGTCGCGCCGCTGCGCCAGCTCAACGGCAACGAGTGGGTCATGGAGCTGTTCCACGGCCCGACCCTGGCATTCAAGGATTTTGCCCTGCAGCTGCTCGGCCGCCTGCTCGACCATGTACTGGTCAAGCGCGGCGAGCGCGTGGTGATTGTCGGCGCCACCAGCGGTGACACAGGTTCGGCCGCTATCGAAGGCTGCCGCCGCTGCGACAACGTCGACATCTTTATCCTGCACCCGCACCAGCGCGTGTCGGAGGTGCAGCGCCGGCAGATGACCACCATCCTCGGCGACAACATCCACAACATCGCCATCGAGGGCAACTTCGACGACTGCCAGGAGATGGTCAAGGCCAGCTTCGCCGACCAGTCGTTCCTCAAGGGCACCCGCCTGGTGGCGGTCAACTCGATCAACTGGGCGCGGATCATGGCCCAGATCGTCTACTACTTCCACGCAGCCCTGCAGCTCGGCGGCCCGGCACGTTCGGTGGCGTTCTCGGTGCCGACCGGCAACTTCGGCGATATCTTCGCCGGCTACCTGGCGCGCAACATGGGCCTGCCGATCAGCCAGCTGGTAGTGGCGACCAACCGCAACGACATCCTGCACCGCTTCATGAGCGGCAACCAGTACGTCAAGGATTCCTTGCACCCGACCCTGTCGCCATCGATGGACATCATGGTCTCGTCCAACTTCGAACGCCTGCTGTTCGACCTGCACGGTCGCAATGGCGCCGCAGTTGCCCAACTGATGGACACCTTCAAGCAAGGCGGCGGCTTCAGCGTCGAGCAGGATCGCTGGACCGAGGCGCGCAAGCTGTTCGACTCGCTGGCCGTCACCGACGAGCAGACCTGCGAGACCATCGCCGAGGTGTTCAAGGCCACTGGTGAAGTTCTCGATCCGCACACCGCGATCGGCGTCAAGGCCGCCCGCGAGTGCCGCCGCAGCCTGGATACGCCGATGGTGGTGCTGGGTACCGCGCACCCGGTCAAGTTCCCCGAGGCGGTGGAGAAGGCTGGTGTCGCCAAGGCCCTGGAGCTGCCAGCGCACCTGAGCGACCTGTTCAGCCGCGAGGAGCGCTGCACGGTGCTGGCCAACGATCTGAAGACGGTGCAGGCCTTTGTTAGCCAGCATGGCAATCGCGGCAAGCCACTCTAAGAGCAAACCGATACGAGAAAGCCCGTCCTGAACGGGCTTTTTTGTGCCTGTCATCCACAGGCTCGAGATTTCAGATTTTTCCCATGTAGTTAGATACCTCCCCCTACTAAAGTGGATGCTTCCACCTATAAGCCTCAATGCTCCAAGGGGGGCACATGCATCAGCTCAATGTCCTTATTCACCAGGCCAGGCCCTACTATCAGATGGTGTTGCACCAGGCCTTCAATGCCCAGGGTGTCTACAACGTCCGGCTTACCGATGACGTAGCGGTCGCGACGAGGCTGCAGCGGCCGGTGGATGTGCTGGTGCTCGATCAGGGCATGCCCAGGCGTCACGCCCTACGTCTGTTCAAGTACCTGGTGCAGGCCTCTGCGCGGGTGGGTTGTTGTTTGTCGGGTGTGCCGGCGCAGGGGATATCGACCTGGCGCTCGAAGCTCGCCAGCATGGCTTGAACGTGCTGGCGGAGCTGTCCTGGCCGATGTCGATGGTAGGGCTGGAGCAGGCCTTGGAGCGCCTCTAGTCGGCCGCCGATTGGGGGCATCGAAACTGTCACGTTGGCTGCGCATGCTCAGGGTAACGGGCCAGGGCGAACTTTCCGTCGGGCCTGGAGGTCAGTTTCCTTACCTTAGCCAGCGAGTGATCCGGATGGAAAGAGTCTGCAGACTGCTCAACGAAGCCCTCACCCCTTACCAGGCCCAGCTCGGCACGGCCGATAGCCGTGGCTGCCGTCAGTTGACCCTCTATGACGAGCACGGGATGCTGATCCTCCAGCGCGGAGTCTGCGCACGTCAGTTGGTGGAGCAGCAGTTGCTGATCGACCTGGTCGATGGCCTGCACCGTGACCTGCAGATCGCCGAAGGCCGCCTGCAGCCTTGTGTGATCGCCGCCCTGCAACATCAACGACAGATGCAGGGAACCTTTGCCTGATACGCCCATCAGAATCAGCAAGGGCTGTCCGATGGTGCTTTGCTCCGGTACCGTCAAGACTGTCACTGGAAGCCCCGAGGGCTTTCGCTTGACCCCGGTCGTCCTCCCCAGCGGCCGGGGTTTCTTTTTGCCTCGAGTCTGCAGGTTTCCCGGAGCGTCAGCGTAGCGGCTGTTCGCTCTGCTCGAAGAAATGCCTGGCCTGCTCCAAATAGCCCTCGCGCAGCCCTGGGTCCAGCCAATGGGCATAAAGTTCGGGCAAGGTATCCCGACGCAAGGTCGGCAGCATCTGGTCGATGTGAGCAATCGCCTCACGCCCCAGGGGGGTGTCCGAGCAGCCAATATGCAGGAATTGGTAGTGGTTCACGCCAAGGATGGGGTGGAAACTATAGTCGTCCAGCGAGCCATTGTGCTGCTGGATCAGGTAACGCATCTCGGGCCAATAGCCGAGCACCAGTTGCAGGCGCCCCAATTGCTGCATCTGCAGCAGACTGGCTGTGGCATCGTTGCCGTAGTGACGGCTGAAGGCGGTATCGGGCAGTTGCCGCAGGACCTCGTCGACCTGCGTGCTGTAGCTGCGCTCCGCGACGATGCCCAGTTTGAGTCGGGTCTCGGTCAGCAAGCGCTGCAGGTCGACCTGTTGGCCTTCGAGGTAGGGCGCCAGCAGCGCCTGATCCTGCTTGCGCACGATCAGACCCGTGCTGAGCACGCCCAGCGATGGCTGGGAAAAGTGCACGTATCTGGCGCGCTCGGGGGTCCACAGCAGGGTCGGGTCGCAGGTGAAACTGGGCTCCTGGAGCATCTGCAGGCCCCGGGCTCGGTTGACCCGGACGATGCTGTGGTCGTACTCGGGCATCCGGGCGATCAGCATCGGCAACAGTTGGTCTATCACTCCCTGGCCCTTGGACGGCCCTTCGAAGATGGTGAATGGCGGCAGGTCGCGCACCAGCCACAAAAGGCGTTCTCTGGCCTCGGCCACCTGACCCACGAGTGCGGTCAGCAACAGGCAGAGTACGATGGGCAGATGGCGGATACCCATGGGGCGTGGGTCACACCGTACCGGCCGCGCGCAGGCGGGCAATGGCGGCAGCGTCGTAGCCCAGGCCGGCCAGTACCGTGGCCGTATGTTCGCCCAGTGCCGGGCCGACCCACTCGGCGGACCCGGGGGTGTCGGACAGCTTGGGTACGATGCCCGGCATCTTGAAGGGCTTGCCGTCCGGCAGCCGAGCCTGGAGGAACATTTCGCGGGCGAGGAATTGCGGGTCACCGAGCATGTCCTCGGCGGAGTAGATGCGGCTGGCCGGTACTTCAGCCTCGTTCAGCGTTTGCATGACTTCGGTGAGTGGCAGGCTGTTGACCCAGCGGTCGATGACGCCGTACAGCTCGTCGCGGCGGGCATCACGGCCGTCGTTGGTGGTCAAGGCCGCATCGTTGGCCAGGTCGTCGCGGCCGATGGCCTGCATGAAACGCTTGAAGATCGCGTCGCCGTTGGCGCCGATCTGCACGTGACGGCCATCGGCGGTGGTGTGGATGCAGGAGGGGGTGATGCCCGGCATGATGTTGCCGGTGCGTTCGCGGATGAAACCGAACACATCGAACTCCGGGACCATGCTCTCCATCATGGCGAAGATCGCCTCGTACAGCGCCACGTCCACCACCTGGCCCGCGCCACCGTTGACCTCGCGATGACGCAGGGCCATCAGCGCGCCGATCACGCCCCACAGCGCGGCAATGGAGTCGCCGATGGAGATCCCGGTACGCACCGGTGGGCGGTCCTCGAAACCGGTGATGTAGCGTAGCCCGCCCATGGACTCGCCGACCGCGCCGAAGCCCGGCTGGTCTTTCATCGGCCCGGTCTGGCCGAAGCCCGACAGGCGCACCATGACCAGGCGTGGGTTGAGGGCATGGAGCACGTCCCAGCCCAACCCCAGCTTTTCCAGCACGCCAGGGCGGAAGTTCTCGATCAGGATGTCAGCGTCGGCCAGCAGGCGCTTGAGCACGTCACGGCCTTCCGGGTGCTTGAGGTTTAGGGTCAGTGACTGCTTGTTGCGCGCCTGGACGAACCACCACAGCGAGGTACCCTCATAGAGCTTGCGCCACTTGCGCAGCGGGTCGCCGCCATCGGGGGATTCGACCTTGATCACCTCGGCGCCGAATTCGGCGCAGATCCGCGAGGCGAAGGGGCCGGCGATCAGGGTGCCGAGCTCGATGACTTTCAGGCCGGCGAGGGGTTTGCTGGGCGTAGGCATGGGGCATCCGTGGCGGCTGGGCGTGAGGGCAGGTTGTATCACAGCTCGGCGATGGCAGGTATATCGGCGTAGTCTGATCCGGCGCTGGCGCCCCGGATCAGTTAGACTGTGCGACTTTCTCCCGCAAGAAGCCCATTGCCCATGGCCCAGCCGTCCACCACCTACAAGTTCGAACTGAATCTGACCGACCTCGATCGCGGCGTGTACGAGAACGTTCGTCAGACCATCGCCCGTCATCCCTCGGAAACCGAAGAACGCATGGCCGTGCGCCTGCTGGCCTATGCCCTCTGGTACAACGAGCAGCTGTCCTTCGGTCGCGGCCTGTCGGACGTCGATGAGGCGGCCCTGTGGGAAAAAAGCCTGGACGATCGCATCCTGCACTGGATCGAGGTTGGCCAGCCCGACGCCGACCGCCTGACCTGGTGCTCGCGGCGGACCGAGCGCACCAGTCTGTTGGCCTATGGCAGCTTGCGCGTTTGGGAGAACAAGGTGCTTGGCGCAGTCAAGGGCCTGAAGAACCTGAGCATCGCCGCCGTGCCGCAAGACGTGCTGGAGATCCTCGCCACCGACATGCCGCGCACCATCAAGTGGGATGTGATGATCAGCGAAGGCACGGTGTTCGTCACCGACGACCGTGGCCAGCACGAAGTGCAGCTGCAGTGGCTGCTCGGCGAGCGCGGCTGACCTGATTCACACCAGATTATCGAAGACCCCATGCGTATCGAACCCCGTCCCCTGCCGTCGCCCCTGCCATTGCTGGGCAACCTGCCACCCCTGCTGACACGCCTGTACGCCGCCCGTGGCGTTCAGACCGAGGCTGAACTGGACAAGAGCCTGGCGCGTCTGCTGCCATTCCAGCAGCTCAAGGGTATCGATGCGGCGGTGGACCTGCTGGTCGAGGCACTCGACCAGCGCCAGCGCATTCTCATTGTCGGCGACTTCGACGCCGACGGCGCCACCGCCAGTACCGTCGGTGTGCTTGGCCTGCGCCTGCTGGGCGCTGCGCATGTCGATTACCTGGTGCCCAATCGTTTCGAATACGGATACGGCTTGACCCCGGAGATCGTCGAGGTCGCCCTGCAGCGCCAGCCGCAGTTGCTGATCACCGTGGACAACGGCATCTCCAGCGTCGAGGGTGTGGCGGCCGCCAAGGCCGCCGGGCTCAAGGTGCTGGTCACCGACCACCATCTGCCGGGCGAACAGTTGCCCGCCGCCGATGCCATCGTCAATCCGAACCAGCCGGGATGCGGCTTCCCGAGCAAGTCCCTGGCCGGCGTGGGGGTAATCTTCTACGTGCTGATGGCCCTGCGCGCGCGCCTGCGCAGCCTGGGGCGCTACGAGGCTCAGCCGCAGCCGAACATCGGTGAGTTGCTCGATCTGGTGGCGCTGGGCAGCGTCGCCGACGTGGTGCCGCTGGACGCCAACAACCGCATCCTGGTGCACCAGGGGCTGGAGCGAATCCGCGCCGGCCGCGCCCGCCCCGGGCTCAAGGCTATTCTCGAGGTGGCGCGGCGAGATCATCGACGCATCACTTCCACCGACCTGGGCTTCATCCTCGGCCCTCGGCTCAACGCCGCCGGGCGCCTGGACGACATGAGCCTGGGCATCGAGTGCCTGCTGTGCGAGGACGCGGCGTTGGCGCTGGACATGGCCCATCAGCTCGATGGCCTGAACCAGGACCGCAAGTCCATCGAGCAGGGCATGCAGCGCGAGGCGCTGGCCCAGCTCAAGGACCTGCCAGTCGACTCCATGCCCTATGGCCTGTGCCTGTTCGACGCCGACTGGCACCAGGGGGTGATCGGCATTCTTGCCTCGCGGTTGAAGGAACGTTACCACCGTCCGACCATCGCCTTCGCCGATGCGGGGGAGGGGATGCTCAAGGGCTCGGCGCGCTCGGTGCCGGGGTTCCATATCCGCGACGCGCTGGATGCCGTGGCGGCGCGGCATCCGGCCTTGATCAGCAAGTTTGGCGGGCACGCGATGGCGGCTGGTCTGTCGTTGCCGGCCGAAAACTTTCCTTCGTTTGCCGAGGCGTTCGATGAAGAGGTGCGGCGTCAGTTGCGTGAGGATGACCTGACTGGTCGGCTGTTGTCGGACGGCACCCTGGCGGTCGAAGAGTTTCACCTGGACCTGGCGCGGGCATTGCGCAATGCCGGGCCCTGGGGGCAGCACTTTCCCGAGCCGTTGTTTCATGGGGTGTTTCAGCTGGTCGAACAACGCGTCGTGGGGGAGCGCCACCTGAAGGTGGTACTCAAGAGCGAATGCGGAGCGGTGCGTCTGGACGGTATCGCCTTCGGCATCGATCGCGAGGTCTGGCCGAACCCTACGGTGCGCTGGGTAGAGCTGGCCTACAAGCTGGATGTCAATGAGTTTCGCGGGAACGAGAGCGTGCAGTTGATGATTGCCCACATGGAGGCACGCTGATCCTGGCGTAGTGGGTCGATTGGGACGCACAGGGATTAGCGCATACCGCCCGGCGGGTCTGCCGCCAGGCCCCAGACTCGGTTATACTCGCGGGCTTTTCACCGAATTCGCACGAGAGCAGCCCGCCCATGGAAATCCAACCGATCCTGAACACCATCAAGGACCTCACCGAGCGTTCCCAGTCCATTCGGGGGTATCTTTGACTACGATCACAAACATGATCGTCTGGTCGAAGTAAACCGCGAGCTGGAAGACGCCGCTGTCTGGAACAAACCCGAATACGCCCAGGCCCTGGGCCGCGAGCGCGCCATGCTGGCGCAGGTGGTCGAGACCCTCGATAAACTGTCCAACGGCCTGACCGACTGCAAGGACCTGCTCGACATGGCTGTCGAGGAGGGCGATGAAGGCGCTGTCAGCGATGTCGAGACCGAGCTGCAAGGGCTTGAGGAATCCCTCGCCCAGCTTGAGTTCCGTCGCATGTTCAGCGGCGAGATGGACCCGAACAACGCCTACCTGGACATCCAGGCCGGCTCCGGCGGCACCGAGGCCCAGGACTGGGCCAACATCCTGCTGCGCATGTACCTGCGCTGGGCCGACAAGCGCGGCTTCGACGCCACCATCATCGAACTGTCCGAAGGCGAAGTCGCCGGCATCAAGGGCGCCACCGTGCACATCAAGGGCGAGTACGCCTTCGGCTGGCTGCGCACCGAGATCGGCGTGCACCGCCTGGTGCGCAAGAGCCCGTTCGACTCCGGCGCCCGTCGCCACACCTCGTTCTCGGCGGTGTTCGTCTCGCCCGAGATCGACGACAAGGTCGAGATCGAGATCAACCCGTCCGACCTGCGCATCGACACCTACCGCTCCTCCGGTGCCGGTGGTCAGCACGTCAACACCACCGACTCGGCGGTGCGTATCACCCACGTGCCGACCAACACCGTGGTGGCCTGCCAGAACGAACGCTCCCAGCACGCCAACAAGGACACCGCCATGAAAATGCTGCGGGCCAAGTTGTACGAGCTGGAAATGCAGAAGCGCAACGCCGCCTCCCAGGCCTTGGAGGACAGCAAGTCGGACATCGGCTGGGGCCACCAGATCCGCTCCTACGTGCTCGACGACTCGCGCATCAAGGACCTGCGTACCGGCGTGGAGCGCAGCGACTGTCAGAAGGTCCTGGACGGCGACCTCGACCAGTACCTGGAAGCGAGCCTCAAGCAGGGGCTGTAAACCGCACACCACCGCCGCGATACGAGGCCCAGGGCCCGTATCGCGTGCCCTGCCCGACAGGGGCAACGAACACCTGATGGAAAGAATGACGACATGAGCGACCTCAAGACCGAAGCGCAAGACCTGCAACAGGAAGAAAACGCCCTGATCGCCCTGCGCAAGGAAAAACTTGCCGCCGAGCGCGCCAAGGGCAATGCCTTCCCCAACGACTTCCGCCGCGACAGCTACTGCAACGACCTGCAGAAACAGTACGCGGACAAGACCAAGGAAGAGCTGGAAGCAGCCGCCATCCCGGTCAAGGTCGCCGGTCGCATCATGCTCAACCGTGGCTCGTTCATGGTCATCCAGGACATGACCGGCCGCATCCAGGTCTACGTCAATCGCAAGACCCTGCCGGAAGAGACCCTGGCCGCGGTCAAGACCTGGGACCTGGGTGACATCATCAGCGCCGAGGGCACCCTGGCCCGCTCCGGCAAGGGTGACCTGTACGTCGAGATGACCCGCGTGCGCCTGCTGACCAAGTCGCTGCGCCCACTGCCGGACAAGCACCACGGCCTGACCGACACCGAGCAGCGCTACCGCCAGCGCTACGTCGACCTGATGGTCAACGAGGAAACCCGCCACACCTTCCGTGTGCGTTCGCAGGTGATCTCGCACATCCGCAAGTTCCTCATCGAGCGCGACTTCCTCGAAGTCGAAACCCCGATGCTGCAGACCATCCCCGGCGGCGCCGCGGCCAAGCCGTTCGAAACCCACCACAATGCCCTGGACATGGCCATGTTCCTGCGCATCGCGCCGGAGCTGTACCTCAAGCGCCTGGTGGTCGGTGGTTTCGAGAAGGTGTTCGAGATCAACCGCAACTTCCGTAACGAAGGCGTTTCGACTCGTCACAACCCTGAATTCACCATGCTCGAGTTCTACCAGGCCTACGCCGACTACCGCGACAACATGGACCTCACCGAGGAACTGTTCCGCGAGCTGGCGCAGCTGGTACTGGGCAGCACCGACGTGCCGTATGGCGACAAGGTGTTCCACTTCGGCGAGCCGTTCGTGCGCCTGTCGGTGTTCGACTCGATCCTGAAGTACAACCCGGAGCTCACCGCCGCCGACCTGCAGGACGTCGACCGTGCCCGCGAGATCGCCAAGAAAGCCGGCGCCAAGGTGCTCGGCCACGAAGGCCTGGGCAAGCTGCAGGTGATGATTTTCGAAGAGTTGGTCGAGCACAAGCTGGAACAGCCGCACTTCATCACCGAGTACCCGTTCGAAGTGTCGCCGCTGGCCCGTCGCAACGACGACAACCCGGCCGTGACCGACCGCTTCGAGCTGTTCATCGGTGGCCGCGAGATTGCCAACGCCTACTCCGAGCTCAACGATGCCGAAGACCAGGCCGAGCGCTTCCTGGCCCAGGTGGCCGAAAAGGACGCCGGTGACGACGAGGCCATGCACTACGATGCCGACTTCGTCCGCGCCCTGGAATACGGCATGCCGCCGACCGCCGGTGAAGGCATCGGCATCGACCGCCTGGTGATGCTGCTGACCAACTCGCCGTCGATCCGCGACGTGATCCTGTTCCCGCACATGCGTCCACAGGCCTGAGCGATCTGAACAAGCCGCCTTTCGAGGCGGCTTTTTCATGCCTGAAGCTTTATGTTGTCAGTGCCGGCCTCATTGCCGGGCAGGCAACCCACTGTTCGTGAGGTAAACCAGAGTGACCCCCGCAATGCCCCACCAGGGTGCCGCCGGTATCGCCACCGCCGTCGCCGAGAGCGTGCAGTACCAGGGCCGCAAGACCGCCCGCCAGGGCAGCGAGCAGCGCCGCCAGCAGATCCTCGACGCCGCCATGCGCATCGTCGTGCGCGATGGCGTGCGCGGCGTGCGCCACCGTGCCGTGGCTGCCGAGGCCGGCGTGCCGTTGTCGGCCACCACCTACTACTTCAAGGATATCCAGGACCTGCTGGCCGATACCTTCGCCCAGTACGTCGAACGCAGCGCGGCTTACATGGCCAAGCTGTGGACCAACACCGAAGGTGTGCTGCGCCAGTTGCTGGCCCAGGGCGACGGCACCCCCGAGGCCCGGGCGCACCTGGCCGATGAAGTGGCGCGCATGCTGGCCGACTACGTCCTGCGCCAGCTGAACAACCGCCGCGACTTCCTCATGGCCGAGCAGGCCTTCCGCCAGGAGGCACTGCTGTGCCCGCGCCTGGCCGAGCTGGTGCAGGCCCACGAGCAGATCCTGCTGCATGGCGCACGGCAGATCCTGCAGGTTGTCGGCTCGCGCCAGCCCGAGCAGGATGCCCAGATGTTGACGGCGATAATCGAGCAGATGGAATATCAGGGCCTGCTCAAGGATGCGAATGCGCAGGCCGATGAGCAGATGCTCGCTATCCTTGTCCGATACCTGCAGATGGTGCTGGCTTCGGCCTGAGTGGCGAACGACTTTTCAAGGAGAACCTGATGAAAGCCTGGCGTGTGGTGTTGTTGACCTTGTCATTCCTCCTGCTGGGCGGTTGTCTGGTGACGTTCGACGAGCCACTGCCGGCCAACCAGCCGGCGCCCAAGGCCCTGCTCGGGCAGTGGAGCAGCAAGGACGCCTGGGGCCAGCCGCTGAAATTGAGCATCAGCCGCGCGGGTGGCAATACCTACAAAGCGGTGGCCCGTGCCCAGGGCAAGGCCCCCGAGGAATACGCCTTCACCGTGGCCCGGCATGGCAACCGCTGGTACCTGTCGGCCGGGGTGCCCAAGCGCCTGGGTGGCAATTTCCTGATCGGTGGTTTCGAGGTGATCGACGGCAAGCAGCTGGTGGTCTACAACCTCGATGTCGAGCAGGTGCAGCAGGCTGTCGCCAAGAAAGAACTGAGCGGACGCAACACCGAAGTGCCGGAAGATAACGGCGAGGGCGTGCTGATCGACAGCCCGACCGAGCGGGTGCTGGCGTATCTGGAAGATCCCGCCAACTCCGATCTGTTCGTCGAGGTGGCGCGCTTCCAGCGTTCCGGTAAATAGCCGTGAGCATACCGGCCTCGTCGCGGGGCAAGCCCGCTTCTGGTTGTAGGAGCGGGCTTGCCCCGCGATGAGGCTTCAAGAAGGAGTCCCGCGTGGACGAGTACCAACAGACCATACGCACGTTGTCCGACCGCATCGTCGCCACGCAGACCCCGATCCGCGTGCTTGACGCGGTGAAATGGGACGATGGCATCCGCCAGGGCTTTCTCAAGGCCAAGGGCAAGGAGCCACCAGCGGTGGACCGTGCCTACTACCAGAACCGCCCGCTGTCGTTCGACTCCAGCGCGGTGAAGGCCGAGTTCCAGAGTATCGAGCGCGACATCACCCGGCAGTTGGGCCAGTTCAATCCGGTCGGGCAGATCATGCGGCGCATGTGCAAGGAATACCGCATGGTGGTGCGCATGCTCGAGGCACGCGGCACCGAGGACTTCGGGCTGATCTCCCAGGAGCTCTACGGCGCCGCCTCCGACGCCTTCCACGCCGGCGACCCGACCCTGGCCGACCTGGGCCTGATGCTCTCGGATTACCTGAACAACATCGACGGTCGCGGCGACCTGAAGGACGAGCCGAAGAACCTCACGGCCAAGGAAGCGGTGGAGATCCTCCAGCGTCGCTTGAACAAGGTGTTCGGCGAGGCCGAGGAGACCATCCGCGTGTTCGAGTCCGACGGCATCGTTGCCGACGCCGCGGCCGGGGCCGACTACATCAAGGTGCGCGCCGACGCCATGTTCAACAGCCGTGACGTGCGCGCCCTGGAAGTGCATGAAGGCCTGGTGCACGTCGGCACTACCCTCAACGGGCTGAACCAGCCGATCTGTACTTTCCTGGCCAAGGGCCCGCCCTCGTCGACGGTGACCCAGGAGGGCCTGGCGATCCTCATGGAGGTGATCGCCTTCGCCTCCTACCCCAGCCGTCTGCGCAAGCTCACCAACCGTACCCGTGCCATCCACATGGTGGAGGAGGGCGCCGACTTCCTGCAGGTCTTCGAGTTCTTCCGCGGCCAGGGCTTCGAGATGGGGCAGAGCTACAGCAACGCCAGCCGGGTGTTCCGTGGCTCGGTGCCCAACGGCCTGCCATTCACCAAGGACTTGTCCTACCTCAAGGGCTTCATCATGGTTTACAACTACATTCAGTTGGCCGTGAAGAAGGGCAAGCTCGAGCAGATCCCTTTGCTGTTCTGCGGCAAGACCACCTTGGAAGACATGCGCACGCTGCGCCAGCTGGTCGAGGAAGGGCTGGTCGAACCGCCCAAGTACCTGCCCGAGCAGTTCCGCGACCTCAACGCGCTGTCGGCCTGGATGTGCTTCTCCAACTTCCTCAACCACCTGAGCCTGGACCGTATTGAAGCCGACTACGCGAACATTCTCTGACGCCTGCCGTCACCTCGCCTTCGGCCTCGGGCTGCTGCTGTTGGGCGGTTGCAGCAGCCTGCTGTTCTATCCCGAGCCCGGTCAGCCGTTCACCCCGCAAAGGGCCCATCTGCAGTATCAGGACCTGACCCTCAGGGCCGCCGACGGCACGCGCCTGCATGGCTGGTGGCTGCCCGTGCCGCAGGGTGTCGAGGTCAAGGGCACGGTGCTGCACCTGCATGGCAATGGCGGCAACCTGGCCTGGCACCTGGGCGGCAGCTACTGGCTGCCGAAAGCAGGCTACCAGGTGTTGATGATCGACTATCGCGGTTATGGGCTGTCCCAGGGCAAGCCGACATTGCCTGAAGTGTACGGCGACATCGGCGCGGCGCTGGACTGGCTCGACAAGGCGCCCCAGGCCCAGGGCCGGCCGCTGGTGCTGCTCGGCCAGAGCCTCGGAGGGGCCATGGCCATCCACTACCTGGCCCAGCACCCCGAGCAGCGCCGACGCTTCAGCGCCCTGGTGTTCGATGGCGTGCCCGCCAGCTACCGGGCGGTGGGGCGATATGCCCTGAGCACTTCGTGGATGACCTGGCCACTGCAGGTGCCGCTGTCGTGGCTGGTGCCGGACGGCGACAGCGCGGTCAACTCGATCGCCCGCCTGGACAGCCCGCCGAAGCTGTTCTTCCACAGCATCGACGACGACCTCGTACCATTGGACAACGGCCTGCGCCTGTACCGCCAGGCGCCGCCGCCCCGGGTGCTGCAATTGACCCGGGGCGACCATGTGCAGACCTTCGCCGATCCGACCTGGCGTCAGGTGATGCTGCGTTTCCTGGAAGACCCTACCCATTTCAACGGCCTGCGCCGCCTGGCCGAAGTACCCAACTACCCTGACGAGAAGAACTAGCAATGAGTGAAGAACGCAACGCCATCCCGCTGATCCTGACCGGTGTCGGCAGCATCATCGTGACGGTGGGAGCCCTCTGGTACTACGGCTACCTGCATTTCGCCAAGCCCGAGGATGCGCTGTTGCTGCAGGATTTCACCATGCTCAAGACCATTCCGGGGGAAGACTACAAGGTCTCGCTGACGCCGGCGCCACAGGTGGCGCAGTGCATCGATGGCGTGCTGGTGCTGTTCGACACCGAGCAGAAGGGCCTGACCGGGGTGCTGGTAGACAACCGCAAGCGCGCGGTGCGTTGCATGGGGCAGGAGACGCCGCAGCAGGTGCAGTGAGCGTGTCCTGACCTTCAGATGGGGTCGGTGCCAGACCAGGTTTCAAGAAGATGTTTTTTGCGTGGGAACGGGCTTGCCCCGCGAGGCGTCACCTTCACGATGTTCAATCCCAAGCCATGAAAAACCCCGCCATCAGGCGGGGTTCTTCACTCAAGCACTAGCGATTACTGGATCTGGCTCACCGAGCGCGGTGCCACCGGCTGGTTGTCGTTGGAGATGGTCACCTCCACCCGACGGTTCTGCGCGCGGCCCGAGTTGCTGCTGTTGTCGGCCACCGGGTACTCCTTGCCGTAGCCCTGGGCGACGATGCGTGCTGGATCGACGCCGGCACGTACCAGTGCCATGCGCACCGCACCGGCGCGACGCTCGGACAGGGTCTGGTTGTAGTTGGCCGAACCAACGCTGTCGGTATAGCCCTCGACGATCACCTTGCGCTCAGGGTTCTCCTGGAGGAACTGGGCCAGCTTGGTGACGTTGGGGTAGGCGCTGCTCTTGAGCACGGCCTTGTTGAAGTCGAACAGCACGTCACCGAAGGTCACCAGGGTGCCACGGTCGGTCTGCTTGGCGTTCAGGCTGTCCTGCAGCTTCTTGATCTGCGCGTCGCGGGCGTCCAGCTTGGCCTGGGCGCGCTGGGCGGCGGCGTTCTTGAGTTCGGCCTCGGCGCTACGCAGGGCGATGGTCTGCTTGGCCACTTCGACACGCTGGTTGGTCAGGTAGGCGAGCTGGTCGACTTTTTTCGAGTCCTCGCGATCCATGTAGGCTTTGTCGGCCTTGTTCAGCCAGTCCTGAGCGTCCTTGGTCTCGAGCGCGGCCACTTTGCTCGACTGTGGGTCGCTCTGCAGGGCGGAGAAGTTGGTGCGGGCCGACTCCAGGTTGGCGTTCGGGTCGTGGGAGCAGGCGGCAAGGCCCACGCTCAAGGCCAGCAGGGCGGGAATCATGACGTAGTTGCGCATAGTGTTCATCCTTTGATCGTTAACGAAGGCTCATGAGGCTGGGCAGGGCTCATTCGGCGCTGCGCAGGCCTTCCTCGCGTACGTCGTTGATACCCTGGCGGGCATCCTGTACGGCTTTCTGGGCCTTGGCTGCCTGGGCCTTGCGCTCGGCGACGCGGGCGTCCCATTCGGCTTGTTCGGCCAGCAGCTTGGCCTGGTCGTACTGCTTGTCGTGCATGGCGATCTCGGCCTTCTTGAACTTGTCCTGGGCAGCCTTCATCTCCACCGCGGCGAATTCGGTGCCACCTGCACTGACCGCCGAGTTGACCGCCGATTGGGTCACGGCGTATTGCTCGGTCGGCGGCTTGCCCGCGCAGCCGGCCAGCACCAGGCTGCTGCCCAGGGCCAGCGCGGCCAGCTTGAGCCCGCGCAGGTGAGTGGAGGAAGGTTGTGCGATGCGGGTCTTCATGGTGGTCAACTCCATTGGGTCACTCCTGTTAAACGACGATGCCACGCGGTGGCTATCGCTGTTCCCCTGTGGCCAGCGTCGGGCGCAAAGGCCCGTGTTTACAGGGTTTTGCCGTGATGGCTATTGGCTGTGACCCAGGCATTTTTTGAATAGTTCAGAAAAATTTGCACGCTAAAGGTATTTTTTTCTGACTAATCAGTCAGCGGATTTTTCCTGGAACTTCCGCCGTGGATGACGGTATGCCGGGCTTCGCCCGGCACCCGGAAAGGTTCAGTGCGACGGCTCCTTGCGCACCCTGCCGAGGGCTTGCAGGTGGCGTCGGGAGAGGGCCAGGAAGCGTGGTGTGGGGCCGATATCCTCGTACAGCGGGTCGCCTTCTTCGTCGGTGGCGATCACCTGCTGGCCCTTGATGTAGGGGAAGCTGGCTTCCAGTTCCTCGAGCGCCGCCGCCACCAATTCGCCCAGCAGTTCCTCGGGGCTGCGCTTGGGGTACATGTCGATCAGCGCGGCCAGGCGCGCTTCGGCTTCCATGTCCAGGTGCAGGACATGGCCGGTGGGACTCAGGAGGCCGGCGGCGTTCTGTTCCCAGTGCTCGGCGAGTTGGCGAATTTTCATGATGACCTCTCTGTCAAAGCCTGGTAGTGGCATTGCTTCGGATGTCCTGTGTTCACTTTAGTTGCTCTGGCCGCTTCTGGCTTGCCAGGCGCGGGCGCGAGTGGGCACTCTTGGGCGCATGCGGTTTCCTGGAGTGGAGAAGGCTGATGAGTGATATCGATCTGCGCTTGCGCGAGGATGTGCACCTTTTGGGAGAACTGCTGGGCGAGACCATCCGCCAGCAGCATGGCGAGGCGTTCCTGCAGAAGATCGAGGACATCCGCCACAGCGCCAAGGCCGACCGGCGCGGGCAGGGCGAGCGACTGAGCTCGACCCTGGGCGACCTGGCCGAGGAGGACCTGCTGCCGGTGGCGCGGGCATTCAACCAGTTTCTCAACCTGGCCAACATCGCCGAGCAGTATCAGCTTATCCGGCGCCGCGACGCCGACCAGCCCGAGCCGTTCGAGGCGCGGGTGCTGCCGGAACTGCTGGCGCGGCTGAAGGCGGCGGGCCACGGCAACGATGAGCTGGCCCGGCAACTGGCCAGGCTGAACATCGAGCTGGTGCTTACCGCCCATCCCACCGAGGTGGCCCGCCGCACCCTGATCCAGAAGTACGACGCCATTGCCGCGCAACTGGCCGCGCAGGACCACCGCGACCTCGTTCCCGGCGAGCGCCAGCAGGTGCGTGAACGCTTGCGCCGCCTGATCGCCGAGGCCTGGCACACCGAGGAGATCCGTCGCACCCGGCCGACCCCGGTGGATGAAGCCAAGTGGGGCTTTGCGGTCATCGAACACTCGTTGTGGCAGGCGATCCCCAACCACCTGCGCAAGGTCGACGCGGCCTTGTTCGAGGCCACCGGGCTGCGCCTGCCGCTGGAGTCGGCGCCGGTGCGCTTCGCCTCCTGGATGGGCGGTGACCGCGACGGCAACCCCAACGTTACGGCGGCGGTCACCCGCGAAGTCCTGCTGCTGGCGCGCTGGATGGCCGCCGACCTGTTCCTGCGCGATATCGACGGCCTGGCCGCCGAGCTGTCCATGCAGCAGGCCAGCGCCGCGCTGAAAGACAAGGTCGGCGACAGCGCCGAACCCTATCGCGCCCTGCTCAAGCAACTGCGCGATCGCCTGCGCGCCACCCGTGCCTGGGCCCATGCCTCGCTGACGAGCACACAACCTGCCAGTGCTGCGGTACTGGTGGACAATCGCGAGCTGATCGCGCCGCTGGAACTGGCCTATCAGTCGCTGCATGAATGCGGCATGGGTGTGATCGCCGACGGCCCGTTGCTTGACTGCCTTCGCCGCGCGGTGACCTTCGGCCTGTTCCTGGTGCGCCTGGACGTGCGCCAAGATGCCGCCCGCCACCGCGATGCACTGTCGGAAATCACCGACTACCTCGGCCTCGGTCGCTATGCCGAGTGGGACGAGGAGCGACGCATCACGTTCCTTCAGGCCGAACTGAACAACCGTCGCCCGCTGTTGCCGGCGCATTTCCAGCCCCAGGCCGAGACGGCCGAGGTGCTCGCCACCTGCCGCGAGATTGCCGCCGCGCCTGCGGCGTCGCTGGGGTCGTACGTGATCTCCATGGCCGGCGCGGCCTCCGATGTGCTGGCGGTGCAATTGTTGCTTAAGGAGGCCGGGCTGACCCGGTCGATGCGCGTGGTGCCGCTGTTCGAGACCCTGGCCGACCTGGACAACGCGGGCCCGGTGATGGAACGCCTGCTCGGTTTGCCGGGCTACCGCGCTGGTTTGCAAGGGCCGCAGGAGGTGATGATCGGCTATTCCGACTCGGCCAAGGACGCCGGCACCACCGCGGCGGCCTGGGCCCAGTACCGCGCCCAGGAGAACCTGGTGCGCATCTGTCGCGAGCACCAGGTCGAGCTGCTGCTGTTCCATGGCCGGGGCGGCACGGTCGGGCGCGGCGGCGGACCGGCCCATGCGGCGATCCTGTCGCAACCGCCGGGCTCGGTGGGCGGGCGTTTCCGCACCACCGAGCAGGGCGAGATGATCCGCTTCAAGTTCGGCTTGCCGGGCATTGCCGAGCAGAACCTCAACCTCTACCTGGCCGCCGTGCTGGAGGCGACCCTGCTTCCGCCGCCACCGCCGGAGCCGGCCTGGCGCGCGTTGATGGACCAGTTGGCCGCCGATGGCGTCAAGGCCTACCGCGACGTGGTGCGCGAAAACCCGGACTTCGTCGAGTACTTCCGCCAGTCCACCCCCGAGCAGGAACTCGGCCGCCTGCCGCTGGGAAGCCGCCCGGCCAAGCGCCGCGCCGGCGGCATCGAGAGCCTGCGGGCGATCCCGTGGATATTCGGCTGGACCCAGACAAGGCTGATGCTGCCGGCCTGGCTGGGCTGGGAAACGGCGCTGAACAATGCCCTGGCACGCGGACAGGGGACGCTGCTGGCGCAGATGCGCGAGCAATGGCCGTTCTTCCGTACCCGCATCGACATGCTGGAGATGGTCCTGGCCAAGGCCGATGCACAAATCGCCGAGGCCTACGACGAACGTCTGGTGCAACCCGAACTGCTGCCGCTGGGTGCGCACCTGCGCGACCTATTGTCGCAGTCGTGCCAGGTGGTGCTGGGGCTGACCGGGCAGCCGGTGCTACTGGCGCACAGCCCGGAAACCCTGGAATTCATCCGCCTGCGCAACACCTACCTGGACCCGTTGCACCGCCTGCAGGCCGAGCTGCTGGCGCGCTCGCGCAGCCGTGAAGCCGCTCTGGACAGCCCGTTGGAGCAGGCCTTGCTGGTGACCGTGGCGGGGATCGCGGCTGGTTTGCGCAATACCGGCTGAGGTCGTTCGAAACCGGTCTCGGTGATGGGCCGGGTTGGCCTTGCGCCAACCCGTGACGGCCGGTTGCGCCGGGCGCAACCCGTGCCCCGGCCAGCCGCGGGCGGCCCGTTCCTGGCACTTTTGGACGCTTGTCGGGGGGGCGGGCGCTGTGTATCTTGAGCAGCCTTTTGACCGATTTTACGGTCTCGTCCGATTTTCCGGAGTTGGCCTTGTGCGCCGAATCCGTTGATTTGCAAAGAAAAATATGAGGAGCACAAGATGCGCGTAATTCTGCTGGGAGCTCCCGGGGCCGGTAAAGGTACTCAGGCAAAGTTCATCACCGAGAAGTTCGGTATTCCGCAGATCTCCACCGGTGACATGCTGCGTGCCGCCGTCAAGGCCGGCACCCCGCTGGGCCTGGAGCTGAAAAAGGTCATGGATGCCGGCCAGCTGGTTTCCGACGAGCTGATCATCAGCCTGGTCAAGGAGCGCATCGCTCAACCAGACTGCGCCAACGGCTGCCTGTTCGACGGCTTCCCGCGCACCATCCCGCAAGCTGAAGCCATGGTCGCCGCCGGTGTCGACATCGACGCCGTGGTCGAGATCGCCGTGGACGACGAAGAGATCGTCGGCCGCATGGCCGGTCGCCGCGTGCACCTGGCCTCGGGCCGTACCTACCATATCCAGTACAACCCGCCGAAGGTCGAAGGCAAGGACGACGTCACCGGCGAAGACCTGATCCAGCGCGATGACGACAAGGAAGAAACCGTGCGTCACCGCCTGTCGGTCTACCACAGCCAGACCAAGCCACTGGTGGACTTCTACCAGAAGCTGTCGGCCGCCAACGCCGGCAAGCCGAAGTACAGCCACATCGAAGGCGTCGGCTCGGTCGAGTCGATCACCGCCAAGGTGCTGGCAGCCCTGAGCTGATCCATCACCGTGCGTCACGACGGCCCGCTTGCGGGCCGTTGTCGTTTATACTGCCGCTCTTTTTCCCCTGTCGCCTGGATACCTCGTTCGATGACCACCTTGTTGGCCCTGGATACCGCCACCGAAGCCTGTTCCGTCGCCCTGCTGCACGACGGCAAGGTGACCAGTCACTACGAGGTGGCCCCACGCCTGCACGCGCAGAAACTGCTGCCGATGATCAAGCAACTGCTGGCCGACTCGGGTGTGGCGCTGAGCGCGCTGGACGCCATCGCCTTTGGCCGTGGCCCGGGCGCCTTCACCGGCGTGCGTATCGCCATCGGCGTGGTCCAGGGGCTGGCTTTCGCTCTCGAGCGTCCGGTGCTGCCGGTGTCCAATCTGGCGGCGCTGGCCCAGGGCGCGCTGCGTGAGCGAGGCGTGCAGCAGGTGGCCGCGGCCATCGATGCGCGCATGGACGAGGTGTACTGGGGCTGCTACCGCGCCGAGCAGGGCGAGATGCGTCTGATCGGCCAGGAAACGGTGCTGCCGCCCGATCGGGTTGCGCTGCCGCAAGACTTGGAGGGCGATTGGTTCGGCGCCGGCACCGGCTGGGGCTATGCCGAGCGGCTGGCCGTGCAGGTCGCGGCCAGCGATGCCGTGGCCCTGCCCAGCGCACTGGACATCCTCACTCTGGCCGGTTTCGCCTGGGCGCGGGGGGAGGCGGTCGTCGCCGAGCAGGCGCAACCGGTTTACCTGCGCGATAATGTGGCTACGCCCAAGGCGCGTTGAACGCAGTTCGTCGGCTATCGCCGTTCACGATAAAACCTTTTGCGCGTTCTGTGGTCCAGTTATCAGTTCGGGCATTAGCGAAGGATTCCTGATGCTGCTAAATTGCCATCATTGATCCTGAGTGCCCCTTTCATGCGTATCGACGGCTTCTCCTCACAGAGCTACCCCATCAAGCGCGCGCCTCGCAAGGCGCCGGCGCGTGACGAAGCCATCGACGAAGCCGACGCCGAGATCATCGAGGACATCGACGCGCAGGTCAGCCGCGCCAGCCGTCGCGGCGAGAACCTGCCGGCACGTCAGCAGGACCTGATCTTCCCCCGTGCCCGCGACCGGCGGACCTCAACGGCGCTCGCCAGCTACCTGACCACTGCCGGCTTCACCGACTGGGAGATGGAAGTGCTGGGGCTGGACCTGTACATTTGATGGATGACGCCATCACCCCTCCCTTACTTTCTCGGTTGCCCGTCCTGGGCTGAAAACGCCTGGCGCGAGTACCTGTACCCCGCCGACGCCCGTACCAGCGAGTTCCTCGGGCTGTACAGCCAGGTATTCAACGCCGTCGAGGGCAACACCACGTTCTATGCCCGCCCCGCGCCAACCACGGTAGAGCGTTGGGCGCAGATCATGCCGGCTGGGTTCCGGTTCACCGCCAAGTTCCCAGGGGATGTCAGCCACGCGGGCGACCTGCGCGAACAGCTCGATTCGGCGCTGGACTTCACCCGGCTGATGGCGCCCTTGGGCGAACGCGTGTCGCCTTACTGGCTGCAGTTGCCGGCGATGTTCGGGCCGACGCGGCTCGCAGAGCTAGCGCACTTTCTCGACGAGATCGGCGTGCCGGTGGCGGTGGAGGTGCGCAACGACGCGTTCTTTGCCCGTGGCGAGGAGGAGCGCCAACTCAATCGCCTGTTGCATGAACGCGGTGTCGAGCGCATCTGCCTGGATCCGCGTGCGTTGTTCAGCTGCGCTTCGCGCGAGCCCGCCGTGCTCCATGCCCAGGCCAAGAAGCCCAAGGTGCCGCCGCGCCCGGCGGCCTTTACCCGGCACCCGCAGGTGCGTTTCATCGGCCATCCCGAGCTCGAGGCCAACGAGCGCTTTCTCACGCCCTGGGTCGACAAGGTCGCCGCCTGGATCGAGGAGGGGCGCCGCCCGTATGTGTTTCTGCATACCTCGGACAACCGTCTGGCCGCGGCACTGGCCCAGCGTTTTCACCAGCGCCTGATGACCCTGTTGCCAGGCTTGGCGGCGCTGCCTGAATTGCCGCGTGCCCCTGAGGTCGAACAACTGGGGTTACTGTGATCTGACCGTCGGAGGTTGAACCATGGATGTGCAAACCCTGCGAGCCGAAGCCTTCAAGGCACTGCATGAGCGTGATGGCGCGTTCGTCATTCCCAACCCGTGGGATGCCGGCTCCGCACGGATGCTGGCCAGCCTGGGCTTCGAGGCGCTGGCCACCACCAGTGCCGGGTTGGCGTTCAGCCTCGGGCGGCCGGATGCCGAAGGCGCGCTGACGCCCGAGGAGACCCTCGACAATGCCCGTGCCATTGTCGACGCCACGCCGTTGCCGGTGGCGGCCGATCTGGAAAACGGCTTCGGCGACCTGCCGGAAGACTGCGCCCGGACCATCCAGCGCGCTGGCGAAGCGGGGCTGGTGGGTGGTTCGATCGAAGATGCCAGCGGGCGTAGCGATGCACCGATCTACGATTTCGAGCTTTCCGTGGCACGGGTGCGTGCCGCCGTCGCGGCCGCCCGCAGCCTGTCCTTCCCCTTCACCCTCTGTGCCCGCGCAGAGAATCTGCTGCACGGGCGTCTCGACCTGGACGACACCATCCGCCGCCTGCAGGCCTATGCCGAGGCCGGAGCGGACGTGCTGTACGCCCCCGGCCTGCGCAGCGTCGACGAGATCCGGGCGGTGGTGCTCGCTGTAGCGCCCACGCCTGTGAATGTGCTGATGGGCATGCCGGGGGTACCGTTGAGCGTGAATCAGCTGCAGGACCTCGGTGTAAAGCGCATCAGTGTCGGCTCGTCGCTGGCGCGTGCGGCGTTGGGCGCCTTCCAGCGGGCCGCGCTGGAGATCCGCGAGCAGGGCACCTTCGGCTATGGCGAGCAGGCCCTGCCATTTGCCCAGCTCAACGACCTGTTCCGCCGTTGAGGGCCCATGGGTAGAGCGCTGATTGCGTCGCTCAGCCTGCTGTTGGTTGTGCTGCTCGCCTGGTTGATGGGCTGGCGCCCGCCAGCTGCCTGGAACCCCTGGGCCGCTCTGGATGTTCGGCAGCCCCCGAATCTGCTGACGCCTTACAAGCTGTCGCGCCTGCGCGACGATCCCGAGCTATGCCGCCAGGCTTTGCAGACCACCACGCTGCGTTATCGCCCGCAGAGTAACAGTCCGCCGCAGGCCGCTTGCCCGTTGCGCAACGTCTGGCGCGTGGAGGGCGGGCAGGCGCGCTTGAGCAGCAGCTTCCTCGCCAGTTGTCCGCTGGCGGTGGCCTATTCGCTGTTCGAAATGCATGGATTGCAGCCGGCGGCGCAGCGGGTGTTCGGTCAGCCGGTGGTTCAGGTCGATCATCTGGGCAGTTTCGCCTGCCGCAATGTCTACCACCGCAAGCAAGGCCGGCTCAGCCAGCATGCCACGGCCAATGCGCTTGATATCAGTGGTTTTCGTCTGAAGGATGGGCAGCGCATCGTGCTGGCCCAGGACTGGCGGGGAGAGGGCCCCAAGGCTGACTTCCTGCGGCAAGTGCAGGCGGCGGCCTGCGAAAGCTTCAGCACGGCACTGGGGCCGGACTACAACGCCGCGCACCACAACCACTTTCACCTGGACATGGGGTTCTGGCAGATCTGCCGTTGAACTCAGGCGTGCACGCGCACGTTGTTCAGCACCACCGGGCGCGCCCAGTGGATATCGAATTCCAGGTCGTTCTGCTGCTTGGCCAGTGTCTGCTCGTCGAAGGGTTCGGGCGCAGGATCGAGCAGATGGGCCTCGAACTCGGCGATCGGCAGGAACAGCGGCCGTGGCGATGGGCCGGGTCCGGGCTCAGCGATGGGGTGGCCTTGGCTCATGACCACCGGGCGCAGCCAGCTGTTGCTGATGTCGAGTTGTCGCTGTTGCTCGATCAGTTCGACGGTGTCGAAGGGCTCGGGGGCGGGCGGCAGCAGCTTGGCTTCCAGTTCCGCCTTGGGCAGGAACAGGGGCTCGGGCGGGGTTACTTCGGTGTCGTGAACCGGCAGGGCGCGCTGGGCGTCGATCAGCGCCAGGGCACGGGCGCCGCCGACTGGTTCGCCGCTGTCCTGGTCGCACTGCATCAGCGCCTGGCTAAAGGAGTCGACTTCGCCTTGCGGCTGCTCTGCCATGGCCCGGGCGAAGAAATCCTGCCACAGATGGCTGACGCCACCCAGTGCCTGGGTATTCTGTCGACCGTAGTTGCCGACGGGCGACAAGTAGGTCAAGCCGATGGGAAGAGTGTCTGACATGGCAGTCGCGGACGTTGAGCTCTGGCAGAATAGCGGGATATTGCCTGTATCGGCTCTGGCCGGGGTTTCATTAATTTTTTTCGAGTGCGGGAACGGATGGTAGAGCAGCAGCAAGGCGCAGGTATCAGGGTCGAGGCACTGGCCCCGCAGTTCCAGGCGCAGGCCGAGGCATGGGCCGAGCGGCTGGGCTTGCCGTTGGTCGATGAAGCCGCGGAATTCGCCGTGCAGCTGGGGGACGAGGGGCTGCAGATCCAGCAGCTCGGGCCGCAGGCACCGGGGCCGGTGCGGGTGGATTTCGTCGAGGGGCAGGCGGCGCACCGGCGGTTGTACGGTGGTGGCAACGGGCAGATGATCGCCAAGGCCGTGGGCATCGCCCAGGGCGTGCGGCCGCAGGTGCTCGATGCTACGGCGGGGTTGGGCAAGGATGCGTTCGTACTGGCCAGCCTGGGTTGCCAGATGACCCTGATCGAGCGTCAGCCGTTGATTGCCGCGCTGCTGGAGGATGGTCTGGTGCGGGCGCGTGGCGATGAGGAGATTGCTCCGATCGTTGCGCGCATGCGGTTGTTGACTGGTAATGCGATCGAGCGGATGCGGGCTTGGGAGGGGGAGGCGCCACAGGTGATCTACCTGGATCCGATGTTTCCGCATCGGGACAAGAGCGCGTTGGTGAAGAAGGAAATGCGGGTGTTTCGGCCTTTGGTCGGTGATGACCTGGATGCACCGGCTTTGCTCGAGGCGGCTTTGGCGTTGGCCACGCATCGGGTGGTGGTCAAGCGGCCGCGCAAGGCGCCTATTATCGAGGGGGCCAAGCCGAGTCATAGTCTGGAGGGGAAGTCGAGTCGGTACGATATATATCCCAAGAAGGCTTTGAAGGCTTGACTGTTGGTTAGTTCGTTAGTTCGTTAGTTCGTTAGTTTCGGGTAGTGTTTGTTTTTGAAGTTGTATGCGCATTCATTTGTGATGTCGACGCTTATTCACCTTTCCGCCCTTACGGCGGGTTACTTAATGAGATGGTCACCCCGGCACCCTGCGAGGCGTACGCTTTCGCAGGGTGCTTTTACTTC